>JBARXI010000365.1:0-41754 GCA_049647275.1 Microcoleaceae cyanobacterium
AGATAGAGAAGATAGAGAAGATAGAGAAGATAGAGAAGATAGAGAAGATAGAGAAGATAGAGAAGATAGAGAAGATAGAGAAGATAGAGAAGATAGAGAAGACAGAAGGGAAAAGAATTTTAGCCTATTAACATTTGTTGAGATACCTTCGTTTATTTCTGCCTATCTACTTATTCAAAATTAATTAGTATATACCGATACATCTTCACTCAAAGTGTCAACTTTTGTGACAAAATTCCCTATCTTCACGAGTTCTTCATATTTGAGGATTAACTTTAGTAGCAAGGTCAGCAACTCATCCTAACGCTGATAGATAAGTTATTGATTGTGGAGGTAAAGTATGGAATCAACTTATATCATTTTATTAACGGTTTCTGTAGGTTCTGTCTGGATTTATAACCGTACCTCTGAAGACATATTATTTGTCCTAGCTATCTTGAGCGGGTTAGTTTGTTTCTTCTGGGGTTTTGCTTGCGCCCCATGGCTTGTTCAGCTTTTAATTGTAGTTGGCTTATTAACTTTATATAAACTATACGCACCCGCTCGCTAGGGTCTTAAGTTAATTAAAGTAACATTTTTTTTAATTTTTTGAAATTTTTTGAATACAGTTTTTGTGGCTCAGACAAATTAATCCGAGACTAGCATTACAGAGGTTAATCTTATCTCCTTGAAAGTCTCAAATATTCACTTATTTGTTAGAGATTATTTGTTAGCCGTGTCAATTTTTTTTTTAATAAATTTGGAGGATATTATGCATACCTGTCCTTGCTGTTCTACAACATTACTTCGCCATGCACGCCATAATACAATTTACTGGTACTGTCCTCACTGTCGGGAAGAAATGCCCGATCTCGAATTAATGATTATCAGTCGTTCTCAACTATTGCAGTCTTCAGGAGGATGGCTAGGTGGTATTGGTCAGCACAATTCTGAAGTTTTGGTCAGTGCATCAATAGCATAGCCTCAGATCCGAAATTAGCATTCAACCAATCTTTATAGTCAGAACTCTAAAATTCTGACCGACTCTTTTTTTAATCTAAAATATAACAAAGTAAAAAAAAAGCCCCGATGGGGCATTTTTTTGGTCTAAATTGAAATACTATAGGTAGCTTGTTCCTAAAGACCTATCATATAAATGAAAATGAAAGGGACTAATATTGAGAGCAAGGCATGGCAACTATCTGGGAACTAGATTTTTATAGTCGTCCAATACTAGACGAAAGACAAAAAAAACTGTGGGAACTCTTGATTTGCCAGAGCCCCCTAGGTACAAAAAACTCCACCGACTCTTTATATCGTTACTCAGAATTTACAAATAACCAACAAGTAAACTCTATTTGGTTACGAAATGCTATTGAAAAAGCGATCGCTGATGCTCCAGAAGCACCTCAAAAAATCCGCTTTTTCCGTCGGCAGATGAACAACATGATTACCAAAGCTTGTGAAGAATTGGCAATTCCGGTGGCTCTTAGTCGTCGTACCTACGCACTAAACCAGTGGCTAGAACAAAGAATGGAGCAAGTGTATCCCACTCATCCAGGTTATCAGCCAGGAACAACTCCCTCAGCTCAATATATGAGTGCCTCACCTCAACCTCTACCAGATGCTCTGATTGGAGAGAAGTGGACATTTGTCAGTTTAGAAGCAGAGGCTTTTGCAGAAATGCCAGAGTGGGATATTGACTTTGGAGAAGCTTTTCCTCTAGGCATAATGGACTTCAAACCAAATTCCCAAATTCCTGGTCTAATAATTTACTCATCTAGATCCCAGCCCTTAGCCGCTTGGATGTCTGGTTTGGAGTTAGCATTTATTAAATTCAATGAAGGTCCTCCAGCTAGAGTTTTACTGGAGACTGGAGGAAACGATAGCTGGATTTTAGGAAGTCTGACAAATTCATCAACTATTGCAGAAGCCAAAAGATTCTCAGAAGCCAAGTCAAAAGTCAAACAAGTTCATTTTCTGGCCGTACAGTCAAATCCAGAATCTGAATCATTTGCTGGTTTTTGGCTGCTACAAGAAATTAATATTTAGTTAAGTTTTGGTTACTGGACATTGGTAAGATCCTACTAACAATTCCATTGTCTAAAATTCAGAAATCCCAAACAGAATGTCCTATGACCAATTAGCAGAACAACTGCTAGAACTAGCTGCCAAAGCAGGGGCTGAGGCAGCAGAAGTATTTCAAGCGCGATCGCACTCCCGGCCCATATTTTTTGAAAGTAATAGACTCAAGCAACTCGAAAGTATCCAATCAGAAGGCACAGCGCTCCGACTTTGGCGGAATGGATGTCCAGGACTAGCAGTAGCCCACGGACCTGTGGCATCCAAAGCTTTAGTAGAACGTGCCATCTCGATCAGTAGCCTGAATCAACCAGAAGATATTGAATTAGCCTCAAAAACCAAGAATCAACATTATCCCGACCAAGGAATGTTTGTACCAGTAGAACAACTGGTAAGTTGGGGTTCTGAAGCGATCGGATTAATTCGAGAAGCCTATCGAGATGTCCTTTGTAACGGAGAATGGGATTGTGAAATAGAATCTACCCGTCTGATCAATTCATTAGGACTAGACTGTAGTCATACAGATACAACTCTCAGTGGCTATATAGAAACTGATTGGGTCAGAGGTGACGACTTCCTAAATATATCCGATGGTCAAATCCAACGAAATAGCCTCGACCCCAAGAAAGTAGCAAACCAAATCTTGCAAAGATTAAATTGGGCACAAAAAAATGTGAAACCTCCGAGGGGTCAAGTGCCTATTTTGTTTACAGCTAAAGCGGCAGACTTACTCTGGAGTAGCATCTCTGCAGCTTTGAACGGCAAACAGGTACTAGAAGGTGCTTCTCCTTGGAGCGATCGCCTAGGGGAAGTTGTCACCAACAAACAAATTACGATTTCTCAACAACCAAACCAAGGAGCTTTTAGTTGTCCTTTTGACGATGAAGGTACTCCTACCCGCCCGATCGTATTTATTGAAAATGGTATTTTACAACTATTTTATACAGACCGAACTACTGGTAAATTATTGGGCAGTGGAACTACTGGAAATGGGTTTCGCCCAGACTTAGGTAGCTATCCCACACCAGAATTATTTAATTTCATGGTTAAGCCAGGAGAGCGATCGCTGCAGGAATCAACTGCGATGTTAGATGATGCAATTATAGTGGATCAAATTCTAGGTGGTGGTGCTGGTATTTCTGGTGACTTTTCTATTAATGTTGAACTTGGCTATCGTGTTAGAAAAGGTGAAATAGTTGGTCGTGTTAAAAATACAATGGTTGCTGGTAATGTTTATACAGCATTAAAGCAATTAGTAACATTGGGAAATGATGGTGAATGGAACGGTTCTTGTTACACTCCCCATGTAATTGTAGAAGGATTATCTACTATTGGCAGAATAGATTAAATGACTTACACAATCATCAATAATTATTATTAGCTCTTAATTTTATTTTGAGAGTAATATCATATCCCCTTAATTCGCAAACGAAAAACTTTCTGCTGCCCTCTACTTCTTGACCGAATAATTAAGGTTTAAAGCCTCTTATTTCAAGGGGAAAGAAAAAAAAATATTTTAGTCAATCCTATCCCTTTTCAGGAGAGGTAATTATTAATTATTAATTATTAATTGTTGAACTTCTTTCTCCCTGTTCACTTATTTATAACTATTCAATCGGACATAATAGTAACTAGATGGAAATCAGAATTTGCTTTATTGGCGACTCTTTTGTTAATGGTACAGGAGACCCTAATTGTTTAGGTTGGGCGGGTAGAATTTGCCAGACAGCTTATAGTCAAGGACATGATATTACATACTATAATCTTGGAGTAAGAAGAGAAACTAGCACTGACATAAAAAATCGTTGGTTTAGAGAAGTTTCTTGTCGTTTATCGTCAGAAATTAATGGTAAAATTATATTTTCTTTTGGTGCGAATGACACTACCTTAGAAGCAGGTAAAACTCGTGTAGAAAGGAATCAATCAATCGAAAATATGCGCCAGATTTTAACTCAGGCAAAAGAGATTTTTCCAGTATTAATGATAAGCCCTCCGCCTGTAGAAGATGCCGAACATAATATCAGAATTGCTAACTTATCTGACCAGTTTGCCCAAGTATGTCTAGAGCTAAATATTCCTTATTTAGATGTTTTTACACCATTAAATAAATCGGAAAATTGGCGACGAGAAGTGGCAGAAAATGATGGCGCTCATCCGAGAGCTTTAGGTTATTCTAAGTTAGCAAAATTAGTAGAAAATTGGAGTGCATGGATATCTTGGTTAAAGAAATAATAACTTTATTTAGACCAGTAGGAAAGAAGGAGATGGAATTAATTAAAGAAAGTAATTATTGTGCTTTTCCGCCTCGTTTACCGTTCCAACCATTTTTTTATCCTGTTCTAAATGAAGAGTATGCGGTACAAATAGCACGAAATTGGAATACGAAAGATGCAGTATCTGGATATATTGGTTATGTAACACAATTTCAAGTAAGAGCTGAATTTATCAAGAGATATTCTGTTAAAACTGTAGGAGATTCACACCACCAAGAATATTGGATTCCGGCTCAAGAATTATCTGAATTTAATCAAAATATTATTGGTAAAATTAAAGTTATTAATCAATTTGTATATAGCGTTTCTCGCTCTTGGTGCGGTACAGCTTTCAAGTTCTCCCCCCGCTGCCTAAAAAAAACTAATTATAGACCTTATCAGTACTATAATTCGCTTGGTAAACACAGAAACAAATAAATAATTTTCACAACTTCACCTCAAACCTACCACCTACCACCTAACACCTAAAACCAGCAAATTTTGTACCTCATCAGTATGGGAAATGCTATATTTTAACATATCACACCATAAAAGACTATAAATAGGTGGTGGTGCATAGTAATGGTACAGGAAGGAGAGGAGTGTGGGAGATTTGGGAGGTTTGGGAGTAGAGGAGAAATTAAAAAATATATATTTTCACCATTACTATGCAGGACGACCTAGAAATAATTAAACAATATAAATCTTTTCCGCAAAAGTTTGAGTTTTACCTCCAAGAATGTCAAAACACAATATAATATCATGTGCCCCATTCGGGGGAGCTACGCTAGCCCCTTCCAGGGGAGCTGCGCTAACATTTGAATACTTATAAATAAGGGTTATGAGGAGTCAGGTAGGAGAGCCGTTAGATTGGCGATCTACAGGAGTTAGGAGGGGAAAAAGGAAAAAAGTAAGGGTGATTTCAGTATTTATTCGCTATTGTCAATTCTTAAATTTTATTTATAAATAATTATCATAACACAATATAATATCATTTTTCAGTCATTGGTAAGGTACTGAATTTATCATCCGATTTGCTCAATCTATTACTAGTAATCTCTGTTTCCTCACCTTACTTAGTCTCTCTTGATAATTAATAAAAATAGTTTTATAATATACTAAACACCTAGAATTTAATATTTACCGAATAATTAAAGTTTAAAGCCTTTTCTTGGCTGCGCCACGGGCTATTGCCCTAAAAAAATAAACAAAGAAAAAAAATTATTTTAGTCAATCCTCTTCTTTGAAAAAGAGCTAATTATTAATTATTAATTGTTGAAATAGAGAAATTTATCTCTCACAATATTTTACATCTATATTGATTTGACGTTTTAGGTTTTATTTGATAAAATATGTGCTAGTAAAAGTGTATATTTGTTGAGCAAAAAATTAAAGTATTTTTAAGATTAATTTAAGATTTATACGAATTGATTACCTGGACAAGTACAGAGCTTCTAAGCAATATCAAGCAAGTCCAGTTTTACGTTAAAATTAAAGAGAAGTTGATCGACAAACAAATAATAATCAACTTAAAAAAAGGGGAATAAAAAATGGTACAAACACCTCAAAAAACTACAGATCCCGCTTATGATATTCTCCGGTCGGAGCAGCAGCCCCTAAACTCAATATTTGCCCCAGAAAGTGTGGCCGTAATTGGTGCTACCGATAGAGTCGGCAGTGTCGGTCGCACAATTCTCTGGAATCTGATGAGCAATCCTTTTGGGGGTACGATTTTTCCAGTTAATCCCAAGCGCCATAATGTACTAGGAATTCCAGCTTATCCAAATATTAAAGCAATACCAGAACCAGTTGATTTAGCAATCATCGCCATTCCAGCACCAATGGTTCCAGATGCTGTACGGGAATGTGTAGAAGTAGGTATAAAAGGCGCGATCGTAATCTCAGCCGGATTCAAAGAAATTGGACCAGAAGGCATAGAATTAGAACGACAAATCATGGCAACAGCTAGGGGCAAAATGCGGATTATCGGCCCCAACTGTTTAGGGTTAATGAATCCCCATAGCGGACTCAACGCCACCTTTGCTAGTACAATGGCTAACCCAGGCAACGTTGGTTTTATTAGTCAGAGTGGAGCATTTTGTACCGCCGTTCTGGATTGGAGTTTCCCAGAAAATGTAGGCTTTAGTGCATTCATTTCCATCGGCTCTATGCTAGATGTAGATTGGGGAGACCTCATCTACTATCTTGGTGACGACCCACACACCAAAAGTATAGTGATTTACATGGAATCCATTGGTAATGCGCGATCGTTCCTATCTGCAGCCCGTGAAGTAGCATTAACCAAACCAATAATAGTCATCAAAGCAGGTAAAACTGAAGAGGCAGCAAAAGCAGCAGCTTCTCACACAGGCTCACTCACAGGTAGTGATGAAGCTCTCAATGCTGCCTTTCGTCGGTGTGGGGTGTTGCGGGTGAATCGCATCTCTGAACTATTTAATATGGCAGAAGTGATGGCAAAACAGCCACGGATTCCCAAAGGGCCAAAACTAACAATTATTACTAACGCCGGGGGGCCGGGAGTTCTAGCAACAGATGCCCTGATTGCTACAGGTGGCGAACTTGCTCCTCTGGCAGAAGAAACTATTACTCAACTGAATGAATTTCTCCCCACTCACTGGAGTCATGGTAATCCCATTGATATCCTCGGTGATGCTGACCCAGAACGCTACCGCAAAACTCTGGAAGTGGCTGTCAAAGACTCTAATACTGATGGTTTGCTGGTAATTTTAACTCCCCAAGCTATGACCGACCCCACTCAAACAGCAGAACAGTTGAAGTATTACGCCCAGACTGCAAAAAAACCCGTGTTAGCAAGTTGGATGGGAGGGGATGAAGTAACCAAAGGTGAAATTATTCTCAATCGCGCTAGTGTCTCCACCTATCGTTATCCAGATTCTGCAGCCAAGCTGTTTAACTTCATGTGGAAGTACAGTTATAACTTACAGGGAATCTATGAAACGCCACTGCTAGCAGAAGAAAAAGAAGACGGTCCTAAATGTTCTGTAGTCGCCCAAATTATCAAAATAGCTCAAGATACAGAACGCACTATTCTCACTGAGTCAGAATCAAAACAAATTTTAGCTGCTTACGATATTCCTATTGTGCAGACTATGGTTGCCAAAACTGAAGCAGCAGCGATCGAATGTGCCGATCTTATCGGTTATCCGGTGGTGGTGAAACTGTTTTCTGAGACTATTACTCATAAAACTGATGTGGATGGGGTGCAGTTAAATCTTAAAGATGCAGAAGCGGTAAAATGGGCATATCAGAATATTCAAACATCGGTGTCTCAGAAGGTTGGTGCAGAACATTTTTTGGGCGTGACTGTGCAACCAATGTTAAGTTTAGACCGTGGTTATGAGTTGATTATTGGTAGCAGTATTGACCCGCAGTTTGGTCCGGTTTTGTTATTTGGTACGGGTGGGCAGTTGGTGGAGGTTTTTAAAGACCGAGCGATCGCTTTACCTCCTTTGAATACTACTCTCGCCCGCCGGATGATCGAGCAGACAAAAATCTATCAAGCTCTGAAAGGGGTTCGGGGGCGAAAAGCTGTAGATTTGCCAGCACTGGAAAAGCTAATGGTGAAATTTAGTCAGTTGGTGGTAGATCAACCTTGGATTAAGGAAATTGATATTAATCCTTTGTTGGCATCTTCCGAAAGGTTAATTGCTTTGGATGCACGAATAGTTCTCCATGAGAATAGCGTGGGTGTAGAGAATTTGCCATCGCCAGCTATTCGTCCGTATCCCATTCAATATGTCAAGTCTTGGCAAATGACAAATGGTAGTGAAGTAACTATTCGCCCGATTCGACCAGAGGATGAGCCGTTGATTGTTCAATTCCACAAAACTTTATCTGAGGAAAGTGTGTATTTGCGTTATTTTAACTTTTTGAAGTTAAGTCGGCGTATTGCTCACGAACGATTAATTAGGATTTGCTTTATTGATTATTATCGGGAAATGGCATTAGTGGCAGATTATAAAAATCCAGAAACGGGAACCCATGAAATTTTAGGGGTGGGGCGCTTGAGTAAGTCACATGGGATAAATGAGGCAGAGTTTGCCATGTTGGTGAGCGATGCTTATCAACGCCAGGGGTTGGGTACGGAGTTATTGTTGCGACTAATTGAGGTTGGTCGGGATGAGAAGTTAGAGCGTATTGTGGCGACAATTTTAGCTGAGAATACGGCTATGCAGCGAGTTTGTGAGAAAGTAGGTTTTCGGTTGCAACGTGCTGTTGATTTGGTAGAGGCAAAAATAGATTTATAGTTCTCAAGATTTTGGTATTTATGAGCTAGGTTTTTTTAGTCAGTCCGGCGTTGCTGAATCAAGGGATGAATTTTTTTTGAGCTGGTAAATCTCATCTTTAATAATTCATACTTCTTTATTTCTCCAAGCCTACAATTCATCCCACCAATATGCAACGCCGTCAGTCCAGTAGGGTGCGTTAATGCAATGTAACGCACCGCCTTTCCTATAATGTTTCGGTGCGTTACCCTGTCGCTAACACACTTTCCCATAATATTTCGGTGCGTTACGCTGTCGCTAACACACCCTACTGGCGCGTCAAGCTTAAAATGGTGTATTAGATTAGATGGGGGAGATGGTAAGCCAGTGCGTTGCGCGGGTTCCCCGCGTTGTAGCAACTGGCGCACCCGAAGGGGGAGATTGAAGTAATTATAGAATTATAAACATATATCGTATAACCAGATTCTATGTGCAATTAACCGGATTTAATATAAATGATAAATAAATGATAAATAGATTTTAAAAAAATCTCATTGGTTACACAGAAAGTGGGTTTATCGACAAAAATGCAAGTTCTAATATTTAGAGTTATAAACCAGGTTTATTATAAATATATCAACGCAGAGACCGGGTTTTTTGATGAAAATGTACCTTCTCATATTTAGAGTTATAAACCAGGTTTCTTGGAAATATATCAACACAGAAACCTGGTTTGTCGGTAAAAAAGCTTTTGGTTTCTCAACCTTTCTTTCCTCCCCTCCTTAAGTCATAAAGCATTTAGGGAAAAACTGCGGTTCGCTCAGACAATTATTGACTTTTATGACTAAATAGACATCTCCGATAATCAAAAATAAAATTAATTGTTGTACAGAAATTATCAATTATTTTTCCCTACTCCCTACTCCCTACTCCCTACTCCCTCTTTTCCGGAGATGTCTACTTCTGAAAGAAATCAAAATTTAATCTCTAGTATTTTGTTTTGCTTGTTGGTTTTATCTATAATTTATTCATTTTACAAACATCTGTATTTTTACATATATCTCCTGAGAATTACAGATATGTCCTTAATGTTGACAGCCAATAAATGTCAGCATTTCTACTGTTGAACAATAAAAAAAAAACAATTAATATAAGTGCTTATGTAGAGAAAAAAATGGAACTCCCAGATAATAATGAATCAAATCATTGGCTACTCGATAACCAAAGAAATTTATAGCAGTTTCCTAACCCTTGTCTATCGCGCTGAACGAACTTCAGATCGGCATCCAGTCGTGATTAAATTGCCTAGGCATTCTTATCCTAGTTTCAGCGAACTTGCTCAATACCGCAACGCTTACAGCATTGGCAATAATTTGAATCTGCCAGGAGTTATCAAAATGTTGGGTTTGGAGCAAGTTAAACAACGTCTAGCTTTGGTGATGGAAGACTTCGGCGGAGTTAGCCTCAACCAAGAGATAGATCGGTGGGGTAAAAGCATCGGTAGTAGTTCAGAAGAGATAACTGCATTTTTCCAAATAGCTCTGCAACTGGCTAAAAGTTTAGCAGGATTACATCAGCATCGGATTATTCATAAAGATATTAAGCCTCAAAATATTATCATTCACCCGGAAACTAGACAAGTTCAAATCATTGATTTCAGCAATGCTACTCAACTCCCTAAAGAAACCCTAAAAATACCTAACCCTCATACTCTCGAAGGCACCCTCGCTTATATGTCTCCCGAACAAACAGGACGAATGAATCGAGGTATCGACTATCGTAGTGATTTTTATTCTCTTGGAGTAACATTTTATCAACTTTTGACAGGTAAATTACCTTTCAACGCAGAAGACCCTCTGGAAATAATTCACTGTCATATTGCCCGTCAACCTGTTGCTCCGATGGAAGTAAACCCCACACTGCCGGAAATGCTCAACTCCATAGTTTTGAAGTTGATGGCAAAAATCCCAGAGCAGCGATATCATAGTGCCATGGGTTTGTATTATGACTTAGAAAAATGTCAGTTTCTCTGGGATGAAGAGAATAAAATTACCTGGTTTAAATTGGGAGAGAAAGATAATAGCGATCGCTTTATAATTCCAGAAAAACTCTACGGTCGAAAACCTGAAGTGCAAACTTTGCTGGCTGCCTTTGAGCGCATATCTAGACAGCAAACCAAACCCCAAGCCGAACTAATATTAGTAGCAGGATTTCCTGGTATTGGTAAATCAGCATTAGTTAATGAAGTTCATAAACCAATAGTGGAAAAACGAGGTTATTTTATTAGTGGAAAATTTGAGCAATATCAAAAAGATATTCCTTTTTCTGGGTGGGTAAAAGCTTTTCGAGACTTAATGAAGCAAGTTCTCAGCGAACCCCAATCAAAAGTAGAAAGCTTTGTAGCAAAACTGAAGAAAGCACTAGGTCAAGAGGGGCAAGTAGTCATAGATGTAGTTCCTGAATTAGAACTACTTATTGGCAAACAACTTCCAGCTACCGAACTCTCCCCTACTGCAGCTCAGAATCGATTTAACTTATTATTCCAAAAATTTATCTCCGTTTTTGCTCAAGCTGACCATCCCCTAGTCATCTTTTTAGATGATTTACATTGGGCAGATTTAGCATCTATAAGATTAATTAAATTACTGCTAGAACAAGTACAAATTCATCATTTATTACTCATCGGAGCTTATCGAGATAATCAAGTAAATCCCTCTCATGCTTTGATATTAACTGTGGAAGAGATGAAAAAAAGTGAGGCGGTTATCCATCAAATTAATTTAGCTCCATTAACTGAGTTAGCACTGAATCATTTAATTAGCGATACTCTCAATTTTACCGAACAAAAATCCTGGCTACTTACTCAACAAGTTTATAGAAAAACTCAGGGTAATCCATTTTTTAGCAATCAATTTTTCCAGTGTTTGTACAAAGAAGAATTGATTTTTTATAACAGTCAGAAAAACAAATGGGAGTATCAACTAGAAAAAATTAAAGTAACAGCAGAAAAGGGTGATGTAGTGGAATTAGTGGCTACACAATTACAGAAGTTACCAGAACCAACACAAAAAGTATTGCAATTAGCCGCTTGTATCGGAAATCAATTTGATTTAGCAACCCTAGCAATAGTTTGGGATGGTTCTCCAATAGAAACAGCATCTGCTTTATGGAGTGCTTTGCAAGGAGAATTTATTGTTCCCAAGGATGAAATGTATAAATTTTATGCCTCAGAAAATAACATATTATTAGAACAAGATCGTCAACAAATCCAGCCAAAATTAATTTATAGATTTCTCCATGACCGAGTGCAACAGGCAGCTTATTCATTAATTCCGGCTGCCAAAAAAGAGGAAATTCATTTAAAAATTGGGCGGATGTTACTCCAAAACGCCTCGGAGATACAACAAGAAGCAAAGGTTTTTGATATCGTAAATCAATTAAATCAAGCAAGAAAATTAATCTCTGCAAAAGTAGAGCAAAATCAACTAGCAAAATTAAATTTAATTGCCGGAAATAAAGCCAAAGCTTCCACTGCTTATAATGCAGCAATGAAATATTTCCAAGTAGGTTTAAAACTGCTGCCAGGAGATAGTTGGGAAACAGAATATGACCTAACATTAGCCTTGTATACCTCAGCTACAGAAGCAGCATATTTGCAGGGTAAGTTTGAGCAAATGGAAGAATTATCTGAGACAGTTATCCAAAATGCAACAACAGTCTTAGACCGGGTGAAAATTTATGAAATTAGAGTATTAGCATACAATATCCAAAATCAAGCGATCGAAGCGGTTAAAATAGCTATTCCGGTGCTACAAGAATTGGGAATTCAGCTACCAACTCAACCCACTGCTGCAAATTTAGAGCAAGAATTTGCCACAGTGGGGGCGATGCTAGAGCAAAAATCGATAGAAGAAATCGCTAACCAACCCTTAATGAACGAGCCATATCCAAAAGCCGCTATCCGTTTGCTGGCATCATTGGCAGCATCTACTTATATAAGTTTTCCGCAACTGTACCCTTTTGTGATTTTTGAGCAAATCAAATTATCTCTTAGTTTTGGTAACGATTTGATTTCACCTTACAGCTATTGCAACTATGGCTTAATTTTTGGCTTGATGCAAAAAGACTTTAAAACAGGGTATCAGTTTGGTAAATTAGCAGTAGATTTAATCTCGCAACTAAATACAAAAGAATATAAAGCGACAGTTTACGCCGTATTCTATGGTCATTCTGCTCATTGGCAAAAGACCCCAAAAGAAAGTATGAAGGGGTTATTGGCAGGTTATGCCAGTGGTTTAGAAGTCGGAGATTGGGAATTCGCTGGATATTGCTTGGGTCACTATGCTACCTCAGCAATGGCTAGTGGTAAAAATCTTAATCTTTTAGAAACAGAGCTGGCTAACTATAGTGAAGTAATAGGACGCATTAAACAAGAAGTAGCACGCACTTGGATTAATATCTATTGGCAGACTATTCTTAACTTAGTGGGAAAAACAGAAAATCCTACAACTTTAGTAGGTTTAGCCTATGACGAGCAACATAGTCTCTGTCGCCCACAACTGGAAAAAAATCGCCTAGGTATGGCTTTTTTGCAAGCTAATAAGTTGATGCTTTTTTACTTATTTGGGGAATATGACCAAGCACTAGAAATTACAAATACTGAGAAGAAATTAGATGGTGGCACGGGGCCTTTTAATTATATTTTGTTCTATTTCTATGATTCCTTAGCACGGTTAGCCACAGCATCCCAACAAAATAACTCCCAACAAAATAACTTATGGGAGCGGGTTGGTGCTAACCAGAGCGCTATGGAAGTTTTGGCAAAGGAAGCTCCAGGGAATTATTTACACAAATATTATCTAGTTGAAGCTGAATGTCATCGAGTTAAAGGCGAAAAAACAGAGGCAATAGAAGCTTATGACCAAGCGATCGCCCTAGCCACAAAAAACGAATACATCCAAGACGTCGCCCTAGCAAACGAACTCTGTGGGAAATTCTATCTCGACTGGGGTAAAACCAAAGTCGCCCAAACCTATATGCTCGAAGCTTACTACAGTTATGGTAATTGGGGAGCAATAAGCAAAGTCAAAGATTTAGAAAAACGCTATCGCGAATTACTTGACCCTGTTATGGTCTACCATACTGGCAGTATTCACCCATGGACTAGCACTAGGAGCAATTCTGCATACTCTACTACAGCTAGCAGAAACAGTCAAAATATCCTAGATGTAAATACCGTTATCAAAGCTTCTCAAACCCTATCTGGAGAAATCAAGTTAGACGATTTGCTTTCTACCCTTATTTCCTTGGTGATGGAAAACGCTGGCGCTCAAAAGTGTGCTTTGATTTTACTCAAAAATGACGAGTTAATGCTAGAAGCGATCGCTAATTTTCGAGAGCTAACAATCGCAGATAATCAAAAGTATGCCCCCAACATAAAGCGCCCTCGAATTCCTGTAGGAGTAAGCCCAGACCTACCACAAACTTTAATTAACTACGTCTGGCGTACTCAAGAGTCACTCATGTTTAACGATGCTAGCTGTGAAGCAAACTGGGCTAACGATAACTATATTAACCAACAACAACCTAAATCTTTATTGTGTACCCCCATTACAAAGCAAGACAAACTTATTGGTATTTTCTACCTAGAAAATAATCTAGCAGAAGCTACTTTTACTCCCGAACGTTTGCAACTACTAGAAATGATAGGGGCTCAGGCAGCTATTTCTTTAGAAAACGCCTTGCTTTACGATCGTTTAGTGCTTGCTAAAGCTGAATTAGAAGTTGCTAACCATACCTTAGAAGAAAAAGTACAAAAACGCACCAAAGAGTTAAACGAAAAAAATCAGTATTTAGCCCAAACTCTCCAGGAATTAAAACATACCCAATCTCAACTTATTCAAACGGAAAAAATGTCTTCCTTGGGGCAGTTGGTAGCGGGTGTTGCCCACGAAATTAATAATCCGGTTAGTTTTATTCATGGTAACTTGATTTATGCTCAAGACTATGCTCAAAATTTATTGGATGTGATTGATGTTTATCAGGAATCTTATACTGACCCCGTGCCGTCAGTCAAAGAAATTGTTGAAGAGGTAGAATTAGACTTTTTAATTGAAGATTTTCCTAAATTATTAAAATCCATGAAAATGGGAGCTAATCGAATTCAAAAAATTGTGGAATCTTTACGCAATTTTTCTCGATTAGATGAAGCGGAAGTCAAGCCAGTAGATATACATGAAGGGATAGATTCTACTTTAATGATTTTGGATAACCGTCTCAAAACTAATTCTGATGCACCGGAAATTCTGGTGGTGAAAAATTATAGTAAATTACCCAAAATCGAATGTTATGCCGGGCAGTTAAATCAGGTATTTATGAATATTATTAGTAATGCTATTGATGCTCTAGAATTAGATATAAATAACTCAAAAGATAGTCCTAAAATCACGATTACAACCAAGCTAAAATCGGATAAGATAGTATTAATATCTATAGCAGATAATGGTTGTGGCATGAGTGAATCGGTGCAGAAGCAAATATTTGACCCGTTTTATACAACTAAGCCAGTGGGCAAAGGCACGGGCTTAGGTTTGGCGATTAGTTATCAGGTTGTGGTGAAATATCATGGGGGGCAGTTAAATTGTATATCTATTCCT
Source organism: Microcoleaceae cyanobacterium (assembly GCA_049647275.1). Lineage (GTDB taxonomy): Bacteria > Cyanobacteriota > Cyanobacteriia > Cyanobacteriales > Microcoleaceae > JASJEE01. The sequence continues at coordinate 15,217 of JBARXI010000365.1, forward strand.
GGGGAGGGAACAGAATTTATCATTGAAATTCCTTGCCATCTGTCTTCCACAGTTTGGGCAAATTAGGCATAATATGACAAATAATAGTAGGGGTAATTCTCAGTAGGGGTAATTCATGAATTACCCCTACTGAGTTTTCGGTGCCAAAATGCTCCGCAAAGAGTATTTATAAATGTCCTAACTTATTTGCGTAGTGCTATAAAATCCAATAGACTGGCACACCTAAAACTGTGCACTCTTATTTTTGTTTCTAGGTGTCTTCATTTCCCCAAACTTCCCAAATTTCCCCTCTTTTTCTAATTCAGCCACTCCTATTTATTAACCGTTTAACCGAACATGATATTAGTTAATAAAGCGGACAACACATCAGAATGCAACCTTCTGAATGAGGTAATAAAGGATGATAAATAATAGGGATTGATTTTACTTCTCGAAAACTTTGATTTTTATAAAAAATTATTGCCTCAGTATTATCAGTCCAAACTATTACACTAAGGTCAGAAAAACCAAGATTTATCCCTTTTTTCTTAATTCTTGAAATTAGTGCTTTGCCAATGCTTTGTCGTCGATATTCTGGCAAGACAGCCAAAGCATTTAGATAGTAACTATCTTCAATGCTCGTTTCATAAAATTCACGCACGACAGCGAGACGGTCTGGGGGAAAAAATGTTTTCATCGAGTCAGTAATTTGATGCTTAGTCGCAGAATAGCTATTTGCTATACCTACTACCATCTCCTCAAAAATTGCCACTTCAATTTGACGATAAGATAATTCTCCTACCTGATTTTCCACTGCCATAGTTATTATCTCCAGAGTGGTCAAATCAGTTGTTAAGTCATGGAAGAGAAAATCAATCATTCCTCCTGATGCCATATTGATTAGTTTTGCTATTTCTGCTGCCTCTGTGGGATAAGCTCGACGATAAGTTATATTATTCATAAGTAACCTACTTGCAGAAGTTAAATAAAAAGTCAAAAACAAGAAAAATTAATGATTTCTGTATTGTAGTTTATTTGGCTTTCGGTTTTGCTTCGGATGTACTATTAAACGTTATATTATGTTGGGATAATTAATTATAAATAAAGTAAATACAGTCTTTCCAAGAAGGAGAAAAAGACCAGATGTATTGTTGTCCTTCTCTGCATCCCTATCTCCCTATTTCTCCTACTCTCCTACTATCTTAATCATAAGTGCTTAACCGAAAATGATATTAGGTGGGAATCGAATTTCAATTCCTTTGTTTTTAATTGTCTTTTCTCTCTAGTCTCTCCCCAAAAGTTTTAAATTAAATTCTAGCTAGCCACTTAAGTATAAATATCAGTTCGTTTTTGTAAAAATTAAGAAAAATAATTATACAGTCAAAATATTTTAATTATCTAATATTTTATCTTTTCTTTGGGATTGGAAAAAATTAAAAACTTATAAATAAATAGAAATCAATAATCAATCAATTATATTGGAAAAACAATGAGATTATACTAAAATATTCTTGGTTGGGTCTTGAAATAAATTAATATGACGAAACTTCTCTTGATTACAGGTAATTAAACAGATGTATTGAAGGACATAAAAAAAGTCTGAGGTACAAACTGAAGTAATCCAAATTCTACATCAAATAGTAGATTAGTGATGAACCTGTAATTAGAGTGTTGAGACTTCTACTAACTCTCAAAAAGCCTTGTAAATTTGCTTTGAGTGTTGTTAATAAACAGTGAGATTACCAAATTCTAGAATTATGCAAGAAGTAGACCAAGAAAAGAGTGCATCTTACACAGAAAAAGTAAAAATTCAAGTAGAAGACGACCGCACAGGCACCAGCCTAGACACCATTAAACGAGCGATCGCCGATAACTTATATTATCTACAGGGGAAAGACTTAGAATTTGCCACTACCTATGACTACTATATGGCCCTGGCCTATACAGTGCGCGATCGCCTCCTGCACCGTCACCTGAAAACCACAAAAACCTACTCCCGCCAAAATGTCAAAACAGTTAACTATCTCTCAGCAGAATTTCTCATGGGTCGGCAACTAGCCAAAAACCTAGTCAACGTCGGCTGTTGGGAAGTGGCGCGTCAAGCCCTAGAAGAATCATGTCTAGACTTATATGACTTAATCGAAAAGGAGCCTGAACCCGGTTTAGGCAATGGCGGTTTAGGTCGTTTGGCTGCCTGTTTCCTCGACTCCCTCGCCACTCTAGAAATTCCAGCAGTAGGTTATGGTATTCGTTATGAATTCGGCATTTTCAAACAACAAATTCAAAACGGCTTCCAAGTCGAACAGCCAGACAAATGGTTAAGTCTGGGCAACCCTTGGGAAATACCCCGCTATGAAGACCAAATAGAAATTAAACTAGGCGGTCACACTGAAGCTTACACAGACAAAGAAGGTAACTACCGCGTTCGCTGGGTAGCTGCACGCACAGTCATCGGGATGCCCTACGATACTCTAGTGCCTGGCTACAATACCAACACAGTGAATACCCTGCGCCTCTGGAGTGCTAAAGCTAGTAATGAATTTGACCTGCAAATTTTCGACTCAGGCGACTATAACCGCGCCGTCGAAGACAAGACTTTATCTGAGAATATTTCCAAAGTGCTCTATCCCAACGACAACATTTTCCAAGGCAAAATGCTGCGGTTAGAGCAACAGTATTTCTTCGTTAGTTGTTCTCTGCAAGATATTATCCGCACCCACTTGTCACGGAATCCAAATTTAGACAACTTCCACGAAAAAGCAGCCATTCAACTCAACGATACTCACCCATCTATTGGCGTTGCTGAATTAATGCGACTGCTGATGGATGAATATAATATGGAGTGGGAAAAAGCTTGGAATATTACTCAAAATACTTTTGGCTACACTAACCATACTCTGCTATCGGAAGCCCTAGAGCGTTGGCCTGTCAGTATGTTTGCCAGTCTGCTGCCACGACATCTCGAAATTATCTATGAACTTAATTTCCGTTTCCTAGAGAAAGTCAAGAAACGCTATCCTGGTGATGATGGGCGGTTGGCACGGATGTCAATGATAGAAGAATTTCCCGAAAAGCGCGTGCGGATGGCTCATTTGGCTTGTGCTGGTGCTCATGCTATTAATGGTGTGGCAGCATTGCATACTCAACTTTTGAAAACTGATGTTTTGAGAGATTTCTACGAACTTTGGCCGGAGAAATTTACTAATAAAACTAATGGTATTACTCCCCGTCGTTGGTTGTTAATTAGTAATCCAAAATTGGCATTATTAATTACAGAGAAAATCGGCAAGAATTGGATTAAGAATTTAGAGGAAATTAAGCAGCTAGAAAAGTTTATTGATGACCGTGATTTTTGCAAGAATTGGAGTCAGATTAAGCATGACAATAAACAAGATTTGGCAGCTTATATTGAGCAAATTACAGGAATTGTAGTTAATCCTAATTCTCTGTTTGATATTCAGGTAAAACGACTCCATGAATATAAGCGTCAACTTTTGAGTGTGTTGCACATTATTACACTTTATAATCGGATTAAAAATAATCCAGATGTAGATGTTTTGCACCGCACTTTTATTTTTGGCGCAAAGGCAGCACCTGGTTATTATATGGCGAAGTTAATCATTAAATTGATTAATGCTGTCGGGGAAATGGTGAATAATGACCCAGATGTGCGCGATCGCCTCAAGGTGGTTTTTGTGCCGAATTTCTCTGTTTCTCTCGGTCAGCGAATTTATCCAGCCGCCGACCTTTCGGAGCAAATTTCTACTGCTGGAAAGGAAGCTTCTGGTACTGGAAATATGAAATTTTCCCTCAATGGTGCTTTAACTATTGGTACTCTTGATGGGGCAAATATTGAGATTCGGGAAGCTGTGGGTGCTGAGAATTTCTTCCTATTTGGATTGAATGTTGATGAAGTTAAAGCTTTAAAACATCAGGGATATAATCCGGAGCAATACTATACTTCTAACAAAGAATTACGGCAGGTAATTGACCGTATTGCTTCTGGTTATTTTTCACCAAGCAAGCCAAATTTATTCCAGCCAATTGTAGATTCATTACTAGGAAAAGATGAGTATATGTTATTAGCAGATTACCAGGCTTATCTAGATTGTCAGGAACGGGTAAATGAAGCTTATCGCAACCCTGAATATTGGACTCGGATGTCGATTATTAACTCGGTTAATATGGGTAAATTTTCAGCAGACCGTACTATATGGGAATATTGTCAGGAAATCTGGAATGCTGAACCTGTGAAAATTGATATGGAAGCATATAGTCAGGAAGCGGCAGGTTTACAAAGGTATTGTCAGATTTAATGGAATCAAGCTCCCCCTTTTTTAAGGGGGGTTTGGGGGGTCGAAAGGATGAATCATCTAGCAAAAATTTTAATGTTTGACATTAGATAATCTCTTTTTAATTAGTGAGGCTTTAGACCTTAATTATTCGGTAAATTATCCTATTATCTCTGCTCCGGTCTCTGTGTTTACTTCTTTATCAGTATTCCGGAGATGACATGATATATTTTTTTGCGGCAAGTTTTCAGGAAAAATATTAAGGCGTTCTTCTTTTTTTCTAACTTAAAACTTACCCTGTGCAACTAATTATATGACTAAGTAGATAAATTTAATTATCCGTAAAATAGAGCTGGAAATTCAAAAGGCTGAAAAATTCTTTAAAACTAGCTTCTGGCTTAATTTTAATATTTTTAGTTTTAAAGTTTATTTATGCCCGCCTACTTAACAAACTATAAATCTACCGGAAAAGCATACCAACCTGGACCCTCGTAAGTAAAAGTAGGAAAATTATCAATCACATTTTGTTTATTACTTTCAGTACCAGTAAAAAAGTGAACTGGGGTGCCAGTTTGTTGAGACGTTCCCTCATTATAAAAACGATGAATAGGAACAGAATTCGCTGGAAGAGAGCTATCGGGTGCAAAAGCATAAAAAGCTATACCATCACTTTCTAAAACAGGAAAATTAGAAGTTATTTGGTCAGGAGACTGTAAGGTGTAAAAATAAGTGCCTGTAATTTCGTTTTCATAACGGTAAACAGGTTGAGCATTTGAATCGTTTGATGATGGAGTTTCAAACTCTACACCTTCATACCGATATTGACTAGGGTTATTGAGGCGATCGCTAAATTCTGCTTGACTTGCTGTAAAAAAATGAGATTGTGTTGACTCATCCCAAAATCTGTGTACTTCACCAGTCAAAGGATCTATAGGTTGAGGTGTAGGTGAGTTGGGAATAGATACCGAAGGTAAAGACGGAGGTACAAGTGTAGGTGGGTTAGGAATAGTTGTAGGTGGCAAAGACGGAGGTACAAGTGTAGGTGGAGCAGAATCTGAACCAGTACGAATAGGTTCGCCAGTAGGGTCTATTTCTTCCCCAAACCATAAAGTGCCATATCCCTCATAAAGACCAACACCTAAAGCATTCCACTGCTTATCAGTCCACTGTCCTCTATTCAGGATGACAGCATTGTGAAGCGGACTATTTTTCCATTGGTTGAGAGCGGTTTCGGCAGTCAGATCGGGCGTATCGAAACCATTATAACCAACAGTATTTTCATAGCCATTCCCAGGATAACCGGTATTGAATCTCTGAGGTGCCGACCACATTGCAGACCAGGTATTTGGATTGTTACTATCGTAAACAGCATCACTCCAAGCATGGGTAACCTGTCCAATATTTTCTGCTAAATCAATAGCATGGCGGTTGGCAACAGTAGTTAATGCTTTGGATGGTGGTATTGGAGGTAAACCATTTTGGGCACGATATTCGTTTATTAGGTTTAATAGTTGTGTTTCTTCTGATTCTAAACCATCGGTTGGGGATGAAGAATATATATCTACTGACATTTTTTATTTCCTGTTAATAACAAGGTTTTTTTGTAGTAGCTAAGATACCCAATTTATTTGTTTGTAAGCTCATGTATGGCTGAACAACTATAAATGAATTTCTCTTTTTCTAACCTGTAGAGACATTCTATGGAACGTCCCTAAATTAACATTAATCTCCTCAAAGATAATGGGGCAACTATAGTTCAATTTCTCCTACAATTTCCCATTATAGAACTTTGTAAAAACTATTAACAAGTTTGACGGCGACGGCAAACTCCCAAGCCTACACCAACCATTCCTAAAGCTAATAAAGCAGAAGGTTCTGGTGTTCTTTTTACAGGAACATCTAGGAAATCTTTATCAATTATTCCTGCTATAACATCATTATTACATTCAGGATTGATGTGATATACCCAATCAAAAAGATTTTCTGGCAAAAAAGAGCGATCGACACTAAATGCTATTGTTTGGCTGCCAACTGCTCCGAAATAACCAAAATCTAAACCCAAAGCACCAACATCAGAGACGAAATTAATATCACCAATTTTTACACCTGAGTTGATGACATTGGGAATATGAGTACCTTGATTAAAATAAGGGTCGGAAGCTGCTAAATCTCCATTACTAGGATTTCCTCCATTGTTAGCTACATAATTGTTATAAGCTCCTAAGTTATTAAGTAATAAGCCATTTTCAGTAGCAACAGATTTAGCAGTTACGCTACCAAAAACACCAGATCCAGATACACCTGAATCATTCTGAGTAGCAAAGCGAATAGCTAATAGATTTCCACTACTATTAGCAGCATCAAAACTTGCACCAGTGGGATTAATAATTAAATCGCCATAGGTTGTAGTTGTACCCCCAGTCTCATAGTTAAATGGTGGTTCATTAGGTATACCTCCCAAAGACAAATTAGAATTAATAGCAAAGATTAACTCATTAGCAGTTGCTTTTACAGCCGTACTATATATTTCATAATCTGTACCACCAACAGTATTTCCCTGTATACTGTCATTAAAAGAATCTATAGAATAAGACCAGTCATTGTGTAAAACTGAGGCTTGAGCGGGTAAGGAAAATATAGACAATGGCGCTACAGTTGCACCGAGAAACAATACTAAATTAGTTTGCTTTTTCAAAAATGATAAAGCACCCGTAAAATTCATAGCTTTTCTCCTATTTTTTGAGTTGTGAATATTACTTTCGGAAACTTACAACTAGAAAAATTGAGGCTGAAAATGACAAAATTATTTCTGACTGACTGAAGCCAGAAAAACTATAACTACCAAAGATTCACATCTAAGTTTCAGTAGTCTTGACTAATTAACTATAAAAAAATCATAGCTAATACAACAGTATTTTCCTAGTGGGATAAAGTCGCCAATTTAAAGTTTGTAAAGGTTGGTAAAGGTTGCCTAAAGTCGCCTAAAGTTGGGTTATAGTAAAAAGGTATTATTGCCTGTGCCTCAACCTGAAAATCAAATAGGAAGCTTTCAGAAATGAAGACTGAACAATTATTAGAACTTGCAGAGTCAATTGTTACCCGCCAAACTGGCAAAGCTCAAACTGAATTACAAAGAAATATATTTCATGGTGCTTTACAGAATAAAAGTTACGAAAAAATTGCTGAAGAATTTACCTGTAATTTGAGCTATGCAAAAAAAGTTGTTAAAGTTTGGTGTAAATCTCTTACTTGTGAATTTCAAGAAGTAGTAAGCAAGAAAAATGTTGTGCGAGTATTAGAGAAAAAATTACTTACTCAAAATTCCTCTATACCACCAACAAATACTCCAAATCAATCTAATAAAAATTCAAGCGATCGCGACCTAATAAAAACTAAACTTGGTTTAAATATTCCCGGCTCTCGGTGTCGGCAAATCTGGGGAAGAAATACTTTGATTAATCGAGTTATTGCTTGCTTCAAAGACCCTCAACAACCACCCATTATTTCTATTAGTGGAAGTGCAGGATATGGCAAGACAGAAGTAGCAAGTCAAATTGCTCAAGTAGCTTTGAAACAAAATTTATTTACTGATGTTTTGTGGGTGACGGCACGACAGTCAGAATTTACAGGGGATAAAATTATTCAAACTCGCCCAAATTCTCTTAGTTGGAGTGACTTTTTGCATCAAATTTCTCATCAATTAAGCTGTTCTACAGAAAAAGTTCATCAATATTTACGGTCTGAAAAATTATTGGTAGTTTTAGATAATGCTGAAACTTCTGAAGTCGAGGAAATTTTAGCTAATTTAGTCAAAATGTTAGAGCCAAGTCGAGGATTAATTACGAGTCGTCTTCAATCCAATACCCCTTATATTGGATTAATTCCGATAACAGGATTAGAGGCAGAATGGTCTGAAAAGTTATTACTAGATGAAGCAGAATTTAATCAGATTATCCCTCTAAAACAAGCTAGTAAAAAACAGCTAAATAAAATACATGAATTATCTTGTGGTGCGCCATTAGCATTACATTTTATTGTGGGGCGCGTTTGGGATGATGGTTCTCTCGAACCTGTTTTATCTGCATTGGAAAAAGCCAGTGGCGAGGTCGAAGAATTTTATCGTTTTTCTTTAGAAACTGCCTGGCAAAGAGTGAACAATATAAGTAAGGATATTTTACGTTATATGGGTAGGGCAAATGCTGGTGTAACTTTGGCAGAATTGTCAGGGGCTTGGGATGTAACGGAGTTAAATTGGGGGATAGCACATCGCGAACTGAAGCGTTGGTATTTAATTGAAGAGACAAAAGATGCTGAAGGTAATCGACGTTTTGATTTACATCCTTGGGTAAGAAATAGTGTGCGTGGAGGTTTGGTTGAGCAATGGCAACCTTCACTTCAAGATTTAGAAAAAATTGCTAAATGGAAATTTGGTATTGAACTAGATTAGGTATTTTTCAGTAGTCATAAATTAAAATCCATAAAAAATTTTAATTTATAGCCTATCTGTAGGGCAGGAGTAATTCATAAGTAGGGGTAATTCATAAGCAGGAGTAATTCATAAGTAGGGGTAATTCATAAGTAGGGGTAATTCATGAATTACCCCTACGTTGGTAGAAGGTTACTCACAAATGATTTACGATTGTTATATAACTGAACAGTAAATATACAATTTATTTTTCCTACTTTTGCCTACTTATTTATCGCGGTTTTCAGATAAATGGAACACGGACTAAAAATTACAACTTTTGTAGGAGGGATGTTCTATTCAAATTCCCTACTATAGTCTAATAAAGTGAAAACTGCTCTAATCAATTTTATCTAGACGAGAAATTTTATTTCAAAAAAAAGGTTATGAAAAAATATGGGTAATCTCAATTTACATATTTTTGAAGAAAGAGAAAATGTTTTTAGTTTTTTCAGAGATTGCAGTAAACTTTGTCTCTCCGATCTTCCCGAAACTAATCGGGCATTTTATTTCTTATATGAGACATGGGAAAAAGTGAGTGACGACCTCTGGAAATGGTGCTATTGGCAAGATTATTTTCGCTGCGGACAAATTGTTTTATCTACAGCAAATACTATTAATAATACTGTGGTAGAAGTACAGTTATTAAGTGAATTGGGATGGCTTTATTTAGAATGGCAAGATTTTATTAAAGCTGAAGAATATTTCAATCGGGGATTACAAAAGTCTGAATTACTAAAAGATAATAAGCAAGAATCAAGATTATTTCGTTATTTGGGAGTTTTGTTTCATCGCCAAGATGATTTGAGTTCTGCCCTAAATTATTATCAAAAGTCTTTGCAGATAGTAGTTGAGGAAAGTGCCAAAAACCAAGGTGAAAAAAGTCAAATTTGGCTCAAATCAGAAGCCGAACTGCGGAATGTATTAGGTAGCTTTTATCTCAAATTAAAAAACTTTGATACAAGTTACAAAGAACTAAGTTTATCTTTAGCAAAATATCGGTCATTAGGAGATGAGGAGCGCTATTATCAAACAGCTCCTTTACTTAACTTAGGAGACTGGCATTTGGCCCAGCAGGATTACAATCTAGCTCAAAAATATTATCAAGAATGTCTGGAATTAAGTAAAGAAATTTCTCGTCCTGATATGGAAGCTGGTGCATTACTAAAATTTGCTGAATTAGCTAAGGCTCAAGAAAATAATCAACAAGCTTTGCAATTTGCTATTGAAGCAGAAAAAGTTGCTGGTACTGAAGTAGTCTCAGTTAGGGAAAAAGCAGCTCGTTTCAAAGAACAAATTATTGCTCATAAATTCCAGACTTCAGATAATATTTAAACCAGGAAATCATCATAGTTATATGAAATACGAAACATTATATCCCTCTAACCTCACTTTTGAAATAGGGGATATTTAGTAAGTATTTTAATATTTCATAGTTATTGCTCGGAATTGAATCTCAATTTCTCTAACTTCAATAAAGGTAGAAGCAACCAACAAAAAATACTAAATATTGTACAAATAATAACCAGCCAAGAAAAACTCATTCCTTTATCCCACAACCATCCACCTAATATAATTCCTGGAGTTCCCGCAAAATTCCAAACAGACATTAACAAAGCATAAGCAGTTCCTTCTGCATTTTTCGGACAACTACGAGCTGCTATTTCTAAGACTCCCAGAGTAGCAATAACATCTGTAAGACCACAGAATATCCAAATCAATATGGCACTTTGTTCGTTACTTATAAATATGAGAGCTATAGTATTTGTAACTTTAAATGCCATACTAAAATTTAAAAGTATAGGTAGAGAAAACTTAGGTGCAAAAATTCCAAATAGAATAGCTCCAATAGCAATTGATATAGATGTTAAAGCTCCTAAAATCCCTAAAAATTCAGCACTAAAATTTAGGATATCTCGTTGATAATAAAATAGAGGCGGTTCAGGGCGACAACGAAAGCAAGTAATAAAAATAATAACTGTAATAAATTGCCATGACTTTGTGGCTGACCATAAACTATTGATACTAATTTTCCAAGATTTTTTTTCTGATGCTACCTTTGGTTCAGAAAGCATTGTTAAAGCAGCGATTAAACCAGCCATAGGCACAAAAGCAGTAATCAAAAAAGCCAGAGATAAATTAGCATTTTGAGCTACCCATCCACCTAAATAATACATTAATGCTCCACCTAAACCTCGTGCAGTCCATTGAGATGCTTGTAATACAGATATTTGCCCTCTCAATTTGCCTTCAACAACCATTAATTTGTCAGTAAGAACATCTGAAAAAGAGATACAGATAGAAATAATTACTAAACTAATTAGCAGAATATAATTTTGATAGTTTTGAAATCTACTTAGATAGAAAAGTACGATCGCTGCCACAGCATAGCAAACAATGAAATAACTTTTGAGATGATAACCAAAGAGTGTAAAACTATCAGCAATTAACCCCCAAATTGGTTTGAAAAACCAGGGGAAAGCAGCTAAACTTAAAAATGCTGTTAATTCTGCTGCTTTGAAATTAAGATTTTCTTTGAGATATAGTTCTAGAGAAATACTAAAAATTCCTGGATTACTGGCATAGGTTTGGATAAAGTAAAATATTGCCATTAAGCAAATTAGTTTTCTCATCATCTTAGTATTATCTTTTCCCTTATGGGTTTAATACCCCACCGTCAACGGGAGTGCTTAAAATTTTTTGGGGTTGGTAGACACGAAGTGGCCTGTCGTAGACTATCCCCATGCAATTTTTACATCACGCCTTTCCTGCGGAATGCTGCGCAAAAAGCATAGCTGCCTTCTGCCTTCTTCAAATAGCAGATTGTTAACGAGTTTTTTTAAGGAAATAATCTGCTCAATTTACTCTATCAAATACCTTCTAATGCAATTTTACTTAAACGTTTGAGAATCCGAAGTACATTATAAAGTTCGTTACCTGGATTGAGACTAACAAACATTTTTGAAAGAGCATATTGTGGTATTTTACCATTAACTAATTTGACAAATATAAAACTGCCACCTGTAGAAATCATCCCATAATTAGGGCGATAGGGATGAGGATTTGCTAACATATAAGCAAGAATTTGACCGCGCCCAGCTTCGACAGAAAATTCAGCTTTTTTCGACTCAATTATCATTACCCAGAATTCGTCTTTTAAAACGAAAGTATCAATTTTACCCTTAATAATAATATCCTCATCTTCGACGGCTAAATTAATCGAGGGTTCGGCACGAATGTACAATGGATAAAGAAAAAATCAGCCAATAAATAAGATTGGGTCGATGACTGCCATCCTCACAACATTTTCTAGCACTGGCGGATAATCTATTAAATTGATAAATCCGGCTTTTACTTGGTCTAGGAGTTGTTTTTCTAAGTCAGTAAGTTCTGGTAAATTATCTTGCCATTCTCGGAAAAATTGTTCGTCTTGGTTTTTTTGAAGTCCGAAGTTATCGATAAGGTAGCGGATATTTATATCTTTGGCTGGAATAGTTTGAGTCATAATTTTTGAGGAAATTTTATTGCCAATAATTTTCTGCTTTTAGTATATAATTCTGATATTGTCATTGCGAGGCGGCAATCAAAAAGTTAATCTCCTGGAGAAAACATATTCTCAGCCGAAGTAATCTCGCAATGACAATATGAATCAAATCTAAGAGCTAATTTATAAACATCGCAAAACTGGGGTAATGGAATCTGTAAGAATAATGCTTTGGGGATGCTCTTGAAAGTTTTTCACAAACGTACCGTCTGACTCTGGCAGTTGAGTATGGTCGGGAAAAGGCTGTGGCAGTTCAGTCTGAGTTTTTGTTTCCGTCATAGCTAACCCATCCATGTTTGATGTGCGGTCTTATTTTTGCAAAAATTCGGTTGATAAGTATCTGCCAACATAGCTTCGTAGATGTCTATTGAAAACTAGAACATTTCTACCCTTCGAGCAAACTCACTTCATTACCAAGGGGGTGCTAAATTGCTTTTCAGTCAAAGCTGACTGAGTCAAAGGATCGAATCCTAACTGTTGAGTTATGCGTTCCCTTGCTAAAACACGATACTCCCAGAAATGTTCGCCTACAGCACACAAACCTAAATACATATTCAGAAATTGAGGTTTGGTTCGTAAAATACTCCAAAGCTGCTGCCAGAATTGAACGCGAATTTCTGGTCTTTGCCAGCCTTGAAGCCAGAATAACTGCGCAATGAGTCGAATGCCTTTACCAGGGGGGAAATACATCGTCTGCTGTAAATTCGGATTGGGTGTGATTTTCATACATTGCTCAAAACAGCGTCGGAGATAATTTTTCGGTTCATACATCGTCCAAATTGCCTCTACATACTCCTTGGCAATTTCAGCGATCGAACGAGTGGGGGTGAAATTCATCAAGGAATTCTGATCTCCCACCTCTTCGCATCCAGTCCCACCTAATAATCGCTGTTCTTTTGTTAGTCGTTGCCAGAGAGCAGTATTAGGTAGGGCTTGCAGTATACCGAGCATCGGTTGAGGAATACTGGTTTGTTCTACAAAAGCTTGTATTCGCTCGCCAGCACCCACTCGCTCTCCATCAAAACCAATAATAAATCCTGCATAAATGAGCAACCCGGCTTGATTGATGGTACGACAAGCTTCTATCAAGGGGCTGCGCATATTTTGAAACTTGCGAGTTGCTTGTAAACTTTCTTGGTCGGGAGTTTCAATGCCGAGAAATACTGCGTAGAAACCTGCTTGAGCCATCAGGTCTAGTAATTCGGTATCATCTGCTAAATTGACAGAAGCTTCAGTAATAAAAGTGAAGGGATAGTTACGCTCCTGCATCCAAGGAATTAATTCTCGCAGCAGTTGTTTAACGTTGCGCTGATTGCCAATGAAGTTATCATCTACCATGAAAATAGACCCTTTCCAGCCTAAGTCATAAAGGGTTTGGAGTTCTGCTAAAATTTGAGCTGGCTCTTTAGTACGCGGTTTGCGACCATAGAGGTTGGTAATGTCACAAAATTCACATTGGAATGGGCAACCGCGAGAAAATTGGATTGCCATCATTAGGTAATCATCCCGCTTGAGTAAATCGAAGCGAGGCATGGGGCTTTTTGTTACGTCTGGCTTTTCGAGAGCGCGAAATATTCCTTTTTCTTGACCTTGGGCGGTCGCTTCTAGAAATTGGGGAACTGTGATTTCTCCTTCATCTAAGATTAAATAATTAGCTCCTGCATTAAGAGCATGGTCTGGCACTGAGGTGGGATAAGGGCCTCCTACTGCTACTTTTTTACCTGATTTTGCTGCTTTTTGAATGAGATCGATAAAGTCTTGTTTCTGTGCCAGCATGGCAGAGAGAATTATCAAATCACACCATTCCCAATCAGCTTCTGTCTCTGTTTTGACATTGCGATCGCAAAAGCGAATTTCCCAATCTGAAGGTAGTAGGGATGCGACGGTAATAATTCCTAGAGGTGGGATAGATGCTTTTAGACCCGCCATTTTCATAAACTTGTCGTAAGACCAAAATGTTTTAGGAAAACGGGGGTAAAGTAATAAAGTTTTCATAATTAATCCCTGATTTTAATCTAGATTAGGTATTGCAAATTTCTGGGTGATTCACCCAGAAAGAATCCTCAAGGTATATATTTCTTTACTTCAAATTATTGGTATTTAAAATTAGCTCGACAATCTTTTAGGAAACTAGCTACATTCAAAGTTCTCAGAAAATCATTTGTTAAAAAATACCCTGAACATAAGCTGCTAAACTTGAAAAAAATTAGCCTCCAATCTAGCTCTAAAATTCTGTTTACTCTGCATTCTTGATAACGAATTCTATTTCTATAATAACTTTTTTTCTGGCAAATAACTAGAGTAACAATACCCGTTTTTTATAGGGGATTTTACCCAATAATGTAAAATATAAAAGGCTATACGGGTAACAATTTTAGATTGGACTTCAAATATCAGGTCTGGCACTAATTCGGCATAATTTTCTGTGGTCTGAGGCAAGCGATCGCCTCGAACGAATGCTGCATCCGGTGCGCGAACATCTCTATCTCTATCTACATTTGGTAAACGAAAACCGGCACTCGAACCTGTAATTCTACCTAGTTTCTGAGGTGGCACCCAGTTGCGTAACTGCGCTGCTATTTCTATTCCTACTTCTTCTGATTTTCAACTTGACGGACTCATAATTATAATTTTTCCTCCCACTAATTCTATTTGATGGTCGGGATGTTCGGTTGTTAATTTTTCTAAGTCTTTTGTTGTTAAATTAGGCATAGTTATTATCTCCTAAAAGTTTTGGTTTAGATAATATTCGCTCAACTCTCCATAATGAATTTAGGGGTGTCTGTGCAGGTTCGGGTCGCAAAGTTTATTATGGTTTTTGACCTTGTCTTTTGTTGTTAAATTAGGCATAGTTATTATCTCCTAAAAGTTTTGGTTTAGATAATATTCGCTCAACTCACCATAATGAATGTAGGAATGTAGGGGTGTCTGTGCAGGTTAGGGTCCCAAAGTTTATTATGGTTTTTGACCTTAGCGATCGCTTGATTATATCTATATCAGTTGGGATCTCCTGTTCTTTTGTTGAATAAAAAGTCATGTATGTGGCCGAACGACCCCCACTAGAATAATGCTATCACATTTTTTTTGGTGCTTCATACAATGAGGTTTTTCTATTTCTGAGTTGAGCGATCGCTTGATTATATCTATATCAGTTGGGATATCCTGTTCTTTTGTTGAATAAAAAGTCATGTATGTGGCCGAACAGCACCAATTAAATCAATACTATCACATTTTTTTTGACTATGCAATATTATCCCTTCCAGTTTTTTTTGATGCTTCATACAATGAGGTTTTTCTATTGTGAATTTAATGGTTATCTCCTCATTCATCGCTTCTATTGAGAAATTTAAATTATCCTAATCTGAGTTACTCGGTGCATTGGTTTGCTTGTTTTTTCTGTTGTGATTAATTCATCAGCATTTACAGAAATAGCAGCAGCAATATAAAGAGCATATATTGGATTTATACCAAAATCAGAAGCTAATTGTTGTGCAGATTCGACAATTTTTTCTAGTTCGTTTGCCCAGATAGTACAACCAGCAAAAAAAGTCTCATAAAAATTAACTTCAGCGAGGTTTTAAAAATAAATAGCTTTGGGTAATACTTCTAATTTTACAAACGAGCTGGTGGCATATTCTCTTTGGGGGTCATCAAGAATTTCTATTGCTTTTATTGCTACGGGCGTTATGCCTCTAAATGCTGCAATAAGTACGCCAGAATCTATATAAGTTTTGGTGAGATTCACTGCTTTTCACCCCGACTTTCTGATATCTCTTCATCTATTTCATCCAAAGTTAATAATTTAGATTGCTCGGTCAGTGCTTGACAACGAATTTCCCATAATTTTTTACCCATATCTGTTTGAGGTTGATAAATATTTGCCTGATTAATATCCTGATTTTGTCGATAAAGTTGTTCGACTAAATCTAATACTTCTTGCTGTTTTTTTAATGGTAATTTACGCCATTTATCCAGTAATCCTTGTTCGCTATTCATTGATTTTTATCCTGTAACTTAATTTTCTGCTTTGTTATTTTTTTGATATCTAGCTCTTGCAACTGCTTTTTTATATGTATTATTCCTGTTAAGTAACTGGTGACATCGCTCTGTAGTACAACCTAATTCTTTCAAAAAGCAAGCTTGCAAAATGAAAGAAAGCGATTCTATAAACCAAGATAATTCTTCTGGTTTAGCCAATTTTTTCTTTAAAGATTTATTATAGTGAGTTAAATAATTTCGAGCATTCTTGATTTTAGTAGCAAATGATTCTTTGTTATGAATTAATTGATTGGTTACTTCTGGGATTAATTCACACAAATCTATCAATCTTTCTTTTAAGCCTGGTTCATTACTAAACTGCAGTTTTTCTTCGAGCCATTTTTTATACTCATCAGGTACACTATCTAAGACTGCTTTTTTACGCTTTTCATGTTCATTATCGGGTAAAACTTGGTTTTTTATTCGACGACGATGATACGATTCAGCAGCCTGAACAAGATAGATAAATTTATCTTCTAAATACATATCTGGCTTATACCTTATACTGAAGAATAAATTAAAAACACTATCTAGTTCCTCAAAAGAATTAAACCATCTTTGCATAATTAAGGAGAAGTCACTCTTAATATCAGCGAGAGAGAAGAGCATCTCAAAGAAATTTTCATTGTGAAAAAGTAATCTATTTTTTTCTTTTCTGTCAAAACAATAGGTTCTACAAATAGCTGTGATGGGAATTTCGTCTAGACTGTAACTGCTGTTTATTACATCACCGTAACGGGAATAAAATTCTAATTTAGTAATGGAGTTTGTTCTATCAGTTGCAAAAGAGATAAAGTTATTCAGAGGATGTATGAATTTAGAGTAAAAATATTTAAATGAAAGTTCTTCATTGGGCTGAATAATTAATGATGCAAATTGTTTAAAGTCAATACTTTCAAACTTACCTGCTACAGAATAACCATAAATGACAGAAAATTTTCCGTATGTTGTATTTGCCTCTATATCTTCAGGTCTAGTATATGTAAATCTTAATTCTCTATCTTTATTCCAATCTATAAAATCAGGTTCTCGCTTAATATGAGGCAAGTCAACCCAGTCAGATAAATAACTATACTGTACTGTAGCTTTATGAAACAATAGTTCATCTGGCTTAGTAAAATGTTTGCCAATTAAAGCAAGTTCTGCCCAATATTCTTCACTTGAAAAGCCTGGGATACTTATAGAAGAATAACAACTACAAAGAGTAATAATATTTTGATTTGCAATTCCTAAAATAATTGGAACATCAAGAGTTTTTTTCAGCATGATAAATGAACCTATCAGTTGTAGTTTAATTCCTTCAGCATTAGTAAATGTGAGAGTACCAGCTATTGTTTGTTCTGGCTCTGACGGCAACCACCAATATCCTGAATATTCTATATTTTCCATGTTAAAACCTTTAGTTTAGTAGGTTGGGTTAAGCGACAGCGCAACCCAACAATAACTTATATTTTTACACAAAAGTTTCATTGACAGGAGGTCTGACAAAACGGTTGATTTTTGATTTTTCTGGTCAAACCTCCCGAAGTAATTTCATCAATACCCTAAAGTTAAAAAGATTGCTTAGGGGTATTATTACTCTAATTCAATAATTTATAGTTGAGAAATAAGTTGATTATAATCTGAATGAGAGCCTATCCAAAACCAGATAATTGTATTACTATCTTTAATGCCAACTGCTCGCCAACTTAAACCTATTCTGACAGAATAAATAGGTTGAACTGGATGAATTTTTTTAAATTGTAAACTGGGATTATATGGGTCTTTTTGCCAAAGTTGGTAGGTTTCCTTGGCAGCTTCTTGGATAGACTCAGGAAGCTTATTAAATGCTTTCCAAAATTTAGAGGTAGTTTGAGAATTCATCAGAAGTTTAAAGGTTTAGTTTTACCTTGTTTGAACTCGGCGATCGCTTCATCGGCAAGTTGGACGAGTTGGTCTTGAGAATTAGCAAAATTTTCTGCCCATTTTTTCTCGTCTTCTATTTCTGCTAGGATGAGATAAGCTATAGCTTCTTGTTGGTTTTCTGGTAGTTGAGAGAGTTTAGTTAGTGCTTGTTGTAGGATGTTGGTCATAGTTTTCTTCTGGTAATTATTTTTTAACACTATGCCCTATTTTTTAATTTCTGGCATAGCTTAAATAATAACATTTATTAGGGTGCGCGTTGCGTACCCTAATAACCTAAAACACAACTACTTCACAACTAACGTCGATGTAGCCGATCGCCCAAATTCTTCGGGCGCATATTGTAACTTTGCTTCTGCTCCAGGCCAAATATATGTTCCGGGAGTTACAGACCTGACTAAATAGTGTAAGGTATACACTCCTGGGTTTAAACGGTCTGCATAAGCTTCTACGCGATCGCGATAAATTTGTTGATATCCTATTTGCCAACTATCTGCTTTTGCTTTGACAGCGGAAGTGGCGGTTTGGAAACTGGTGTCAACTGCTTCTAAACCTGCTGGCAGTGGGTCACTAATAATTACATGGTCTACGGGGCGGTCTGTAATAATCTCGATGCCAATATCAAATACTTGCCCGGCACTGACATCTAATGTTGACTCGACTTCAGATAAATCCATCCGTTGCAAGATTTCTTCCTCATTTGCCAGGCGAATTTCCCGCGCTACCCGCACGCCGTTATACCTTCCGGGTTGGTTTCCTGGGAGGCGATAACTGTATTCGACTAAATAGTGCAACTTGCCTTCCCCTAATTTTTCCAAGACTAAATCTGATTCGCCTTTGGGCAACCCATCCATTGCGACATTCAGAGATAAACTCGGATTTTCATAACCTTGAAAACGGGCAGCATCTAATTGTTTGCCTGACAATTTTGCCGTTGCGACAAAATTCGGCGGGGCAGGTTGAGTATTGCTATAAGTAACCAATGCTGTTAAGGCTTCGGCGTTATCATAGGTTGTGCGCCAGGTGCCATCGCGCCGGAGGTTGAGCAGACTTTGTAATAGTCGGTCTAATACTTCTGGCTTTGCGTCGCGAGTAATAAATAGTCGCATCGCTTGTGCTTGAGCTGCGGTGGTTGAGTTGAGCCATCCCCAGGTTTGCGGTATATTCAATGTGGCATTGCGCCCGGTTTCGTAGACGCTTTCCTGAATTTGGTTAAACATTTCTGCTGACTGACTGCGCCATTCTGGGAAAGTGGATAGGTAACGCGCTAGTTTAATTTGGTCTACCTGAGATAATTTTTCCCTTTGTTGATAAATATCTGAAAGGAAGCTATTGCGCGTATCGCCTAATTCCGATAATGCTATTAACGCATCTAAGCGCACTTGATTTTTACAGAGTTGTTGACTGCAATAGTCATTTTTGCCTGGGTCTGCCAAAATGTCGTTTAAGTAATTCCGCAGACGGTTTACCATTTCCCCATCTACTAAATTTGGGAATGCTTTTTTCCCTTGAGCGATCGCCTCGGCAGCATAGGGAGTGAGATAGGGATTAGAATTTTCCCACCCTGGATAATGACCAAAACCACCGTCTGGCAGTTGTAGCTTTTCTAATTTTTCTAATGCCTGTTTTGCCTGTTTTTCTGGGTTGAAGTCTACAAAAGCTTGCTGATATTTTTGACCAAGAATTTCTAGGTTAGAGGCGATGCTTAACTGGCTGGCGGTAGGCTCTAAAAATGGTAGTTGGTCTTTGAGTAATACTGCTTTTGCTGGAGCAGTAATTTCTGGTATTAATGTACTTGCCATAGAAATTTCCAGACCTCCCACATCTGGCATCACATTTTCGGTAATATTCAGTGGAATTTCTATTTGACTGTCAGTTGTGCCAGACTCGACCACCGTTTCACTAGCTGCCAGCGACTGCACGGGTAAAGAAATTTCAAATCCATCAGTGTCGCGGTTATTCAAGTCAGTGGTAAATTGCACCTTAGCCTCACCCGCTTGTTTTGCCTCCATCGCAAAGCGGTAAGCATTAGTGCCTGAGTCTGTCTTTGTTTGTAAATTTTGGGTAGTTTGGGAGTCTTTGGCAAACAAAATATTCTGACTAACTTCCCCATCTATTTTTAGACTTCCTTTTTTGCCAGTATTATTCGTAACTGCTACACCACCCTCAAATTTATCGCCGATACGAGCAAACTGAGGCAAAACTGGATTTAACATTAATGGTTGAGTCGTCACAAAAGTTGCCTCCCCATTACCAAAATGTAAATTCCCATCTGTGGCAACAGTCATCACGCGCCAAGTTGTCAGATCGTCTGGCATTTTAAAAGTTACCGTTGCTTTACCTTTATTATCAGTAATTACAGAGCCGTCGTAATAAGCCAAAGATTGAAAGTCTTTACGAATGCGAGTGCCAGATGCAGCAGATGATATTCCACCGCCGAAACCCCAACCTTTTCTCAGGGATGAAGCCATCTCTGCCATTGCCACTTCCGGGCGGTTATCGCTGAAACGGGTAGATATTGGTTGCTCGGCGTAAACAGTCTCAACCAAGTCTGGGGGGCGATGACCGCTCAGTTGTAAGACCGCTTCATTTACCACCATCACAGTAAACTGACCTTTAGTTGGTTGCCCTTGACTATTTTTAACTGCCAACTCCAGAGTTTGCATAGCTCCTGGTTGCGCTTCCGGGCGTTGGGGTGTGACTTCTACATTTAAGTATTTGTCAGCCAAATTAATTTTGAATGGAGTAAAACCGACTTTCATCAAATCTTCCACACTTCCCGGCTCGACTTCTTCGAGTGGTTGACCTTGCCGCACTAATACAGCTTCCACCGCAGCATTGGGCAACATATCTTCTGTCACCTGAAATTGAATTTCCGGCGCGCCACCTGTAACTTTGGCGATTTTTTCATAGAGCGGTTTGTCACGCACGACGGCAAAATATAATTCGCCTTCTGGATAGGGCGACTGAATTAAAGCCGTTGCTGTTTCTCCTGGTTTGTAGGTGTCTTTGTCGAGTTTAACTTCTAGACGGTCTTCATTGCGACCTCCCCAATAAACGCGGTTTGCTCCGGTTGCCCAAATCTGAATATCGGTGCCAGTAATGTCATTTTCAGCATTGGCAAAATTAGCCCGGATGCGATAACTACCTGATTCTGGTGGGGTGAGGTTGACGGTTTTTGGTTTATTGCCACTTCTGACTTTTTCGGTGGCAACGGTTTTATATTCGACTTGATTTTTTGGGTTGCGACTACCTGCCACTACTTGGGTGACACTGCTATATTCCATTTGTTGTAATTCGAGACTAATATTTTCCCCAGCAAGTGCTTTTCCTTCCGAGTCAGTAACAATAACTTCTACCGGGAATTTTTTATTAGCATCCGCAACAAACTTACTTTTTAAACCTATTAACTTATCGCTAGGTAGGGCGGTAAATGTTTGAGTATCTGCCACAGAAAGATTAGATATATCTGTCACTTCCACATCTACTCGGTAAGTCATTGGGTAGGCTAAATCTTTTCCAACGGTAAATATTTGATTATCCCCACCATTATTATCTAGCACTACATTTTTTTCCAACACATTATTAGGAATAGTCGGCGCTTCTTCCGGCCAAAACCATTGACGACCAAAGTCAAATTCTTGCCAATCTTTGGGAGTAAATTCTGTTTTTTGGCGAGTGACATAATATTTAGCCTTTGCTCCTTGCACTGGAGAACCAAACAAATAATTACTTTCAGCTTCCGCCACTATTTGTTCATTAATCAAAGCAATTTCTCGATTCAGTTTTAGGTCTACCTGAAAATTAGGCGGTTTAAATTCAGCAACGCGAAATTCTCCGTAAAATTCTATGCCATTTTCTCCCTTAGCCTCCACATTGTAATAACCCAATGACTGATTATTATCTAGAGGAATTTCTAGAGAAAAAGTACCAAATTCATTAGTAGTCTGAGTACCTAAATTTTGCTTATTTCCATCTGGATTATTTATAATTACTTGATAACCCGTATTTTCCGCTTGTTTCAAGTTACCATTTTCCAAATAATAAGCAGCTCCAGTCAACCAAACTTTTTCCCCTGGTTGATAAAGTTCTCTATCTGAAAAAATAGTACCCCGCGATTCAGCCTTGCCACTATCCCAACCAGAATAAATCCCATAACCATAAGTACCGCTATATTCCTTAGTTCTGGCAAAAGCCCAATCTTGGTTTTCCTTGGCAATGACTAATAATTCCGGTGCTTGGGAAAAACGCTGACCGTTCATACATTTTTGTAAGTCAGTTTTAGTCAGAGTAAGCAAACCATTTTTATCAGTTTTTCCAGTCGCACAAGCAGTAGGTTCAGGTTGAGATTTAGCATTTAATTGAGATTGATAAATCTCCACATCTGCCACAACTGGCGCACCATCATTCAAATGATTTACCCGAATAATTCCCGACTCTGGAAACCACTGAGCAAATATTCCCAAATTAGTCAGTTGTACCAATCCATAAAATTTGGGTTCTTGCCATTTTGTCTCGCCATTTTGTTGATAAGAACTCGTCCGTGCCTGTACTCCATAAGCCAACATTCCTGTCTGACTGCCGAGTTGTTCTCTGAGAGGAACTGCTACTTCTTGAATCTGATTTTTTTCACCAGAAACAGAGTAATTTTGCCACTGTTCATTTGCCGGTAATAAATTTTTACTATTCTTTCTGGGATAAGCCGATTCTGTGTAAACCAAATCTGTTGGTTGAACAACTTGATAAGCCGCTTTATATTCCGAGTCTGGCAGATTTACTGTAGAAATATTCAGTTGTAAATCCTGACTAGACGGAAAAATATTTAACCCAGAAGGAACAGAAATATTTCCGACTAAATCCCCTGTTTGATAATTTAAAACAACAGGCTTTCCCAATATTTGCCCAAATTTATCTTTGATATTAGCGCCGATAGTAATTGTATAATTTGTATCGGGTTCTAATGCCCAAGGATTGAAACTAACAATATTATAGTTATCGTAGGCTTGAATCAGATTTTTAGTCTCTTTTGGCGCGGGGTCAATAGTAATATTTTCCACTGCTGAATTAGGCACAACACCATGATTAAATTCTAACAAGGGATTACCTTTGACAAACCTGCCGCCACCCTCAGAAAACTTAAGTTCAGAAAATGCAAAAGCAGAATAAGTTTCTACTTCACTCACAAAAGGTGTTTGACTAGATAAATTACCTTTTGCAGGTTGAATTCCTGAGTCAAATTCTAGACGATATTTAGTACCCTTTTCTAGAGTAACTTGGGGAGTAATCAAATAATTCCACTGACGGAATGAAGAATCAAATTCTTCTCTAGGAGTTTCTTCCTCTTCATTAGTTTCTACAGTTTCTAAACTAACTTTAAAAGGTACAGTTTCTGTCTTACTATCTGGCAAAAGTTTTGATTTTTTTGTAATTGAATCTAAATCCGATTCGACATTTGAGGTAAATTTTAGAGTCGGATTTATCTCAATTGCTTCCAGTCTTCTATTTTTATCTTTGCTAGTTGGTAAATTCGTTAGTTTAACTGGTTTAGTATTTAAATTCCAGGCTAAATCTTCATCTAGTTGATTATTTTTTAGGTCAGAAAAACCAGCTTTCAAAATTACTTTGACTCTGGTAGATTTTGGCAAAACTTCCGCTGGTTGAAACCCTACCATTTTCATATTCAAAAATTGGAATTGACCGGGTAATTCTTGGAAAAATTGAAACTGCTTTAATTTTTCCTGTTTTTCTGGAGAATCTAAAGTTTCCAATTGTTCTTCGTCAGCATTTTCTAATGTTTCTAAACTAACTGTAAAAGGT
This sequence comes from Microcoleaceae cyanobacterium, assembly GCA_049647275.1. Taxonomy (GTDB): domain Bacteria; phylum Cyanobacteriota; class Cyanobacteriia; order Cyanobacteriales; family Microcoleaceae; genus JASJEE01. Next base: position 39,254 of record JBARXI010000365.1, read on the forward strand.
AAGCTTTTTGTCTTACCATCTGGCAAAAATTGTAAATTTTCCTCAATTGAGTCTAAATCCAATTCCACATTTGAGGTAAATTTTAGAGTCGGATTTATCTCAATTGGTTCAGTTCTATTATTTTCCTGCTGACTGGTTGGTAAATTCGTTAGTTTGACTGGTTCAGTATTGAAAGTCCAGGCTAAATCTTCATCTAATTGATGATTTTCTAAGTCAGACAAACCAGCTTTCAAAGTAACCTTTACCCTTGTAGATTTAGGTAAAGCTTCCACTGGTTGAAAACCTACCATTTTCGGAGTCAAAAATCGGAATTGACCGGGTAATTTTGGGAAAATTTTAAACTTCTTTAATTTCTCCTGTTGTTCTGGAGAATCTAAAGTTTCCAAAGGAATTAAAGGTTCTTTAAACCGAATCCGAATTTGACTTAAAGGCTCTGCTTCCCCCGTCGGACTAATTTGTTCTATCCACTCCGGTAGTGGAGGAGTAATTATTAAATCTACCATCGGTAATTTTTCCTGTTTTGAGGTTGTGTTAAATAAACCACAGGCTCCGATGGCAAATGCGAGGAATAATCCTAGTAGAAAATGTTTCCAATATTTAAGAATCATACTTATTTACCGTAACAATAATTTTTATCTACAATTAGTAGAGGTGGATTCCCTGAATAAAATAGATAAAAGTATCTATTTATAGTTAAATATTATATCTCTATATTTGTATAATTGTCTGTAATAAATGTCGCCCCCCCCCAACCCCGCTTATCAAGAGTAGCTAATAAATTTTCCCTTTTATTCAGGCAGGGCTAATCAACTTTCCCTTTTATTCAGGCAGGGCTAATCAATTTCCCCTTGGTTAAGGCAGAGCTAATCAATTTCCCTTGGTTAAAGCAGAGCTAATAAATTTTCCCTTTTATTCAGGCAGAGCTAATAAATTTTTCCCTCGATCGAGAGCGGACTAAGTAGGGATAGAAAGACTTTTTTTGTCAACATTCAACCCTTCATAATACCATAATCAAAACTGACAATTGATAACTTTCAGGAAAAATCAACATAAATTTATACTTTAAAAAAAATCTCATGTTTTTTGTATATTTTATTAAAAAAAAGCCCAGGTAATCAATTTACTAATAAACTATTACAAACCTTAACTTCGGCAATATTTAATTTAAGTGACTTAACTAACTAATGCCAGCAAACTATACCCAAGTCAAAAAAAAACTCTGGGAAACTGCAGACCAACTTCAGGCAAACTTCAAACTCAAACCTTCTGAATATTCCCTTCCCGTTTTGGGGTTAATATTTCTGCGTTATGCAGATTATAAATTTTCCTTGGTCGAACGGTAAATGCCAAAACCCACCAACAGAGGAAGGCGGAAAATAGGAGTTGCAGACTATCAGGCAAAAGGGGCGTTGTTTTTGCCTCAAGAGGCGCGGTTTAATACATTGTTGAATTTGCCAGAGTCAACAGATATTGGCAAGAAGTTAGTAAAGGCAATGAAAGGGCTAAAAAAAAGCTCTGCTAAAATGTTTCCTGCTGATTCAGTAATGATGACAAGTCGAGCTACTATAGGAGTAAAATCTATTAATACTCAGACTACTTCTACTAATCAAGGTTTTATTACTTGCATTCCTAATGACAAATTATCTGCGTATCAAATTTATTTTTGGATTGAAGAGAATCTAGAAAAGATTAATAATTTCACATCAGGCGCAACTTTCAAAGAAATAAGTAAGACTAATTTGCGCCAGCTACCTATTATTATTGTCGGTGATGAAGTTAGAAAAAAAATTGTTAAATACATAACCCCTATAGGTGAGAAAATTAAAAATCTACAACAAAAAAAACAACCTCCGGCAAACCCGCGACCTCCTCCTCCCCCGATTAATATCAGGATAAATAGACGTAGAAAACCTCAACATCAAAACTGAATAAACAACTAGATAATTATTATATAAACAACATAAATAGAAAGATTCAGCTTGTCATTGCGAGGGGAGGTTTGAAAATTAATATAACTCGGCATAAATTCATACCCCGAAGTAATCTTTTATCACTCTAAATTATTAATGAGATTGCTTTGGGGGGTTTGATAGAAAAATTAGAAATTAACTATTTTGTCAGAGCCCCTCGCCATGACAAGAAGCTACAGTTTCATTGGGAGGGGAGGTTTGAAAATTAATATAACTCACCACAAATTCATACCCCGAAGCCATCTTTTATCACTCTAAATTATGGATGAGATTGCTTCGGGAAGTTTGATAGAAAAATGAGGAATTAACTATTTTGTCAGACCCCATCCCAATGAGAGAAAGATTCAGCTTGTCATTGGGAGGGGAGGTTTAACAATCAATATAACTCGGCCGAAATTCATACCCCGAAGCAATCTTTTCTCACTCTAAACTATGAATGAGATTGCTTCAGAGGATTTGATAGAAAAATGAGAAATTAACTATTTTGTCAGACCCCATCCCAATGAGAGAAAGATTCAGCTTGTCATTGGG
>JBARXI010000366.1:0-14400 GCA_049647275.1 Microcoleaceae cyanobacterium
TTTTAAGGCATCGACGTAATTCCCAACTCTTGACTGACTTTAAAGCATTTTTCCTGGCAAAAAATGTCTAAGTACCACTATCAATCTTACTCCGATCCGAATTTCATACCTTATTTCACCAATGCCATATTTTCTATTGAGAAAAATCGGAAAAAATGTATGAAAATACACTAAAAATAAACTAGCATAATTTGGCTCTTAAAACATCTGTCTTTAGTATGATTTTAATAATTAAGGATAAATTTTAAACATGAACTTATTACTTTGGGTACTAACTTTGCTAGTAGCAGTTTTGGCCGCACATTGGGGTTCTGATAAATTAGCGGAGCCACTACAAAAATTGCGCCAACAGTGGGGACTAACAGAATCTGCTGGTGCTGCTTTCGTCGCTTTAGCAACTGCTAGTCCAGAAGTTGGTACTAATGCTGCTAGTGCAATTCAAGGTTTGTCTGATATTGGACTAGGTAATTTACTAGGATCGAATATAGTTTCTGTGCCAGCGATCGTGACTGTCGCTTATATTGCAGCTCAAAAATATTCTACAAGTAAACCAGATGATTTTTCACAACCTCTAAAAGTTAAATCAGAAGCTTTAACAGTGCAAACAATTCCCTATTTATTTATTATTGGATTAGCAGCAGTATTAACTATTCCTAAACCTTGGCGCGGACTGCAACCTATTGATGGTTGGATTATGTTAGCAGCTTATTTTATTTATTTAGCACAAGCGATTTTTCGGAAGCGAAAAAAAGGCAAAGAAGTAGAGTGGAAATCTCAAGAGACAATTGTTGCTGTTGTCGGCGTAATTGCTATTATTTTTGGTGCTTATTTCACAGTTACAGCCACAGAAAAAATTGTTTCTATGCTCGGAATTTCTCAATTAATTGGTGGTTTATTTATTACTTCTACCTTGAGTATTGCGCCAGAAGTTTTTGCTACTTGGAATGTGGCAAAGAGCGGACAATTTACCGCAGCAACTACCAGCGTTATTGCTGATAATACAGTGACAATGACTCTAGCTTTTTTCCCATTAGCTTTAGTAACCTTGCCTGTAGAAGATATACAATTATATTCTGTTAATTTATTTTTTGTGGGATTATTAGCGATTGTCTATTCATTATTTCTTCGTTTTGGTAGACCAAAATATAGCTTTACCTTAAAGGAAGTATTGGCACTTAACGGTATTTATGTAATTTATTTACTCGTGATGATTTTTGTAGTTTTGAGATAGTTATAACAATGGTATTCTATAGAGCCTAAAATCTAGCATCTAACCGCTCAACTAAACTTACTCAAACTTACTCAAAAATCTGAAAGCTTACTTGTTCGTAGTGGATCGAGCACTACAGGGTTAAACGGCAAACCCTTTATTCCCTGGTCTAAGACATCAGGAATTACTTTTTTAATTATATTAAATGACCCATTTACATCTGCATTTAATAATTTCTTTTCTCTGGTTTTATACAACCCTCTTGTTACTCTTTTTCCACTAAATTTCGGTTTTTGTTCTCCATATTTTGGTAAATCATCCCCATCTAAACAGCTCGATTGAGATGTATAAGATTCTTCTGTAATTATTACTTTTATTCCTTTTAGTTGGGCTTTATATGTTAACATTTCTATTAACTTATTATGAGGGATATTGACGAATTGTTGATTGTTCTTTTTCCCTAATTTTATCTCTTGTTTCCAATTCTGATTCTGCCCTATAACTAAGATTCCTATTTCATGGTTTACACACCAATCTATTACTCTTTTACTTGCTGTATGGAGATAGTTTTCTACTCGACAATTTCGTTTGTGGGTTAATTTTTTTAACCGATGAGAATAACTTTGATTCTGCTTAGTTTTTAATTGGGATTGTAAATAAGAGCGCTGTTTATTATAAAACGTATTAATCGCTTTTAATGGTCTGCCTTTAATCAAAATAGGTGAAACTCCTGTTTGATTTGTCGTTACAGCCATTAAGTTATTTACTCCTAAATCTACTCCTGCTATTTGTCTATCGTCTGTTGTTTCCTCCTGTTTTTCATAGACTATTTCTATAAGATAACAGCTACTTTTGGGGATGATTCTTGCCTCTATTATTTCTGTCTGTGAAGTGGGTACTTTTATTTCACTCATCGACAGATGACAAATTCCTTTTTTTAAAGCTTTTTTATAAATTGATTCATTAGGATAGGGCAGAAGATTTCGGCCTTTTGTCTTCTGTTTATATTTGGGGATTTTTGGTTTCCCTAAAAATTTATTTGGCTTTTTTTTCCACTCTTTTAAAGCCGAAAAATAACTTTTCCAAGCTGAGTCTAATCTTCTGATTATTTGCTTACTTACCTTGGTAGGTAGAGCTTTATAATCGTCAGTTTTAGATACCTGGTGATAAAGTTCAGTAAAATTTAATTTCTTTTGGTAAGAAAAGAAATATTGACGATAATAGTAGTTGGCTAAATTGAACAGATTTTTTGACAAAAAAGCTTTGTGGTCTATTTCTGACCACAAATAATGTGATTTGGTAATAACATGACGTTCAACTAGCTTCATACTTTAATTGTAGCTGATAAGGACTCAATGGATAGACAACTGAACAAACTTAATCATTTTAGTTTGATAGCTATAGTTATGAGTAAGTTTGATGAATTTTAGAGAAATTTTTGCTTTCTGTATTTACCCCCGATCGGATGATGATTGGAGAATTTGGCCACATTTAGGGTCAATCTCGATCGTAGCTCATCTCTAAATCAGAAGATGTTTAAGGAAACTTTAGTATAACCGCAGAGAAAAACTGTAAAGTAGTTAAAATAGACTTGTCAATTTTTGACTAAAGTGGGCTACCTTGCATGAATCGAGAAGCATTAGTAGTGGGCATCAATCACTATCCCTTCCTGAAAGATTTCTTTGGCCAACCCCGACACCTGATGAAACCAGCAGCAGATGCTGAGGCGATCGCTCAACTATTAGAGACCTATGGTCATTTTCAAGTGCGACGCTTTCCAGGGGTTAGTATAGAAGATTCCTGGCAAGTAGATCCCCACCCCAAGACGAAAAATTGTGAAATAACTGCTCTGAAAGAAGCTATTTCTCAACTATTTAATCCTCCAAATAATATTCCAGATACAGCTTTATTATTCTTTGTCGGAAATAGTTTATTAGACGAACAAGGTGGGGTACAAGAAGGATTTTTAGCCGCCAGTGATACTAACCCCCAAAAAGCAAAATGGGGTATTTCACTACATTGGTTAAGCCAAATATTAGAAAAATCTCCTGTACGACAACAAATAGTCTGGCTAGACTGTCACCATATTGGAAAATCTATTAACTTCTTACAAACAGATATTACTCATTTAGAATCAACAAATAATGAAAGATGTTTTATCTTTGTTTCTCAAGAAATAGCAGTAGAAAAAACATACATAAATTCAGAACATTCTTTTCTGACAAATTGTTTATTAGAAGCATTAGAACCAGAAAATCATCCTAATGGTTGGGTAACAAATTATAGCTTAATAGACTATCTCAATCAAAAATTAAGTATTTCAATTCTGCGCCCCGTATTTCATAATTCCGGTAATGAAATAATTTTGACAGGGGAAAAAGAAAATATCGAAAATACCGATATGACAGCCGGAGTTTGCCCTTACAAAGGATTAGCGGCATTTGAATTTAATGATAAAGAACCAAAATATTTTTATGGTAGAACAGCTCTAATAAATATACTATTAGAAAAAATCCGCTCTCGGAATTTCTTAGCAGTAGTAGGAGCAAGTGGTATTGGGAAATCAAGTCTTGTCAAAGCAGGATTATTATATCAACTGAAGCTAGGGCAACGACTATCAGGAAGTAACACCTGGCCGATATTAATTATCCGGCCAGGAGAATATCCTTTAAAAAGTTTAGCAGCAGTATTTACAGATTATCAACTGCAAACATTGCTAACATCTACCACCCCTGTAGCAACTACGCCCCAAGAAACAGTAACATTTGACTCCATTACGACAACATCATCAACTTCTCAGCAGAATAAACAAAAAAGGCGATTATCGCCTAAATCCTCAATTCCCAATCCACTTCCACTAGCCACATCAGAGCCAAAAACCCAAGCCAGAAAAAAGCGGGCATCATCAGCGGCGAGAAAACCCACCATAGCATCACCAACGAACACAAAAATTACTATTCCATCATCTCTTAATAATGGAGATATATCAGAAGATAGACAGAGGCAAAAACCCAGAGATGGAAACGAACAAATCCCTAATTTACATCAGCAACACCCTGAAACTTCCGGGCTGCAAAACTTGAATTGCACCAGCAACAATGGCAAATCATCCACTGCCAAAAATGAACGCATCATCTATTCACCCATAGAAATAGAAGAGCTGATTAATCAAGGTGCGACTGGATTTAAACAAGTGCTGGAAAATATCCAAGCACCCCGAATAGTCATGGTAGTAGATCGGTTTGAAGAAGTCTTTACCCTAGCCCTTGACAAAATCGAAAGACAACAATTTTTTGAATGTTTGATGGGGGCAATAGACAAAAGTTACCAAGACAACTCAAACGCCACCAGATTTCTCCTAATTATTACTATGGGGTCAGAATTTATCGGTAAATGTTTTGAACAAGAATATGCCGGATTATCCAAGCAGATTCAATCCCATTTAGTTACGGTAACGCCCATGACTAGACTGGAGTTAAAACAAGCGATCGTCGAACCTGCCAAACAAGTAGGCATAGAAATCCAGCCAGAATTAGTCGAACAGATGATTTTGGATGTAGAAAATCATGGTAATTTACCACTATTACAATATACTCTAACCGAACTATGGCGACAGCGCCGAGTCGATCAGTTTACTCTGACTCAATATATTAACCTAGGTGGGGTGAAAAGTTGCCTGGAAAAACAAGCCTATGCAATATATCACTCCCTCAATGCCAGGGAACGTCAGGTAGCAAAACGAATATTTTTAAAACTAGTTCAAATTCCTGAAGACACAGAAGCAACCCAGAAGCCAGCATTGAAAACAGATTTAATCACCCCTCAACAATCATTAGCAGTTGTTAGTAAAGTTCTGACAAAATTAGCAAAAGCCAGATTATTAATAACGACTAAATTTACAAATTATCAAAACAGTAATAAAACAGTAACCATAATAGAATTAGCCCATGATACGATTATTCATCATTGGTCTCAGTTACTTTTTTGGGTAGAGTCTAACCGGGAAGCAATTAAACAAAAACCAGCCATTGAAGCAGATGCTCAACGGTGGTTAAACAAAGATAAATCAAATAAATACTTATTAACTGGGCGTAAATTAAGTGCGGCTGAAAGTTTACTAGAAAGTGATTCTGACAGTAGTTTAGTCTCTGTACCCGCCCAAGAATTTCTAGAAAAAAGTATCAAGTCTAAACATTTTCAGCGCAATTTTCGCCTCAGTAGTATAGTTGGATTAATACTAATGTTGGCCGGCTTAAGTGGGTTTTCTTTGATTAGTTGGCGAGTGGCGGAAAAGGAGAAGTTAAATGCTCAACTGAATGCGTTGAGTTTGTCTAGTGAACATCAGTTTACTACTAACCAACGCTTTGATGCTCTAATGACTGCTATCAAAGCAGGAATTCAATTACAACACGCTCCAAAAGTAGCAGCAGATTCGAGAATGCGAGTTTTGATTGCCTTGCAGCAGGCTGTTTATGGTGTGAATAAACGCAGAACTTTAGCAGAACATCAGCAACCTGTCAATAGTGTCAATTTTAGCCCGGATGGCGAGTTGATTGCATCTGGTAGTGATGATGGCACTATCAAACTCTGGACAAGTTCTGGTGATGAAGTGAGTACCTTAAAAGGTCATGGCGGCGCTGTTTATAGTGTTACCTTTAGCCCTAATGGTAAAATACTCGCTTCTGCCAGTGATGATGGCACCGTTAAACTTTGGAGTCGCAATGGAAAACAAATAACTACCATCACAGGACATCAGGGGCCTGTGAATAGTGTTAGTTTTAGTCCGGATGGGCAGGCGATCGCTTCTGCTGGAGTGGATGGCACGATTAAATTGTGGAATCTCCAGGGGCGGGAGATCGGGTCGTTTAAAGCCCATCAGGATACAATTTATAGTATTAGCTATGGCAAAGTTTTAGCTTCTGCCAGTGAAGACAAGACTGTGAAATTATGGGATAATCAAGGAAAACTACTTGCTACTCTCAAAGGTTATAAAGACCGAGTATTGAGCGTAAGTGTCAGCCCTGATGGCGAAACTATCGCTTCTGCAAGTTGGGATAATACGGTTAAAGTCTGGGGTTTGGATGGGGAAGAAATAGGCACTCTCAGCGGGCACAAAAGTCCGGTGATTAGTGTTAATTTTAGCCGTGATGGGAAAACTATTGCTTCTGCTAGTACAGATGGAGTTATTAAACTCTGGAGTCGTTATGGTCGGGAAATTGCTACTCTAAAAGGTCACAGCACTTGGGTCAGTAGCGTCAGTTTTAGCCCCGATGGGTTAACTATCGCTTCTGCTAGTGCTGACAATACGATTAAACTATGGAGTCTCCTAGAACAAAAACTACCTACTCTCAAAGGTCATACGAGTTATATCACGGCTATTAGTTTTAGCTCTGATGCTAAGATGATCGCCACGGGTGGTTACGATCAGACTGTGAAAATTTGGAGCCTGGATGGGGAGGAGTTAGCAACCTTGAAAGGTCATAAGCGCGGTATTTCTAGTTTAAGTTTCAGCCCTGATAGTAAAACGGTAGCTTCTGCTAGTGCTGATGGTACAGGAATTGTGTGGAATTTAGCTGGGTTGGGAAATGCTACTCTTTCGGGGCATAAGGATCGAGTCTATAGTATTAGTTATCGTCCTGATGGTCAGATGTTGGCAACTGCTAGTGGGGATAAAACTATTAAGCTGTGGAATATTCGCGGTCAACAACTGAAAACTTTTCCCGCAGGTATTTATAGCCCTAGAAGTGTGGTTTTTAGTCCAGATGGGGAAGCGATCGCTGCTGCTGGTTATGGGGATGAGAATGAGGTGATGTTAAAGGTATGGAATATAGAGGGCGAGGAGTTAGGGAAGGTTGAAGGAGTATGTAGTGCTGTGAAGAAGATTAGTTTTAGTGCTGATGGGCAGATTATTGCAGCAGCTTGTGCCGATAATACGGTTAAATTTTTGACCCTTAAAGGTCAGGTCATTGCAACTCTCAGAGGACATCAAGGAGAGGTAAATAGTCTGAGTTTGACTGCTGATGGGCAGATTATTGCTAGTGGTAGTGATGATGGTACGGTAAAAATTTGGACTGGTGATGGCGAGGAGTTGGTAACGTTACCAGCTATTCGCGAAGGTGTGATGGATGTGAGTTTTAGTCCTGATGGTAAAATGCTTGGGGCTGTTGGTAGGGATAGGGTGGCAATGTTGTGGAATTTTGATTTAGACGATCTATTGGCGCGGGGTTGTGATTTTGTTCACGATTATTTGCGCAATAGCCCTCATGTGAAAGAGAGCGATCGAGGTCTTTGTGAAGGAGTTTAGGGATTTTTTAGGTTAGGTTGCGCGAAAGTGGGGTATTGGTGGTTTCCCCCATGAACAACTTTCGTAAGAAGAGAAACCTTAGCGAAGCTGTTTCACTACTTAAACTTAAATAACACTACCCAAATCTGATTAGCAGTAATTCTATCAAAAATTTTATGTCTTTTATAGCGGTTTTCAGGTAGATGAACCACAAAACAAAAACACAAACCCTTGTAGGAACGTTTCATGGAACCTCCCTACAAAGGTCTACCAAAATAAAAACTGCTGTAACTGGAATAGTTTTGACTTCTCTCTCGGTTAAAACACAAGAGATTCTAAGCAGATGTTCCGAATCGGGCGGGGCGTTTAAACTGCGGAAATAAATTCCGCAGACAGCCCCTTGTTAAAACCAGGATTCTCCACGTTTAATGCTTAACTGTCACCGACAATTAGTCGGTGGTGGCAGCCAAAAACCACCTAGACGCTCTAACATACTGACGATTAATGCCATATGTTTTGCGCTTACTTTTTATTTAAACCCCGTCCTTAAGAGCGGGGTCTGAATCATTTCAGAGTGGTTTTACTCAAGTTTGAGCTATAAATCCCTATCTTTGCTGCCTGCTTGTCTGTTGCGTTGGTCTTGGTAGCGACATAAGTCCTACTAGTTTCCTTCTGACAGGAATTTCACCCCTACTAACAAAGGTTGATCGGGACAAACCTTGTTCTTACTCCCATGAATATATTATCTCATCTTTTTGGGATACAGGAGATTAAAATCTCCAACTTGTTTTCATCCTTCGGCTGAAGCCTGATGGCTTTCAACTGCCAAATTCAAGGTAAAATTTTAACATCTACTTTTTGGCTACGTTCCTAACGCAGCCAAAACTCTACATTTTGTTTGGGGTGATAAGACACGCGCGTGGCCGGTCGCCCTCCTATCCCCATGCAATTTTTAACATCATGCCTTCTGCCTTTCCGTTTGTCATGCTACGCAAACAGCTCCTGCTGCCTTCTTCAAAAAACTCATTTGATATCTTTTGATATCTATTTAAAAACAGATGAGGAGGTGGGGAAATAGGAACGTGGGGAGTATTTTGTAACTTTTTTCCCATATTCCTTCCTTCCATCTCCTGACTCTTATTAAAAAAACTGTTGTCTTAAAAAAGATACCAAATGGCTTCTATATAAACCTGCCCCTACAGATATTTTTTAATCGCTAATCAACTAAAATTAAACTAATTACTGATTAGCTGCTTCTGTTGCTTTAACTTTTTTCTTCTCTCCTGGCATATATTCTTCAATGTTAATTGCTTCTATTCCTTCTGCCACCATCAGCTCAAACATTGAACCTAACTGCACCCAAATTAATAAAGCCGTGGGAAAAACCACTATTGCACCGATAATTATTGAGAACAACTCACCAATATTAAAGGTAGAAAGACTTGCTGCTACACATAAAAATGAAAATAAAGTTATGCCTAAGTAAGCAACTATTATATTAGGTGTTTTATAATCAATTTTCTGCTGGTTTTTTTTAATCTTAGACCACTTAGTTAACTTATACTCCAACATATCCTTGAAAATAATTCCCGAAGCAATGGCAAAAAATAATGTCAACATAATTACTGTGTAGACTGGAAAATTCAAAAAGGTGTTACTGTACATTTTGTTTAGTTATAAATATTAACAATCGTAAATCATATCACAATTTATGATGTTCCTACTATCACAAGGCCACTAAACAAGGGGCAGAGGGCAGAAGGTTGCAAGGTTTATCATATCTGCTGTTTAGTCTATTGTTAACTGCTCGATTGTTTCTGCAAAACAATAGTAGTAGTAAGATAATCTATGGCCATTAATTAGCTTAGGAATGAGCAAAAAAATAATGTACCAGTGTCTAGCTTTCTTGGTGGGCAAAATTTTCTTTCTGTATGTTTTAATTGAGTCGATCTCTTGCTTTTGCCCACCCTACTTTAATCGGTACTTTATTTAAACGCAAGTCCCTTAGTTAATATCTTCACTGTCAAACAATATTTCTTCCAACTTTTGCAAAACTACTTCCAAATCATCATTCACCAACTGTACATCAAATTCTCCAGCCGCCTCTATCTCTTCAGTTGCCCGTTGGAGACGCTTGGCGATCGCCTCTTCCGAATCCTGCCCCCTACCGCGCAGTCGTTTTTCTAATACAACCATCGAAGGAGGTAAAATGAACACCCGCAAAGCATCTGGAAATGTTTGTTTAATTTGTCGCGCTCCCTTTACTTCAATTTCTAGTACAACTGATTCACCTTGGTTAATTTTTTCCATTACTCTGAGGCGAGGTGTGCCGTAAAAATTGCCCGCAAACTCAGCCCATTCTAATAACTCTCCTGTTTTCACCATTTCTTGAAATTGCTCGCGGTCTACAAAATAATAACTCTTACCCTCTACTTCTCCTTCTCTTGGAAAACGAGTCGTTACCGATATAGACAAAACTAATTCTGGGTGACGTTCCAGTAGCGATCGCATCAAAGTCCCCTTACCTACACCACTTGGCCCAGTTAAAACAATTAATTTACCAGTTTGCATAATTATTTTATAGTAAAAATATCACCATTAAACTTGTAGTTATTAATCACAGATTATACGATTGAAATATTAATTATCACGCATCTGACCATCTTTATTCAACATAAATCGATTTGCCACTGTCTCAGGTTGAATTGCTGAGAGAATCACATGATTAGAATCTGTAATAATGACTGCTCTAGTACGCCGACCATAAGTAGCATCAATTAATTGGCCTCTTTCCCTTCCATCACTAATTATCCGTTTGATGGGGGCAGATTCTGGACTAACTATGGCAACTATTCGACTAGCAGAAACGATATTACCGAAACCAATATTAATTAGCTGGATATCCATGAAAAATTATAGCCTCGTTAAGATGAGAACTTGTAAGATTTAATCATAAGTACAACGTTTTTTACTTACACCGTACAAACTTAAGAGTTTAAATTCCAAATTAGTCAAAAGTCAAGCTCTTTAGGTATTAGGTGGTAGGTTTGAGTTCAACAATTAACAATTAATAATTAATAATTATTAATTACCGAAAATTGTGGGTATGCGCCTCCCTTTTTCAAGGGATAAAAAAGAGACTATTCCTTATTTCAAGCCTCTTGCTTTCCTAGGTCATGCGGAGCTAACAGCTAGAGGTACTGATAACTGATAACTGATAACTGAAATTACCTCTCCTTGAAAATTATAGGATTGACTCAAAGGAAATTTTTTTCTTTTCTCTTGGTCGATTGGACAAAAGCGTTTTGCTCCGCAACATGTAAAACGGAGCGGCTCTGCAAGAGCTAGTTTTCTCGCCATCCCACCCTACGGTCCGCTTTCCTATCGGAATGCTACCGCAAAGGCTTTTCATGTCGGCGATAGCCGAAGAGCGTAGTTGTGCGAAGCGCAAAACGACCACTTTTTCCCCTTTAAAAGAGAGGCTTTAAACCTTAATTATTCGGTAAATATTTTTTCAATCTAGGTACTTTACAGTTTGGTTAGGAGATTGTTACAGGAATTACGCATTTTATAGTTGTAAACACTAAATCTAGTCTAGCACTATAGTTTTTGTTTACTGTATATAATTTTTTGGGGTAAGTCCTATGTGAAATCCGAGAGAAAATGGTGACTGGTAAGAGAATTAGTGAGCAGAAAAAGAAGTACATATTTTTGAGGAAAGAGGCAATATTTTCACAACAAAAATATTCTGAAGAAATCACCATTAATTAGGGTTGGCTGAAAAAGTCTTTTGGTGAGGGGAGGAGTACCGAGTCAGTAGGGGCAATTTCCTTTCCTTTCCTTTCCTTTCCTTTCCTTTCCTTTCCTTTCCTTCGGAATGCTATGCAAACGGAATGCTGCGCAAACGGAATGCTATGCAAACGGAATGCTGCGCAAACATGAATTACCCCTACAGGAGGAATCGGAATTACAGAGTATTTAGTCGGAAGAATTGTCCCTCAATTTTTCCGCCTCGGTCTGCTCAAAATCCTCAAATTTTGAGCTTTTAGGAGCGAAAAGCTGGCACTTTTTTCACAGAAAAAAGGCTAAATAATTTACATATAAAGACTTTTCGACTTAATCTGCAAGCCCTAATTATTGTAGTTTTGTACTTTTTCCCAATCTACATTAAGTCTGATTGATTAGTTATTATTTGGTATATCTAAAGAGGAAAGCTGAAAACCTTCTTTCTTTTTCCTCTACTACTCTGCTCACTAATATCTCAATCACAACTGTATAACCGAACATGATATAATTAAAGATTTATAACTGTGCAACCTGTTGATTTTACTACTTTAATTGCTACCTGTTCTGAACTCCGGGGCCAATGGCTGCCGGCACGTCTAGAACAGGTCTATCAGCGCGATCGCTTTACCATTGCGGTCGCCCTCCGAACTCTAAAGGGGCGGGGCTGGCTAGATATTTCTTGGCATCCCCAAGCAGCCCGTATCTGCATTGGCGACCCCCCACCCCGTACCCCTGATACTTTTACTTTTAGCGAACAACTGCGACATCAGCTAGGCGGGTTAGCTTTAATCGCTATTGCTGAAGTTTCTCCTTGGGAGAGAGTTTTGGACTTCCAATTTGCTAAACGTCCAGCAGAAAAACCCCTCTGGCACCTTTATGTGGAGGTGATGACCAAGTATAGCAATGTCATTCTTACTACTTCTGATAATCTAGTTGTTACTTGTGCCCATCAAGTTAGTAGCCAACAATCTAGTGTCCGTCAAATCCAAACTGGTCAACCTTACGAGCTACCCCCATCCCTAACTAACCCTATTCCTAGTCTCCAAGAAACTCAAGCAAGATGGCAAGAACGAGTTAGTCTGATTCCAGGGCCATTGTGGCGGAATCTAGTGAAAAATTATCGTGGTCTCAGTAAGGCTTTGGTACAACCCATGATTTCTACTGCTGGTATAGACCCTCAAAAACCTACAGATAGTCTAACTTCCTCAGACTGGCAACAGTTGTTTCAACTTTGGCAAGAATGGCTACAAATTTTGGAAAAATTGGACTTTCAGCCTGGGTTGACAGCCACAGGATACACAGTGACTGGTTGGGGGGCCATAGAATCTGTGGAGACTGTTCAGGAGTTACTTAATAGTTACTACACTCAACAGCTTAACCAGCAAGAGTTTAAACAACTACATCATCAGATTAGTCAGAAGCTTAATGTTTTAACGGCTAAGTTACAGCTCAAGGCTGATACTTTTACTGAACGGTTACAGCAGTCTGATGGGGCGGATGTTTTGCGATCGCAAGCCGATTTACTTATGGCCCATCTTCAGGAATGGCAACCGGGGATGAAAACTATTTCTCTGGATGATTTTGAAACGGAGAAACCTGTAGTTATAAAACTGGACCCAGAAAAAAATGCTGTCCAAAATGCTCAAAGTATTTATAAAAAGCACCAAAAGTTGAAACGGGCCAGAATTGCAGTTGAACCACTTCTGGCGGAAGTTCAAGCAGAAATTGATTATTTAGAACAGGTTGAAGCTTTTCTATCTGAGTTAGATGGTTATGGAAGTCCAGAAGATTTACAAACTCTCAAAGAGATTCGCGATGAGTTGATTCAACAAGGTTATCTTAAGGCCCCAGAGCATCATCATCAGGATAATAAGAAGGATACAGAGTTTTATCGTTACCAAACACCCAGTGGGTTTGAGTTATTAGTAGGTCGTAATAACCGTCAAAATGATTTATTGAGTTTTCGGGTTGCGGGAGATTACGATTTATGGTTTCATACTCAAGAGATTCCTGGCAGTCATGTTTTGCTGCGACTGGATGCTGGTGCTGTAGCTCAGGAGGTTGACCTACAGTTTGTTGCTGATATGAGTGCCTTTTATAGTCGTGCCCGTCAAAGTGAAATGGTATCGGTGATTTATACTAAACCTAAGTTTGTTTATAAACCCAAGGGTGCAAAGCCAGGCATGGTTGTTTATAAACATGAACAGGTTTTGTGGGGTAAACCACGAAGTGCGGAAATCCACATTTCAAAGTTAATTGGGATACAGCATTAAAAATTTTTCAAAAAATAACTCAATAGTTTGTTACAATCAGTACATAACAAAGTGAGACAAATAACCCGCCAATCGCTGCAAAGTTGGGAACGCGCAGCTAAAGGTTACTCTCACAGAAATAACAACGGAACATTATCTTGATTTAGACCAGCTATTGGTGGCTGGTCTTTTTTTTCTTTTTGATTAAGTATTTAGAGCTGATTCATAAACTAAATCTTAAACTGGCTCTATTGTCCATTACTATCAGGAGTGAGGGGGGCACAAAAAATAGTTATTATTTTGGTTTGTTCAATTGTTACCGCTCAACTAAACTTACTCAAACTGAACGAGAAAGTCTGAAAGTCTAGTCAAACGCAAGTGGCTCGACCACTACAGGGTTAAACTGCAAACCCTTTATTCCTTGGTCAAAGACATCAGGAATTACTTTTTTAATAATGTTCAACGACTCATTTACGTCAGCATTTAATAATTTATTTTCTCTGGTTTTATACAACCCTCTTGTTACTCTTTTTCCACTCAATTTCGGTGTTTTCTCTCCATATTTTGGTAAATCATCTCCATCTAAACAGCTTGATTGAGATGCACGCGGATTCTTCTGTTATTATTACTTTGATTCCTTTTCGTTGGGCTTTATATGTTAACATCTCTATTAACTTATAATGAGGGATATTCACAAATTGTTGATTGTTCTTTTTCCCTGATTTTATCTCTTGTTTCCATGTCTGATTCTGCCCAATGATTAAGATTCCTATTTCATGGTTGATACACCAATCTATTACTTTTTTACTTGCTGTATGGAGATAGTTTTCTACTCGACAATTTCGTTTGTGAGTTAATTTTTTTAACCG
>JBARXI010000367.1:0-2235 GCA_049647275.1 Microcoleaceae cyanobacterium
TTGCTGGGTTTATCCTCCGGATAAGCTCCGCTAACCTGCCTCAACCTAAGCTACAAAGTCTGCTCCAAAACAAGTGGATTTGATATTATTTGGTATCAATGTTGGGTTTATCCTCCGGATAAGCTCCGCTAACCTGCGTCAACCCAACCTACAAATTGCTTCCTCCTTCCTGAAATTAAACTACAAAATTTTCAACTATTTCTGCATTATCTAAAATGACTTTGACAGAAAAACATTTACCAGAAACTTCACTAAATTCTAACTGAATTAATTGGTCGGCTGCCCTAGCTTCTACTTCTTCAATATCTGATTCTAATTCAATTTTTAACCTTAAACTAGGAGGCAAATATTCCTGTTCATCAATAGGATAAACTTGCACTAATACCCCCATTTCCGAATCAGCTTCCGGCTGAATAGTAAGCACTAAAGCGATTTTTTGCCGATTTAAAAGTAAACCAAAATCTATAATTTTTGCTCTTTTGACAGTATCAACAGAACTACTTTTAGCAAAGCCTAATTTTGGGGTTAAAACTGCTTCGGGAGACAACCAAATTTCCTCAAACATTCCAGCAAACCAATTACCTAAATTTACTAAAGGATTTTGGGGTAAAACTTCCTGTTTATTTTTCTCCAAAAACTCAAATAAATTATCCAGAGGTTGTAAGCATTCAATAGATATTTTTTCCGGTAAATTATTCTCAGCAACTGCCGGATAAAATCCTAAAATTTCCACCTTATCTAAACTTTGCTGAAATTGCACCGCTACATAACCAATAAAATTTTTAGCTATATCTAAACTGGCAGAAAATTCTGTTTCTCCAGGTAAAATAGGCATACAGAATAACTGCCGATTTTCTACTATCAAATCAGTGGCATTAAACAACCCAGTTAGCAGCGGATTAAAACTATGAGTTTGTTCTAAATTTGTCTCAAATTCTAACCACTTCAGCAAATGAGAAACTGCAGCAACCGCCAAAATATTTAAGTAAACTTGTTTAGCAATTTCTGGATGAGATTGTTGGGCAGCTAATGCCGATGCTTTTTGATGTGTTTTAATATCCAAAGGTACAATAACCGGACGTAATTGAGTGTAATTATTCATAGTAAATTTATCCTAAAAAATGTTGACTATACCTGTTGTTCAAGTAAAAATTTCCAAAATTCCTGTATTTTCTAATGCTTCTATTTTCTGTTGCCTGTTCCCTGTTCCCTGTTCCCTATTTCTGCAAGAAATTTACTGTAATAATCCAAATTATTCTCAATATCCATAACAATTTCCCTTAACAAAGGCAAACATTTGCGCTGCCAATGAGCCTTCAGAGTTTGATAATTAATTCCCTGTGTTTTCGCAAAATTTTGCCATGTTTTTTTCGGTTCCGCAGCAACTAAAGTTATCCGCTTACTACTTTTTTTAACAGTTAAACCTTTGCGACTTTTAGTAATAACCCAATCCTCTTTTATTGTGATTTTTTCAGCCCGATCGCTCAAATAAAAATATTCCACTATCGCCTTAGCATTACAGTTAGGATAATTTTGTGGATGACAACTACTTAATTTTCCCTCTGGATCTGACTCAATATACAGCTCCAAAATTAAACCTTTATTTTGAGTAGTTTGACTTTCTTCCTGCTGCAACAAACTATCCAATGAATCAAAAATTGGATAATTAAAACCATTCTCAGATAAATTTTCCAACCATTCTCCCCCATCCTTATCTGCTTGCGTGACATTCAGACTAAGCTCCTGACGATGGCGACGGTATAAGTCGAGAATGTCATATTTGAGAAACCCATTCACCCACCTAATATAATGCTCCCGCAACGTCGAGGCGGAAACTTTGTCAATATCTGAGCGATCGAGAAACTGTGCCAAATTTTGTCTGACATCAAATAAAGTATTATTGAGCGCCTCCAAATAATCTGGATGAGCATCTCGCCGAATACCTGGCAACCGAGAAGTAAGCGTCAATAAACTTTCCACTTTTTGCTGAAGTGGTAGACTTGTGGCGGGAGAATTGTGGATTTTTTGTAGAAGTTGTTTAAGTTGCTCATCCATTACTCTAGAAATTAAAGGTAAAAATCCTCTGAATATCCAGTCGAAGTCTAGTCAAAAAATTATGCAAGTCTACTCAGGTTATTTCCCACTTTGATTCTTAAATTGGGAGTAGCAAAGAATATCAAAAAATCTTCCCAGAAATAAGCGTCAATAAACTTTCCACTTTTGGCTGAAGTGGTA
>JBARXI010000368.1:0-9013 GCA_049647275.1 Microcoleaceae cyanobacterium
CCAGTAATTCGTTTCGTTTCTTTTGGGAAATTATAAATATATTGTAAAAGTTGATTCATTCTCATCTAAATATATGTAATTTATCCTAATAATTTTACCTTATTTTCTATTTTGGAGACATCTAATATTAAGGGCGATAAATGTTTGCTTAAATAACTAGGCTATAAATATTCAATCGTTAGCGTTTGCGCAGCATTCCGATAGGAAAGCTCCCCCGGAGGGAGCATATGATATTAACCCTTTGCTCAAAGTTTTTTCGGGAAGTGTTAGAAAAGATAAACTGAAGAAATGTTAGGGTAAATGTGGGAAAAAATATCAGTTTTGCATATAAAATTACACCTTCTATAACCAATTTCCCACCAAAACGAATGTTGACCAAAAATAGGGATGCTCAAATTCTGGATTTATCTCTCCTGTTTGAGCAGCTTGTAAAATGTCTTGTTGCGCTCGACGCAAAGCTTCTGCTTTTGTAATTTCTGGGTTTTTCAACTGTTGATATAAATTGCTCATCAATACAGCAGTCGCCTCATCACTCACATACCAAAGACTAGCAATAGTACTTCTGGCACCCGCCCTAACTGCAACTCCTGCTAACCCCAATGTTGCTCGGTCATCTCCGGCGGCAGTACGACAAGCACTCAATACTAATAATTCTATCGGACTAGTTTGTTGAATACCAGATTTAATTATATTTCGTAACTCCTCAACATTAATTCTGTCATCCCAGGTCAGAATAAAAGTGTCTTCAACATTAGAACTAAATTCGCCATGGGATGCTATGTGAATTACTTGATAAATAGTGTTTGCGACTTCAGTATTAGCTTGATTTTCTGTAAACGATTCATTAAGTAAAATTTCACTAGAAGTTTGCTTTTGAATGTCTTCTAATTCTTTTCTAACATTTGGAAGTGCAGGAAAACCTTGACGAGCCTCAGTTATTCCCATACCTAATATTTCCAACCCACTTCTAGTTAATGGTTTGGGGTCTATTAACTGTAGACTCGGAGCGATCGCCACACTATACTTCTGAGCCAAATATTGCTGACCATCATAAAGACTAGGTAAGGGAATGTTTCGTAAATTTCCTTCTAAGATAAAGACTAAAGTTTCTATCCCGCTAACTTTTAATTTATCTTCAACTGGGCGAATAAGCCAGTTATATATTTGCTGCGAAGGCTCTAAAAAGTTTTCTATAAAAATTCTTTGTTGGGGAAGTGTCAGAGCAGCTAGGAGACTTTGAACTTTTAAATCTACTTCTGAGTTGGAAATATTAGTGGTGTAATAAACTAGAGGTTGCTCTGGTATGGCTAATATTACTGCCAAGCGATCGCGCAAAGTAATTGAATAGAAAATAGCTGCTTTTTTATCTACCAAATCAATATCAATAGGTTGAGCATCTAAACAAGCATTCCGAAAAAAGTTATCAAGTTCAGCCAACTGTAAAGCTTCTATTACTTGTCGTGCTTTTCTCAAATTTTCTTGACTAATAATATTCTCTTGACCAGGGGTAGGTGGTTGTAAAAGTAACTCTACCAATTCTCGATAAACTGGTTCTACATTATCTCGAAAATCAAACTTTAATTCAGAACTAATAGCAACTATATCGCTCCGCAAATTTCCAAGAGTTTCTACTGCTTGAGAATAAGCGGCTATGGCTTCTTGTTTATTTTCTTGAACTGTTAAAATGCGACCTAATTGCCATTCCCACTGATAAAAAATATCAGCAGCATTAATACTTTGAGCTAAAATCAGAGCTTTTTCTGTTAACTCTTTTGCTTCACTCCATTGCTGGTTTTGTTCATACAAACTTCCCAAACTTCCTAAAGCATAAGATTCTGCTCTTGTGTCTCCTAATTTTTTTGCTTGTTGAACTGCTATGACTAAGTAATTAGCAATTTTTTCTGAGGAAGATAATTGTTGATTTTTGCCGTTAGTTAAGATAATCTTTCTTAATTTTATTAAACTCTGAGCCAGATTGATTCTGGCATAAATACCAGGTTGAGAAACAGATAACTGATTTAACAAATCATCTATATTTTTTACTGATTCTGTGGCAGCTAAATATTTTTCTTGTTTCACGAATAAATTTAACTGATTGAGCATAGCTTGAATTTTTATTTCTGCCACAGGTGATTCTTCAATTGCTCGCTGATAAAATAAATTAGCCTTTTGGGGATTTTCTGAAAGTATAGCTGTATTACCTAAACTAATTAAAATTATGGCAATTTCTTCTGGAGCTTCTAGTTTTTCTGCTATGACTAAACTAGACTCTAAACTTGTTTTAGATTCTTGTAACTGACCAATTCCCCGAAGTACATCACCCAAACTTTGTAATGCTTTTGCTTTAATTATTGTATCTGGTTCATCTTGAAGATTTTCTGTAGCTGTGGTTAACTTTTTCAATGCTTGAGAATATAAACCTAATGCTTGTAAAGCCTGAGCTTGGTTAATATTACTGCGGGTAAATCCCAGAGTATTGCCAATTTTTTCATATATTTGACTGGCTGATTTCCAAGTATCTAAAGCTGTTTCTGGTTCCCCTATTGATAATTTGAGTTGACCTTTTACTTCCAGAACACTAGCTTGAATTTTTGCGGTTGTTTTTGTATCTGATATTTGTTTGATTATATTTAAGCTGTTAGTTAATGCAGTTTCTGATTTTTGCCATTCTCCTAGTTTGAGATAAACTAAACCTAAATTTCTTAAAGCTCTCGCCTGACTATAATTATCTCCTTGAGCTGAATAACTGTTAATAACTGTGTCTAATAAAGCGATACTCGCCGAAAAATCTCCTCTGTCAAAAAGTTTTTGTGCTTCTACTTCTAAGTTACTAGCTGATATTTGAGATAATTTACTGACTAAATGCCAATTAATCTTACCTTGTTTTATTCGATTATTTTTTAGAGAAATTGCCTTGATTTGTTGGGGTAGCATACCTAAAATGATTGAAAATAAAAATATGATTGATAAGGTAGTTTTTAACATATAGCAGTTCTATTTAATTCCTAAATTTTCGGTAGTTGTAAATGGTAGATATTACATGGCGGAGTAAATAGTCAAACAAAATTAATTGTATATTTGATGAATGTGGGCAATGCGTGCAGGAAGCTAAATTTTTTAT
The DNA here is from genome assembly GCA_049647275.1 of Microcoleaceae cyanobacterium. Classification (GTDB taxonomy): domain Bacteria; phylum Cyanobacteriota; class Cyanobacteriia; order Cyanobacteriales; family Microcoleaceae; genus JASJEE01. The sequence continues at coordinate 3,122 of JBARXI010000368.1, forward strand.
ACAAAGACACTTATAGCCATTGCCTACCCTACAACTTTAACAGCGTTTTCCTTCGTTCGACCCTGCTAAGTAGGTCGGCATAAATAATACTAATTTTATCAATGTTTGCTACAAAAAGTTAGACTTTTTATAGGAGTCACTGAGTCAGGAGTCAGCAATTTATAGCTAAAATATTATTTCTTATAGTTAATATCCATTTTTAAGACCCCGCCCTTAAAGGCGGGGTTTAAAGAGACATTTTACTATTCTAAACATTCTTTTTTCAGGCTTGGTATAAACGCATAATGTGGGTAATGCTAAATAAAACTAAAACCTTAAAAAAAAAACACTTATAACCATTGCCCAGCCTACAACTTTAATTTGTCAAAATTTTCAATTCTGATTTATTCTTCAAACCCAATTAGCTAATATAGCGTTTCTCAGGAAGCGTGAGGTACACTTGTATTTTTATTTCTTCCCTATTCCCTATTCCCTATTCCCAGATCCGGTGTTCCCTGTTCCCTAAAATCTAGAATTTTGTACCTCACCAGTATGGAAATTGCTATAACTGACGGCTGAATGCTTACAAATAATAGACCTCTGGGAAAAAGATATAGATTTTTTCCAGGAGTAGGCAACAGGTAAGATATTTTTCCGAAAAAGGCACTTAAAAGGATTTTTTAGGGTAACTTTTTCTTTTCTTAGCCGCTCTAATTAAAAGGTTTATTTATTTTCCACGCCTATGTCTAATCAATAATTAGAGCTAGCCGAATAAAATTTATGCAATGTAAAATCAGGTTTTCAGGCTTTTAAAGAACCCAAAAATGTAATATTTTTACCTCTGGAGTATCAAAATGCTGGCAAAATTTTCTCATACCAGATAGCTCAAACTGTTGCCTTATTTTTGCCTGTTGCCTGTTGCCTATTCCTACATAATACTTTTTCAGCAAACCCTAATTAAAAAGCTCTGTATTTAAGATAAAAGTATATACCATCTTCCTGTAATGAATCCCCATTAGTATCTATATCAACAAAAGGAATACCCCAATCTAATTGAGCCGAAAAACGAGTTCCAACTTGAAATCTTAAACCCACACCCACAGAAGATAAAGTTTCCTCGACCAATTCAACTTCATTACTATTCCAAACAGTACCAAAATCAACAAAAGGAGTTAATTGTAAAACAGCATCCCAGTCCTTTACCCGCATAATTGGAAACCGAAATTCAGTCGAAATAAACACACCATTATCAGCAAGTAAAGCATCCTGACGATATCCCCGCACACTTAATCCACCTCCCAAACTAAACTGTTCTTGGGGAAACAAATTTATTGGCGCTAACTGAATATCTGACCTAATTAAAAAAACAGTATCTGGAGCAAATAACCGTAAATATTGTGCTTGTCCTCGCCAAGAAAAATATCTCCCATCTGGAGCTTCATTATTAACAGTAGCATCAAAAATATTTATCCCTAAAGAAAATTCTGACCTAGCTACAAATACATCATTAGTACTTCGAGAAGCATATTCCTGGAAAAAACGAACAGAAGAAATCCTAATTTCCCCATCATCCTCCGCCCCAACAGAGCCAGGAAAAGGTTCACCTAAAAGAGTAGTTTTTGATTCTTCTAAAGAACCTGTAAATCCTAAAGTAATTTCTTTAGTTGGAGTTTGATAAATAGGCTGACGAAAACTAACCTCATAAGTCCGGGAATTTGTATTAATATCAAGTTCATCAAAAGGCTCTTCAATAATTTCACTACTGGTCCGACGATGACGTAAACTAATACTTCCATTTTGAGAATTAATGGGAATAGTATAACTAAAATTATCAAGAGTATTACTGCCTTCAGTATTATAGTAAGTAATATCAAGGCGATCGCCAAATCCCGTCAAATTACTATGAGAAACTTGAGCTTGACGACGAAAACTACCCACACTAGGAGAACGTAAATTATCAGCAGAAACTTGAGCAAAAAAAGCAGGTGCTTCTTTAACTTCAACTTCTAACCTACTCAAACCAGGGCGAGCACCTGCTGTTAAATTAACAGATAATCTTTCAATTAAAGGGTCAAGTTGTAACAATTGTAGAGATTGAAACAATTGATTTTGATTTAAAGGTGTTTGAATACCAGATTCAATTCGACTACGAATATAACCAGAATTAAGTCGTTTTAGTCCGGCAATTTCTATTTCTTCAACTTGCCCTTCTACAACTTCGATAATAACTGTACCATCTTGCAAAGTTTGGGGAGGAATAAAAGCCCCAGAAGTAACAAATCCTTTGTCAAAATATAACTGAGTTACTGCTCCTTGTACCTCTAGTAATTCCGCAAAAGAAATAGGTCTACCTGTAAAAGTTTCTAGAACTTCCGTCAGTTCTGCTGGAGTAAAAACGGTACTACCAACAACTGCAAATTGAGTCACAGTTATTTTACCGGGAACTTGTAAAGGTGGTGATTGGGGAAATGTAGATGGAGCTGTTGGAGGCTGTAACAAATCATCTGGCGGGGGTAATGGTTTGACTTTTGGTAGAGGTTGAGGTGTTGGAATAACAGGTTGAGGATTTGTTTGAGCATTAGCTGCTTTAAAGCTGGTAAAGTAGGAGAAAAAAATTAGAGTTATTATCCAAATAATCATAACTTTTTTTGGCAGTAGAGATTTTGCCTGGGTGAAAAAAAAAATTTAGTAATCAAAGTCATAAATTTTTTTATAATTTGTTTTATAGCTCACTTTTAATATCCAAAATAAAATACCCAATATAATTTTATCGGAATCTGGAATGCCTCACTCCAGATTTTGCTATTTTATCCATAGGTATACTTATTTTTTCTCTATTTTCCTAATACAAATCCACAAAATAATGTGAGAGAATAAAACTTAACTTAATATGTCCCTAACTGGTGTTAGTAGTAAAAAAATAACAGCTAGGATGAATTAATTGTGGACTAGCTAATTAATAACTGAACTTTCTGAACCTAATATTTGATATTTGGTCGGGAATTACTCGATCGTTTACTGGGATTTGGCAAAATAATTTGAATAGAAGTAGCCTCATTTATAGATATCAAATTTATACAGTTAAACAAAAGAGTTGAATTTTATATTAAGCTGATGTGCATTTCAACTAGTTATTTCAATTCTGGTAAAAAAAACAAGGAATAGAGGATACACACTTAAAATACGTCTGAGCTTAGTTATTAAATCAGACAGAAAATTATTCATCAGGAAAAGTTTCCAACACTGAGGGAGTAATATCAAATCCGGTAGCATCGGTGTAATTAGATGGGGGGATGGGGGGATGGGGAGATGTGGAGATGGGGAGATGGGGGGATGGGGAAATATTTGGTAATGGTTGAAGATGGAACATTTTTACGTGCCGAATTAAACGGATTTGATATAAATACATAGCAACTAGGATGAATTAACTGTAAACCACCCGTATTAGCAATAGATACAGCAGTAGTAAGTATCACTTTACCACCTTCAGTCATTGCCCAACCTTGAGCCTGACGAATTTCTGGTACATTTGCACTCTGTTGGCGAGAGTAAACCACTACAGACTGTTTACGCTCGGACATCTCCATCTCGGTGTCTGTTTCCCATCCCACTATTCCTCTCAATACAGTCAATGGTTGAGTGGGGTCTGGGGGTAGACCACCCCGACCTGTAATTACAAATGAACTACCTTCTTTTTTTCCTTGGGTGGGAGCACACAAATTTTTCGCTACTAATGACTGAGCATCAATCACTGTCGGTGATAACCTGACCACCCCCTGAGTGGGGTCTACTTGAGTATTAATATTAACTGTACCGTCAATTCCCAAAGCAGAAGTGGCAGTAATTTGACTACTGTTGTCGAGAAATACTCCTTCTGCCCCAATGGAAATATTACCACCTTGACCTTCTACAGCATTAGCAGTGATATTACTATCGTCTAAACCGATGATAAACTGAGTATCAATATTAATATCTCCTCCGGTGGCTGTGTTCATAGCATTAGTAGTAATTGCACTATGATTTTTTAAGTTAATTTGATTAGCTTTGATACTAATATTGCCCTCGTCTCCTGATGCAGTTTCAGCACTGAGAGTACCATTGTTGAGTTGAATAGATGGAGCATTAATATTCAGAGAGCCTGCTACCCCACTGCCAAAACTACTGACAGTAATGAGACCTTTGTCTTCTACTCTCAACTGTGGTGTATTAATAGAGACAGACCCCGCATTACCTTCGCCAGTAGTCTGAGAGGAAATAGCGCTTTCGGCTCCATCAGTATCAAGCCTTTCCACTCCAAAAATTGCTACTCGGTCGTTAAAATTGCGATCGCTGCCAGATAGAGCAATAGCTGAGTCGGCATTAATAGAAATAGTTCCTGCATTACCATCACTAAAACTCGAACTGAGAATTTGAGCGCCACTTGCGAGGTTGAGAGTATCTACATTCAATGTAATGTTACCCCCAGAAGAGTTATTAAAACTTCTGGCAGTTACGACGGCGGCATCACTGAGGTTAAGTGTAGGGGTAGTAATATTCAAATTTCCTCCTGCTTTTGTTGCTCCTAACTCAGTGCTGGCAGTAATAGCGCTAGAGTTACCATTAATCGGACTACTTCCTGAGAGAGTAATATTATCAGAGGCATTAATTGTCAGACTTCCTGCGCTGCCATCTCCAAAAGTATTGGCACTGACTTCAGCTCCATCTAAAATTGTTAACCGCTCTGTTTCAATGAATGCGTTGCCTCCCTCTCCCGAACCTCTCGCTAGAGATATAACCGTAAAATCTTCTACACTTGTAAGGATGCTACTAGCAAATATACCACTTTCAGAACCACCAATGAGTTCGATTTCAGTTGCTCGCAAAATCAAATCTCCACTGTTACCACTAGCATTTGTACCCGCTCTTAGCTGGGCACCGTTTCTCAAGCTCAAGCGTTCGGTGTCAATAGTTAAATTTCCGCCGTTCCCTTTACCTTCTGAGTAAACCGTGGTATACACACTAGTGGGAAGTAGCCCTATAGGAGTAGTGCCAGTCATATCAATTTCTGTTGCTCGTATTGTTAAATCTCCACTGTCACCTAGACCAACTGTTCCAGTGCCAATCAACGATCCATCACTCAGTTGTAGACTTTGGGTATCTATAGTTATGTCTCCACCCTTTCCTGTGGCGTTAGGCCCAACAACTGTGAGCACAATATTGGAAAATTGACCTTGAAAAACTTGGACGATATTAGATATTTCTGGCAATATATTATCACTCATAGCATTACCAGATAACGAAATCTCTGTGGCATTTATTGTGATATTTCCTCCTTGACCAGAACTGAAAACCCCGCCTTCAATTATTGCTCCATCTCGCATTATTAGACGTTGGGTATCTATTGTTAAGTTGCCACCATTTCCTGTGGAATTAACTTGAGTATTGATACCACTAGGAAACCGTCCGTCTGCTGACATACCGACTACTTCTATTTCATTGGCATCGATCGTAATATTTCCTGCTTGACCAGAGCCGGAGGTGGATGCTACAATTAATCCTCCATTGTTCAACATCAGATTTTGGGTATTAATCGTGACATTGCCTCCCGGCCCTTCACCCAAAACATTGGCTCTAAGCTCTCCTCTATCTACTTTTATAGTTTGGGTGTTAATCGTCAGTTCTCCGCCATTACCTGTTGCTCCCGGTACAACATTTGTCAATACACTACTGAGATTTTGACCATCTGCGGAAACACCCGTAACTTCGATTAACTCGGAAGCGGTTAATAATACATTGCCTCCATGTTGACTACCTAAAGTATTAGCAACAATAGTTGAGCCTTCTGTGATTGTTATTTGTCTTCCTTGTATTTGGATATCTCCGCTACCTTCTCCACTCACGTCTACAACAGCAGCATTATTTAGTTGGATATTC
>JBARXI010000369.1:0-26002 GCA_049647275.1 Microcoleaceae cyanobacterium
CGATAAGCAAAGGTTGTCTGAGAGTTGTCACTCTCTCCCTGGGCTAATCCGCGACCTCCGGCTTTTTCTCCCCAGGTGTCGCTCAACCAGAACAATACTTCACCGTTTAGTTTGGTAGTAGTAGAGAATTGATTAGTTTCCAGTTCTGCTGTTCTGGCTTCTAGAGAATCAACTCTTCCTCGCAAAGCAGCTAATTCTGCAGCAAACTCTTCTTGGAGTCTTTGCAAAACTGCTAAATCATCACGAGTAACTAAATCTGCAGTTGCAGCAGCAATTAATTCTGTAATTCTATCTAAACAAGCATTTAAACCCGCTGCAAACTCATAACGGGTCATCGCCCGATTTCCTTTATAAGTGCCGTCCGGATAACCTGCAATACAACCATAACGTTCTACCAGAGATTGCAGGGCTTGGAAAGCCCAGTCTGTTGGTTGTATATCAGATAACTGAGTTACAGAAGTTACCTGATCCATGGACTCTCCATCTTCCAAGTCTGATACTCCCACTGGTGTCAGTGAGGGGTCATCCATTGGCATTGGGCGAGTATCTACTATTTGAGCTATCTCAAAGGAAGAAGTGTTTCCTCGATCGTCTTGGAGCAAGTTCTGGGTTACAGACTCATTGCCAATTCCTCGATTCTTTAGAGGAGCCTCAGCAGCGATCGCCGAGCCTGCCATCAATAATGCCACACTTAAAACACTAGGACTTTGCTTTAATGTGTTCCAGAGAATTTTTGTCATGTTTATCAATCCTCACACCAATTTGGACTGAGCCAGGCAATACCTAACTCTTGATTAAAGTGAAGTACGATGGACATAAGGCCCTTCGCTTCCCAGGCTCAATCCTTAACCGGACTGATAATATACACGATGGACTACCTTTTGGGCTACCACCTCTTAGCGTGTATCTCCCGTGGGCGTAAATTCCCGTTCTCCCAACGGTACTAGAATTATTCGGCAAACCTATTCCCATCTGGGCGGAAGTATTTTGCTACTAACCTCTAGCTACTTACCCCATCGCCTTAATAACTTGTTAATAATTTGTTTATTGAGGGATCGGTTTTTTGCTCTTAATTTTACATGGTCTACTGCCTGGTTAGCTTGACAGTTTTAGAAATTAATTGGGTTACTAACTGCTGCTTTTCGATTTCCAGCCTTTGGGGTAGGCGTGAGGATCTATGTAAAAGCAGCTAAACTATTTTTCTTTTCCTAAATACCATGGTTTGGTTAATTTGTCTATAGTATTTTTGTATTTTTATACAAGGGAGAGCTAATTTTACGAGTTCACATTCTAAGAAGAATTTAGATTTTAACTACTGACCTCCCTTAATTCTGGTTCTAATGGTAATAATTAAGGGCTTGTCGCAGATTTTACACCTAATTTGACATTTTGCAACCTGATTTTAACCCTATATTTTTGATAAAACCAGCCAAAAACTAAGATAGGAAAGGATGTTAGGAGAAACTGGCAGTTAAATATGAAATTAAGATAATTAAGTTAATCGGAAAATAATTTTAGATAACCATCAGCTTTTGTCCATATATCATTTTTCAGTTTCTAAATTTTTCCTTTATACATTTAAGTAATAGGTGTCGAATCTAAGCGACGAATAGCTACCACTGAAGGTTTCGGAGAATCGTTAACTTTTTTACTGGGCCAGTTGGAGCCGATGGGTACTGTCCGATTTTGGATAAAGTCTAAGCCATTTGTGGTTTTCATTGCCAATTGACGAGTTTCTGAGGCCATATCTTGGCGAATGCCATTATATTCTCCTGGATGCTGAATGGCCACAAACAAGGTTTTCTGGTCTGGTGTAAAAAACGGCCCACAAGTTTCTGCTTCCATTGGGGCAATTCCGAATAAATAAGCTTCTCCTGCATTTGGCCCAGAAGTGGGAATGTACCAAATTGAATTGTTACCAAATAAACCACAAAGACTAGCTCCGTCGAGTGGTTTACCATCTTTGCCAAGTCGTTTCTGGGGTACTGACTGATTATGTTTGTTTGTACTAATATCTGTTACCATCCATAAATTGCCTTTGCTATCAAACTCTATATTGTCGGGATTAGAAAATCCTAGTCCTCCTGCTGTGGGTTCGCCCCCAGTAGCAAACATCTGCCAACGAAATGTCATGGCATCTGGTTGATTATTATCTTCGGTTAAACGCATAATCCAACCATATTCGTAAGCTTCTCCATCGGGTCCTTTAAATATCCGTTTGTCTGGACTACCATCGGAGCTACTGGGATATCCAGAAGTAAAGGCAATAAATAAAGTGCCATCCTGGGCCACTTGAGTATCTTCGGGGCGAGCGGTGCAAGTAACGCCCACTGCATTAGCTGCTAGATGTGCGTCAATGAGAATGGCTCCTTGTTTCTCTTGGTTATTACCTTCATACAAGTCTGCGAGAGTCTGATATTTTTGTTTGAAGCTTTCTATTTCTTTAGCGGTTGTGGCTTTGAAACTACTGCCGTCAGGTCTGTTGGGTAGATTGATCGTCCCGTCAACGTGGACATCTGGTAAATCTGGGTTGACGGGAGTATCTGCTTTGAGGGGAACCCAAGTACCTGTGCCATTACGATTGAATTTGGCTCCATATAACATTCCATCTGCCAAAAGTTGAGAGTTAGATTTGTCGGTGGGGTCTTTGACAATATCTTTACTGACAAATTTGTATATATGACCGCTACGGCGATCGCATCCGGAATAAAAGGCTAATGGTTTTCCTGCTTCTACTCTAATACCTACTGCTTCGTGACGATAACGGCCCAACCAAGTATGTTTTGTCCCATAATCATCAGGATTAGCTGGATCTATTTCTACCATCCAACCATATTTATTACCAGCTAAACCAAAGACATTTCCTAAACCTACTACTCCCTCTTCACCAATGTATAAAGGGTTATTAATTAGTTCATAAGATGTACCGTCTGGATAGACTTTTTCTACTACATAACTTTGAAAGTTTTCTTCTGCGCTGAAGACGGTTCCCCAAGGTGTTGTTCCTCCTGCACAGTTGGCAAAACTACCGATTATTTTATCACCTAATTTGTCGTTATAACCTTTGCCTTTTTTGTTAAATACTGCTACTGCGGGTCCAGTAGATTTTAAATAATTCCCATCTTCTAATCCTGAAATTCCTGTTATTCTCCGGTCAAATTCTGCATTTGTTCTTACCCATTTTCCGTCTGGTTCGCGTTGCAAAGAAATTACTCCTATTCCCATATCGATCATTGCTTCTTTAGCAATTTCTCTAATTTTGGTTTTTAGAGGATTTTCATCTGTTAATTCTTGAAAATTAATTCCTGCTTTACCTGCCGATTTAAGTGCTTTTGCTAATTGAACAAAAGGTAATGATTTACCAATAACTTTTTGATAGCTTGCTACCCAAGGTAAACCACTAATATATTCAAAGTTGATGGTTAATAAGCCTTGATTTTCTCCTGTTTCAATATAGGATAGATAGTCATTGTTGTAGCCAAAACGCGAATCGCCTATTTTGTCACCCCATGAACCAATAATATCGTAGGTAAAACTTTCTGGAATTACTAAATCATCTATTACTTCATAGTTACTATAAGCTTCTATTTGTTGATTTGATGAAATACTACTGATTGGTTGTATTTCACCTTTAGTTAATTCTTGATTATTCGTTGCTAAAGGCATTGGACCTTTAACAGGTTGGAAATTAATATTATTAGTATAAGTGCTATTTGTCGGGGATTTTTTAATTGGGGTTGTGGGAGATTTTTGTTGGCAGGAGCCAAGAGCTATTGTTCCGGTACTGGCTCCAAGGAAAATCAGAAATTCTCGTCGTTTAATTGTCATTGTTCGAGCAATTTATTTAACTAGCTTTGTCTTGTGCTATTGTAGATTTTTCTTGACGAATTTGATTTAATTATACTATTTCACTAAATTCTTGTATGATTTGAATCAGGAAATAAGGATGTCATTGTGAGGGGGATGCTTAACACTTAGATAGATAATTGTAGGTAGAAAATTATGACTAAGAAAAAGACGTAACAAGCCTCTCCTTGGCTGCGCCACGGGCTGTTGCCCTACAAGGGGATAAAAATTAAAATATTCCTGAAGTAAAGCTACCGACTTCAGGTGGTAGTCGCTGTTAATGCAGTTCCTCCGGAGGAGGCTAACTGATAACTGAAATGAACCCCGTAGGCGGAGCCTTCCCTAAAGTTAGCAATCTTTCTACGATTTACCGCTACTATCCCTATCAGAATGTATTACCGCCTTTTGTGACATTGTTAAAATTAAAAAGTGAAATGGTATGACAATGAAATTCCTTTTTATTCCTGATTTTTGAAGCAACCTGATGTTTTCGACACAACTGCGCTGAGAATTACTATATAGCAATTCTCGCTCTTGGTGAGATACACCAGTTTGAGATTTTAGGGAACAGAAAATTGGGAAAAGAGAAAAATACTGTACCTCATTAATATAAGAAGCGCTATATAATATTTATTAACTGTGAATTAAGGGAATATTTTTTTCTAAATTACGATATTTATTATTTCCTAAGTCACTATAAATCAAAGTTAAGTATTTAATTTTAAAGCTAATTTTTCAAGGTTTTATAGCATTAATATTTGAGATATGAACAGGGGATTAAATACTTGAGAAAACAGAGAATACTGGGAGGTTGAGCAAGTAGATTTATTTATTAACAGCAGAAAACAAAATATATCATTGAGACAAAAAGTTTAAGTAAAAGATTGTCACGGGGGGCGGTGCGATTGGAGCAATCAAAATATTGGCTTTAATAGCCCCCTGGCTGCGGACAGTAATAAAATAGGCAAGCGAGATAGTGGTCTGTTAAAGCAATTTTGTCGGATAGAAATAGCCGAAAAGATTTGATTTATATAAATTAAGTACCCGTCATTTTTATCTTGACAGACCACTAGTTTAAGATTTATGTGAGTGATAACCTCCGGTTAAGCGTAAGCTATCGGTTATTAGTGATAGATAGAATTTTTTGCCGGATACAAAATTACTATAAGCGTTGTAAAACTAATCTATACACGCCATATATTAGGATATTTTCCAACAAAACTTTCTCCCTAAATTTAGCAAGTAAATTCAGGGATTTTCAGAGAAATAAACGCACAAAAAAAACATTCTGGTCTTGGATAAAACTGAGAATTGAAGTTATGAAAATTCCGACAATCTCCTAACAAAAAAAATCTCAGTTATCCACTAAAAATAGTCATTCAGTCATTCAATAATTGACTAACCAAATCGATATCCAAAACCTCTAACTGTAATTACATACTCTGGTTTACTAGGGTCTAATTCTAGTTTTTCCCTTAACCAACGAATATGAACATCAACAGTTTTACTATCCCCAATAAAATCAGGCCCCCAAACTTTTTCTAATAACTGTTCGCGAGACCAAACTCGTCGAGGATAACTCATAAATAGTTCAAGTAAGCGAAATTGTTTGGGGGAAATTTTCACTTCTTGACCTCTAACAGTGACTCGACATTCTTCTGGATAAAGGGTAATCTCTTTATAGTTGAGCATTAGTGGCTGAGGCAGTTGACCTAAATTTTGGCGACGCATAAGGGAGCGGCAACGAGCCATAAATTCCCGCATCCCAAAGGGTTTAGTTAAATAATCATCTGCTCCAGCTTCCAAGTAGAAAGCACAGTTACCAGCACTATCTCTTGCTCCTAAAATCATAATTGGTATTGAGTTGCCTTGATGTCTTAACATCCGACATAAATCTAAACCGTTGATGGAGTCAAGAATTAGAAGGTTGAAACAATATTCACTTTTAATTGATGAAGAACTCTCAACACTGGGGATGACACTACGCCCGTCTTGAGCAATAATTACTTCACAACCCTGTTCTTCTAGAGCTAGGGCTAACATATCTCTAAACAGTTCTTCACTCTCTAATAACAAAACTTTGCTAGTTGTTTTGACGGCAGACCTGGAAAGACTTTTGCTTAGCTCGGGGGAAAACATAAATATCTTTTGTTTGTTTGATGGTTGATGGTGAATCATTCATTTTGCCTGACAAAAAAACTATCAGTTATCAGCTCTCAGCTACCAAAATAAGGTTAGAAATCTATTTATGAAAAAACCAGGTTTTAGATTTTACGACACATCCCATCTCAGATTTATTTATTGATACTTATTTTTTGAAGCACCAATAATTTCTGGTTTTTACTATTAGTGGTAGCCATGTTTCAGGATTATCCTGAAGGCTGAATTCTGAGGGCTTTATTGATTTAGTAATTTAGGCGATCGCTAATTTGTAGGTAATTAACTGAATTAATTAATGTTCAACCATCCCACTGCCAAAAGTACAGGATTTTTTTCCCATTGATAGAACGCATTCTGACTTTGAGATATTGCTACTATAGTGGCAGTAGCAATATCTTTTTTGTAGTCATACTTATAGTCTTTTATTGGGAGAGGTTTTAGGTTAGCAAGCATCGCTCACTTCCATGTAGCATTGTTGTGTTGAATAAAAAACTTAGATGCCACTATAATATGGCATCTAGGTTAACAAAAGGTTAAGTTTTGGTTGTCAAAAGGTTAAATTATTTCAGATAAATAACTTTGACATAAAAATGTAAATATGACAAACTCTGTTATATAGTTCAAAAATTTAATAATCAAAAATACTAATATTTCCATATAGAGAAACGCTATAATAGTTTTTCTCGCTCTTGGTGAGGTACAGCTTTCATGTTCTTCCCCCGCTGCCTAAAAACAACGAATTATAGACTCGATCAGTACGATAATTCCCTTGGTAAACACAGAAACAAATAAATATTTTTCACCACTTCACCTACCACCTAACACCTAACACCTAACACCTAACACCTACCACCTACCACCTAACACCTACCACCTAACACCTAACACCTAACACCTAACACCTAACACCAGCAAATTTTGTACCTCATCAGTATGGGAAATACTATATTTAATTTTCCTAGCTCTTCTAGTTTCTGATTTCTCCACTCTACTCCAGAATTAAACACCTAAACTAATTATGTTACTACATTTAAGTACCTGGTCTGAAGTTGAAGCATATTTAAATCGATCGCAAGGTATCATTCTGCCCATAGGTTCTACCGAACAGCATGGGCCTACGGGGTTAATTGGTACTGATGCTATCTGTGCCGAAGTCATTTCTAAGGGTGTAGGAGAAAATACTCAGGCATTAGTAGGGCCTACTATTAATGTGGGAATGGCCTTACATCATACAGGTTTTCCAGGTACAATCAGTCTGCGACCTAGCACTATGATTCAGGTGATTCGCGATTATATAGTTTGTTTAACTAGGGCGGGATTTACGAAATTTTTCTTTATTAATGGCCACGGAGGCAATATTGCTACTCTCAAAGCTGCTTTTTCGGAAACTTATGCTGATTTGGCCGATTTAAACATTGCTAATGCGGATCGAGTTAAGTGTAAAGTGGGAAATTGGTTTATGTGTAGCTCAGTTTACAAATTGGCTAAAGAGTTGTATGGTAATGAGGAAGGTTCTCATGCAACTCCTAGCGAAGTAGCTTTGACTCAGTATGTTTACCCGGAAGCAATTAAGCAAGCCACACTATCTGAAGATGTAGCTCGTGGCTATCCTATATATAGTGCTGCTAATTTTCGTCGTCAATATCCTGACGGTCGAATGGGTTCAAACCCTGCGTTGGCAACTCCTGAACATGGTAAGCAATTTTATGATTTAGCAGTAAAGGATTTGAGTAATTCTTACTTGGAGTTCGTCAATAGTGATTAAGTCTCTAGGGTGGAGTTTATATCATGTCCGGTTATACACTTAATCATTTAGATAGTAGGGTAATTTCCTTTCCTTTCCTTTCCTTTCCTTCGGAATGCTACGCAAAGGTCATGCTCCGCAAAGGTCATGCTCCGCAAACATGAATTACCCCTACTGACTTGGTGAGTTGCCCGTAGCCTTATATATACCCTACTTCTGTTGTATAAAATGTAGTCAACCCAGATACCTGGGATTAAATCAGCCCTCTCCCGACGAGCTTCACAATAACTAGAAAGTACATCTAAACTGCATAATTTTTGAGCTGTCATCTTTTCCTACTTTAAATAACTGAATAAATTTAGATATTCAATGCTCTAAATATTAAAAATTCAGTTACTATGGTATTCAGAAATCAAATAATTTTCCCTGGCAAAATCGATACATATAAACAGTCAAGTAGCAAACAAAAACCAATATATATTACTTTTAGATCGCTTTTAAACTACTTGTGGTCTGAAAAGACTTATTTGAAGCATTACTTTATTCTTACTGACAGGAATAAGTAATTCCTCTAATCTAAAAGTATGGAGAAGAAACAAATCACTCCTCTCCAAAATGCAGATATTAGGTTTAGAGGTCAAGATTGTGAATAACCAATTAAAAGTTTCCCTAGCAGGTATTTTAGCTACAGTTGGTTTCTGGGGTTTCATACCTCAAACCGAAGCAAAAGCAGAACAATTAGAAACTACAGACAAAGTAGTATTTACCTGTGTCTCAGTTAATCCTGAAGAGAATCAATACGCTACTGTTCCTCAAATAGTTCGTGAAACACGGGATACAACTGAGCCTGGACTTTTAGGCGGATATCCCCTAGTGAAACGCGAAGTTATTCAAGTTTCCTCCAAGCCAATGATTGTTTGGACTGCTACTCTTTCTTCCGATCATCCTAAAGGAGCTTATACTCCTGACCGTCGTTGTCAATCAGTTAGCACTCGTCTAACTAATCTTGCTTACTCTTTAGGAATGGAAAATTTCGCAGATATCAGCAACATTGGAGTTGTAAACTATGAGCAAGTAGTTTATGTTTCTCCAGATGAAGAGCCTAGCTTTGATAATGTAGTATTCACATTAAAGCCAGGAAATCGGGAGAAATCAGAAGAAGTTATCTCTCAATTCAAAGATTTTGGACAAGGAACTGCTAGTGACGAACCTATCTACGAATAAGTCGTTTTAGCTTGAGAGGTTGAGGGATTAACTCAAGAAATATTTTTTCCCTCTTCACTCTTTTTTTCTGATTTTTATAGTTGAATCAAATAGATTTTCTCCTGTTGAGCGAGGCCGTAAAAAGAATTTTTTTTAGAATTTTTTTTCTCACAACTAAACCTGCTTAATAAGAGTGCAAAATAAATCTAAATCCGTAGATAGCGGAAATATAATTTTCTCAGACATGAATAGCTTGGTTTTATCTGAGTTTGTGTCTGTTTTAACCGCTTGGATATATTAATTTAGACTTCTATTTAGTCAAAGAAAAATGATACAAAGTCCGGTCGCTAGAAGAGACTTATAATTCTTCTTTGTTCCTTATTTCCAGTTCCGGTGTTTTCTTCCTTGGTCAATAATAAATGTAAACCGGATTTAGTATCACTTGACATAAAGGTACATCTCAAAATAAATTAATTAAGAGATTATAAAATAACGCCTTAGCGTTAATTTAACTGTCTCAACATCTCCATTTATTTAAGAGGAATACAAGATGAAAGCTACTACAACTACTAAGACTGTCTTAACTGCAACAATAGCAATGGTTTTCACCGTAAGCTTAACTCCTACTCCGACAAAAGCTCAAGAAAAATCAGAAACTAATGCTAGTGCATCCTCAGAACAAATATTGAGTAATAATGCTAAGAGTTTATCAAATGCTAGAGCTACCAGTTTAACTCAAGACTCTACAACTAGAAATAGACATGGATTTTCTCAAGGTGAACTGGATGAAGTGACAAACAATATTAACTTCCAAATGCGGAAAAATAGAGACCCGAAATGGAAAAGTGAGCAAAAATGGTTTGATGAGAAATGGGATTCTCTTGTAGAGTTTTAGTCGCTATTATTTTCTGTTAATTTAGGATTTTGTTAGGAGGATTTTGTGAGCTGGAATACCCCAACTCAAAGATTCCATTTTTTTGAATTGCTCAATTGATGGTTGAGAACCATCTGCAAAATTAAATGCTCCCATCCCAGCGATCGGATATTTTGAGCGTCCATTAATTCCAATTAACTGACCCCGATTATTAAACATCGGCCCACCGCTCATGCCACTCTTAATATCGTTGGTATAACCTAATTGATATCCTTGGGTGAGGGTGCGGCTTGGTAACATTTGTACAGACCCGGAAGTTAGTTGAAAAGCCTGACTTCCCCAAGCACGGGTACTACTCATTTTATAGGAATCTGGTTGGTGCCAGTTGGGAAAACCTGCGGCAAAAACATTTTCTCCCACTGAAAGTTGATTGCTGTCTGCTATTTCTACCACTTGATAAGGGCGATCGCTGGTAAATTGTAATATGGCCATATCCAGATGAGCTATTTGGGGAGTTGAGACTAAGGTGGCTTGATGAGTTATCCCATCTCCTGTCATAACTGGGTAGAGTTTGGTCGAGTTATTTTCAATTACATGATTATTTGTCACAAGAGTGTAGGTATTTCCTACTTGTTTGATAATTACTCCAGAGCCAGCACTATTGTCTGTAAAAATTCTGACAGTAACTTGTTTGGCAATGTCGGAAACTAAGGATGGAAATTGTTGTGAATCTACTGCATTAGGTTTTGTATAATAAGCAGAATTTTCAGTCAGGGTTTGGGAGTAAGCGCTAGGTACAAATGTGGTGAGACAAAATATTGAAGCTCCCAAAATTTGACTACTTAAATTGATGATTGATTGATTTATTTTCATATTATTAGAATCTGTTCAAAAAAAAGATATAAATTTCCCTATCACCACCCAATCTATTTCAATAATTTTGAAATAGTAGCGATCTATTTGTACTTTGGTTGGTGATGTAGATCGTTGCTGATTTTTTTCATGCCAAACTTACCGTTAATAGTTACTTAAACTACTACCGAAAAGTTGATGGCGATCGACTAAAGGAAGATTTATTTCTAAAAAGCGCTTGGCTATTACCGAAAAATTAATGGCGATCGACGAAAGAAAAATTTATTGCCAAAAAGCCCTTGGCTAGAGAAATAAATTCAGGTCTTTATTTATAATTATTTTTCCAGAGCTTCACAAAATGTTCAATGATTTATGAGTTTTGCTAAAAGCTGATCGCTTGATTAAAAATTGTCAAACTATCTCAGGATAGATATTTATTAACTTCAGCCCAGTTCTAGATAATTCAGTAATTTAGCTACAGCTAAATCTTAACTTCTGCTTTAGAAGTTATAGGGGGTAACTGATTCTGAATTATACAGTATAAATGTAATTTCAACACACCATCAAAATAAATTTTTTGCTAATTTTTTTGTAGAGTTTCTCATCTGGCCATTAATTATACCAATCGGGATATTTCTGTTTAGCAAAAATGAAGTGGGAGTGAGCTATTTATTAATACATCTAACTTGCAAAATTCATCTCAACCAGGCAATACTTTTGCAGCTTAAAATATGCAATTAAAATGTAGTTTTACTAGCCGATTTTAGAACCAAATATAAAAAAAAATCCATGATAATTCATGGTAAAGTTTCTACACCCTAAAGTAATATGATGTTGATTTGAATACTTATAAATAGTAAATAGTTTTTAAAGTTGGGAGTCGGGAGTTGGTTAAATCCTGATGTAGGGTTGGCCCGTGCGGGAAGGTATCTCTTGCTCACCTATAGCAGTAAGTTTTTTGGCGTTCTTCTGCTATATCTCCGAAAAAGAATAGACTTTTTGCAGAAGTAGGCAACAGTCAAGAAATTTTTCGTGTCTTTTCTCGAAAAATACTATTTATTATTATATATAGCAATATGAAATGATTCGTGAAATAAATAGGCTACTTGAAGGCAGAAGACAGAAAGCAGAAGGGAAGACAGAAGAAGGAAGTTTTTCAGAAGTCTAGGAATTTTACAAATGATTTAGGATTGCTATATAGAACCCATTTTATATCTATATATAGTCGTTTCAGTTTAGACTGAGATTAGTATTTCTTGCCTTGAAAGGGTTTCAGCAAAAAAAGTGTTTCATTCTTATTTAAAATGACTATAATTACCATAGTTAAGTTTTCTCGCTCATCAATTTTGAGGCGAAATCTGCTTTGTTTGGGGAATTTTTCAGCTCGATCCTCTTCTCTCTTATCTCCTGTCTCCTGTCTCCTGTCTCCTGACTCCTAACTAAAAAAACTGAACATTGACAAAGATACGTTTAGGGGTTCTATATAATTTAATTTCCGGATATGTCTACTAAATATGGTGTAAAGTGCGTTGCAATAAAATTCCCTGCACAAGTCCCGATCGTGAAAAAAAATTAGATAACTTCATTCAGTTTTGTATGAAAATATAAACGATACAATTGGCTCAGACTCAAAAGGAGAATTTTCAAACCCCACAAAACTCAACTCATTCATGCTCATATCAAAAGCACATTCAACCCCAAAATAGGGAGCAAAAAATTCATACATATAAGTAGATGGTAAATCTGAGTCAGTAGAAGGTTGAAAAAAGTTATTTTCTGACCAAGTATGTAAACATTTGCCAGTAGAAATATCCCACAGCTTAATAGTTTCGTCGTCACTGCTACTAGCAATAGTTTCACCATTTTGGCTCCAAACTAACGAATGAATACCAGCAATATGACCCTGAAAAATATATAGACATTCACCTGTAGTAATATCCCATAACCTCACTGTTTGGTCATCACTACCAGTGGCCAGAAAATTGCCATTTGGACTCCAAGTTAAAGCCCGTATTTCTTGAGAATGACCCTCAAGAGTTAGATGTAATTGACCCTCAACCATTGGTAACAGCCGAATATTGCCCAATTTATCGGCGATCGCTAAAAAGTTGCGATTGGGGCAAGAAGCAATGGTGGAAATATTCCCCAATGTAGGAATTTGCATTTTCTCGAACAACGCGGGACAATCTAAAATCTTTTCAGATTCATATTTTTGATTTTCTATTTCTGAGAGA
Organism: Microcoleaceae cyanobacterium; assembly: GCA_049647275.1. GTDB lineage: Bacteria > Cyanobacteriota > Cyanobacteriia > Cyanobacteriales > Microcoleaceae > JASJEE01. The sequence goes on from JBARXI010000369.1 coordinate 12,914, forward strand.
ATGGGTGTAGTAGAATCAATAAATGTAGGGATAGTAGGGACATTCCATGGAAGGTTAGAGCAAGTGCAAGAGTCATCATCCAAAAACTGCGACTCAATACTCTCATGGCATTTTTCTCGCTCGGCTTGGGTAGTAGCAGGGCAAACTTTTCCTGGAAATATTGCACAAGTCTCTGATGAGTTGGGGTTGTTTGTAGTTAATACCTCAATAGCTTTTTGAGAATAGGTATGAGCCGACTGACGAGATTCTATTTTTTTAGGAGAAACGTTACCCACCATTAAATCTATTTGCAACTTCATGCACAGACTCATCAGATTTTCAATACCATAACCAGACAAAGTAGTTTCACTGGCTTGAAGTTTATTTAAAATTAATAATAATTGCTGCTCTAGAGCTTGAGTCGAGCTAAATATTGTCGTCAATTGTTTGGTGATGGGGTCTAATATTGACTTATTTTGCTGTTCTTTTATGGAGCGTTTAGCAGTAGTATTGATTAATGAATGACTGACAAATAAGTTTAAATTTGTAGTAGTTAGTTCACCAATAACCTGTTCAATTAAGTAGTGGAGAGTGTACTCCATCACCACAGGTTGGAGTGTGTACATACTTGATTTTTTCTTAACTATGGAGCGCCAAATTAAAGCTTCTAAACTTTCTAACAAATTTGCCTTGGAAACTGCTGGCACAATGTCAGTTTGTAATTGTTTTACGTTTGTCCAGTCTTGGTTAATTGCTAACCAAACCATAATCTTTTTTTCTAATTCAGAAAGACGCTGAAAGTGTTGGTCGAGAAGTCGGCGAATTCCGTTGAAAGTGACAGTGCCATGTTCGAGAAATTCTGTTAAGTCTCCATCAAATAAGTCTTGGATAGAGGTAATGACTATTTTTAAGGCTAGGGGACTATAGCTATAATATTCACTAAGCTGTTGTTTTTGTGCAACAGATCCTGATATTTCTTGGGTTTTTAGTAAGGCTTGAGCTGCTTCTTCTGAGCCGAAAAGTTGTAGCGAGCGTACAGATGAATTTATACCTTCAAAGGCTGCTACTTCTGGGGGTTTTTCTCGACTGGTGAGAATGACTGAGCTTGAGTGGGATGTTTCGCTAATCAACTGAAACAACTGACTGTAGTTTTCGTACCCAGGAAGATAATGACCCGTACAACCAGTTTTTAAAATCCCTTCGACACCATCTAAAATTATCAGGCAACGCGACTTGCGCAAATATTCAATCAGTTTGCCTACTTCTGGTTGACTACATTTTTGGTCAGAGACAAATGAGACTAGTTGAGTTACTATTGTGTCTAGCGTAGGAGAATGACGGAGCGATCGCCAAATTATATAGTCAAATTCTCCCTGAAGTTGTTGGGCGACTTTTGCTGCTATTGCTGTTTTTCCCATCCCACCCATACCGAGCAGCGCCACCAGACGACAGCCTTCTCCAATAATATATTGGTGGAGCCGATCTAATTCTTGGGAGCGCCCATAAAATACTGAGACATCTATAGCTTCTCCCCAGTCAATGGCTTTTGGTTTTTGCAAAGTTGTAGCGGATGGGGGAATTATTTGCTGTGGAATATTTAACTCATTTTTAGAAACAAATGATTGATGAATATCAAATTTTTGTCTAAGTAAAGCACGAAAGTTTTTCTTACTGACTTTTTCACCCAAAACATTTGAAAGACACTGCCATAAATTGGCAGCGACTCCTTTAATATAGTCTGGGTCATAGCCTGCTTGGTCAGCAATTTCGGAATATCCTTTGCCATCCCATGCTTGAGAAAATACCGTTGTTTTAACAGCGTTTAAAGAGCCTGGGGGTAACACCGTCTCCAGAACTTCTAATGCTTCTTCGGCTTTCATTATTTACTTAAAGTTTATATATATTTTTTTACCTATGATTTTCATCTTATCTAAATTTTTTAAATGTTACTGTTACTTATGATGCTGTTTGAATTAGTAACAGAGTAATAATGCTTAATAGGTTTTTTTGTTATTTAATATTTTGTTAAGTTCTTATTAAGAAATAATAAAATAAATCTAAAAGTATTTACGATTCAGATTGTGGAATTTGCTTGACAAGACATAGCAGTTGAACTATTGCTATGTATTTCTTTAAGAGTAGTTTCTCATATTTTGAAGTTTTCGTAGTGAAAATTGCTAATGATTGTAGCATAATTGTGCGTAAAATTGTGAATTCAAGAGTACACTTACCAAAATTTTGACAATGGATTAAATATATAGTTATGGGTGAAACGTGAATAGGTATTGATTTACTAGAGTAAAGAATATCTATAAAATCAAAAATTAAGCCAATGGGAGCGCTTGGGTTTTACCGGCGCAAAGCTTTCCTGGGGAATGCTAAGGCAAATATGTCCGGAGCATTAACTAATATCATGTCCGTTTAATAGCATGATAAAAAATTTTCTTCTCCTCTTCTCCTCTTCTCCTCTTCTCCTCTTCTCCTCTTCTCCTCTTCCTTCTTCTTCCCTCCCGACAGACTCCTGACTCCTCCGTCGTTATTTATAAGTATTCAACCGGACATGATATAAGTTTTGCGTCAGCAAAACGGCTGTCGCCGACATGAAAAGGCGAGAATAATTCCACACAATAATGCCAGATTTTCTACTCCGGTTTCATTCAGGGCTATTTCATTCTAAACTTTGCCATGTTATGTCTTGAGGAAAATACGTTATTTATAGCTCTAGACAATTTATCTTTCCCTATCTGAAAGTAAGTAAATTCATTGCTAAAATCTAGAATTAAATGACCCTGGGTTTCATTAATGAATAATGAATAATTACCTCTGGTTAAAACCGAAAGGATTGAACCTTAGCGGAAATCTGATTTCTTTTCTTGGTCGATTGGACAAAAGCGTTTTTCTTCTTAAAAGGAGAGGCTTTAAACCGAATGGATTAATTATCAATTATCCATTGGTAACCTACCGAATATGAGGTATTTGATGCTACTTTTAGATTTATTTTACAGATATCTTCTAAGTCTTAAGTAATTGAATAATACTATTCGCTACAGCCAGAATTGAATTTATACCATAGAAGCAGAGCAGTATTAAATAATTGGCTACTATCGAGGGATTATTTCGCAATTCGATGGCATGGCAAATTTCATAATTCAGTCTTGAAGAGCAAACCTAATAATCTGAACAACCGCCTGAATTAGAACTATAATATTTTGCTTAAATAGAGCTGGCTGAATAAGTATGAAACCTGAATCTATCAAAATTTTTAAGACAAATATTGATTCAAAAAGTGAAAGCCCAGAAGCTTAAATCTTTAAATAATGAACAAGTACCTCGTGACATAAATAGATATTAATAAGTAAAAAAACTTGAATATCTAAAACAGTTACCCATTCAGCATCTCAAAAATTAAGATGTGTTTGCCCTGGCTATTGGGGATGAAAGATGAACAACTAATACAACTAATTCAATCTGCCTAGTCATTAGATAGATAAAGACAACTAAAACAACAAAAAACAAACTTAAAGACTGGGAAAGACGGGGTTTGAGCGAACAGAAATTTGACAAAAAATCCTTTAATTCCTGTTGCTATTCATCACATTATTTTTTCATACTTAGTATTAGTTTCGCCTTCAAAAAAGAAGAATAAATTTAAACCTAAGTGACTATCAAGAGCTAATTTAAGTAATTCAAATGTTTGCCTTATTATTATGCTATTCACTCAAAGAGAATAAAGAGAATGAAAATATGTTCTTTAGCAATCCTAAATCATTTGTGATAGTTTTATTGCTTAGGTGCTTCTCATTCCCAGAGTTCTGTTCCCTATTCCCTATTCCCTAAAATCTACAATATCTCTCAACTCAAATAAGAACGTTTACCTTATTATTTTTTATGCTACTCACTCAAAGAAAATCAAGAGAATGAGAATATATTCTTTAGCAATCCTAAATCATTTGTGATAGTTTTATTGCTTAGGTGCTTCTCATTCCCTGTTCCCTAAAATCTACAATATCTCTCAACTCAAATAAGATTGCTATTACAAATAGTTGATTTCATCAAAAACTCTTAATTCCTAAAAACTCTATTGAACTTATCATTTTAAACTTCACAAATATCACTCTATCCCTAAAGATGGAACAATTACAGGCTGTTCTATTGGTGGTACTTCAAAAACTTCTCTTAATGCCTCATCTAAAGTTGGTTTCATCACAATTCTATTTTCATAAGAAACAATTACTCTAGTTAAAGTTGGCAAACTATTCTGATCTGCTTCTAAATAAATAGGTTCAACATAAAGCAGAGATTGATTAATTGGAATTACCAATAAATTACCCTGAACTGCTTTTGAGCTTTGACGATTCCACAGAGAAATTTGTTGTGATATATCTGGGTCTTGATTAATCAAAGCTTCTATTTGTTCGGGTCCATAAATTAATCGTTGTTTAGGGAATTGATACAACAGTAATTTACCGTAATTTTCACCATCCGAACGAGCAGCTAACCAGGCAATTAAATTATTACGACTGGCCGGAGTATAGGGTAGAAATAAAATAAATTCTTCCGATGTTTCTGAGGGCAACTTTGTAATTAGATAATATGGTTCTATCTTTTGTTGTTGACTACCATAAATTTCAACAGGCACTCGCCACAAATCTTCCCGGTTATAAAATACGCGGGGGTCATCCATATGATAAGTTGAAAATACTTCCGATTGGGTTTTAAATAAATCTATTGGATAACGAATATGAGTACGGATACTCCTTGGCATTTCTGCTAAAGGTTGGAAAATATTTGGAAAAATTTTTTGCCAGGTTCTAATAATTGGATCTTTCGGGTCGGCCACATACAATTTTACTGAGCCATTATAGGCATCAATTACCACTTTTACTGAGTTACGAATATAGTTAAAATCATTCTCTTCTGGGTCAGAATAGGGATAGTGATTGCTAGTAGTATAAGCATCTAGAATCCAGTAGAGATAATTGCGAGTTGTTTGGGAAACATCTTCATTACTAAAGTTAGGATTAGCTACTACTAAATAGGGGTCATTATCGTAACGCAAAAATGGAGCGATCGCGCGGACTCTGGCATTAATATTACGGCGATATAACACTTTAGTTTCAGGGGTAAATTCGTTGGTTAATAACATTCGCCAATTCTTCAAATATTTAGCAAATACCCATCTCGGCCAACCTGTACCAACTACGATACCGCCTGTTCCACCATAAGTGTTATAGACGTTTGTTTCTCCACTTGGATAATCTAATTCTTTATTTTTTTCTGTCGTGGAAGTAATTACATTAGTATTAGTTAGTTCTCCATAATAAATTCTGGGTTTACCAATAGGAATGCTATATCTAATTCTTTCTAATACTTCTAAAGTGCTATTACTTTCAATGGCTGGGTCTGGTCCAATATTTTTCACAAAATATTTTGGTAATCCACCTTCTCCTACTTGGTTAACTGGAGAAAGAGTAAAACCATAGCCGTGAGTATAGACTAAATTTTTGTTTACCCAAGTTTGTGCTGGTTTAGGTACTGATTCATAGTTTAATTCTCTAGCAGCGATAATTACTTGTTGTTTTTCTGTGGGGTTTTCTATTGTTCTTTCTGATTCTTTTTTGAGAAATGTATAACGGTCAACATCAGCATTAAGGAATTCATAGTAGGGTCTAATTTGCTGTAACTGGCGATTCGTTTGTAAAATCGGTCTTGTATCCCAAAGCCGAATATTTTCAATAGTTAATTTATTATTGATTAGGTCGGTATAAGTAAGTTGATTTTCTGGATTAAACAGTTTTACTTCTAGTTTGTCTACATCAAAAAATGCAGCTCTGGTAAAGGCAATACTACGTTTAATGTAAAGTATTTCTCGTTCTATTTCGTTAGGTTGTACGATGACCATTTGGACAATTTGAGGAAACAGGAAACCAGCTACTACTGCTATGGCTAAATACCATGTCAAAATAGCTCGGAGTGAATAACTATTTGCAAATAGTTTTGCAGTAATATTTTTGTTTCTTTTTCTTCTTCTGGGGAAACGTAAAAACCTGAGACCAGCTTCTATGTATGGATGAATAGGTTGCACTGATAAAATAGCTTGCCAAAACAGAAAAAAGGCAATTATTAACGCCAGAATAGCTAAAAATACATAAGCAGGAAACTGAACTTTAACATCAGTGTAACTAGCCCCATAGGTAACACCGCGCCGAGAGTAAAGTAGTTCAAAACAAGCTAGGCAGTAACTAAATGCTATGGTTAATATAAAGCTTCCAGCTAAAGTATGAAGATGTCGTTGTTGTGGTTGGGAAAATTGATAAAAACAACCTTTACTTAAACTATTTCCTGATAAAACATATATCAAAGTGCAAGCAACAAGACCATATAAAAATAATCCCACTAACCAAAATTCTAATAATTCTAAAACTGGCAGTTGAAAAACATAAAAACTAACATTTATCTGAAATAAATCTTCAGCACGGTCAAAAGTAGTCGGATGCAAAAATTGCAAAATATTCCCCCAATGACTGGAAAGAATAAGACTGAAAACTAAACTTAGCAAAATGCCAATTATACTTAAGGAAAATATAGGATTAATAATTACAGCCATAGCTAGTATGATTAATAATCCTAATAGCCACAAGTTAGATGGTATCTGATTGATGATTTGCCAAATTGACTCCATACCAAATTCTAGAGGAATTTGTGGTGATACTTGAGCAACTGTAAAATCAGGATGCCAATAATTAGTAGCTACTTGAATGTAGTGAGTTAAAATTAGTCCTATTAATAATATTAATCCTGATACTAAAAATACCAATCCACTTAACTTAAATGCAGGCTCAACACGTAACTTAGTTGATGCCATAGTAACTGGAGGCATTAGCATAGTTTCTCCAGATAATTCAGTTATATTATCATCATGTTTTGGATACTTAAATATGCTAGCTAGTCGCAGATTTACTAAGAAAAAACTTGCTGTAATTATAAAGCTAACAACCCACAACAAACCTTTAGTTACTAACCTGGTGGTTAAAACGGGTAGATAATTCAATTCCTGAAACCACAAATATTCAGCTAAGATATTAGTTGATAAGTCAATAACTCCCCAGAAACCAAATATAATTAGGATTATGGTTAGTATATGTGTAAATTGGAGTTGTGTCAGGACTTTATATGTTCTGATTTTTAATTTATACAAAATATTTACTTTCATTATGAATAATCTTGGATTATGAGTTAGTTATTTTTCTAAAGATTAACTTGAATTTGTAGCATTTTCTAGGGTGTTATCAATTTTTTTTTACTAAAATTTTAGATATTTACCCTACTCGAATTACTTCTTTATTATCTCCCATCTGGCTTTGACTAAGAAAAATATTGCTAAATCTTTGTTTTTTTTTCTGTTTTTGATGGTTTCTCTGACAATTCAAACTGGATGTTAGTCATTTTCTGAGGATAAATATGCTTTAATTATGACTGTATTGTGCTTGGATAATCGGCGTTATTTAGTAGGATTTTTATCTGCGGAAATTCTGCTGGTTTAGATTTAAAATAATTAATATCAATGGTTAACATTTCCTTTCCTCTTTGACTCCTGCAGCCAGCCCAATTTTTAAGGTTATACCATGTCGGGAGCGCCACTTTCAGATTGAGAATTAAATAAAGCAGGACTAATATAAAATCCGGTTATACAGTAATCGCAAAATTACTTCCTCTTAGAGCTGATTTATAAAGTAAAAATCAAGAAGCTGAAAGCTTTGTATGAAAAGGCTTTTGTGAATTATCAGTAATGAGAGGCTAAATTGATAAAAGCTATGTGAAATAAAGGTTTCAATTAAGTTTACAAATCAGCTCTTAATACAGATGTTCTATTGAATACGAATTTAAAAATTCAATAGTTAAAATCATTTATTTCTTCTTTCTTCTTTCTTCTTTCTTCTTTCTTCTTTCTTCTAAATCCTGACTCCTGTACGTCGCCCTACCGAAGGCTCCCCTACCTGACTCCTCTTAGTATAATCTTTTCTCAACTTGATAACAATTTTTAACATATTACCTACAACTCAGGGTCATTTCATTCTAGATTTTAGCAATGAATTTACTTACTTTCAGATAGGGAAAGATAAATTGTCTAGAGCTATTAATAACGTATTCTCGTCAACACATAACATGACAAAGTTTAGAATGAAATAGCCCTGCCTATAACTATCCACCTCAAACTCACTACTTAACATCCAAAATCTTCTTCAAAGGAAAAATTACCGTAAACACACTCCCTTTACCTAACTTTGAATAAACCTTAATACTCCCTCCCATTCCTTCTACCAAAGTTTTGACAATAGACAAACCTAAGCCAGCTCCGCTACCAGAACGACTTCTTGCTTTATCTCCTCTATAAAAACGTTCAAAAATCTTAGTTTGTTGTGATAAAGGAATACCCTGACCTCCATCACATACTTGAATTATTGCTTGACTATTTTCTTGATATAAATTGATTTTTACAGGATAAATTTCATCAGAATATTTAACTGCATTATCAATTAAATTCAGTAAAACTTGTTTGAGGCGATTACGATCTACTACCACTTCTATTAATGGATAATTTGTGGATTCAGGGAAATTGACTTGCAGTTCTTTTTCAAGATTTTTTGATTCTGAACTTGACTTTATATTGAGCAACTGACCCTCAAAATTATTTTCTGGATTGACTTCTTGAGAATTACTAATATACTGAGAAACTAAATTACTTTTTTTTGTGAAAATTACATCTGGAGAGTCAACAACTATCTTTTCCCGACTCGCTATTTTACTTTCATTTTCCAACTTAAAAATAAACTTCCGATCGCTAAACTGCTTTGCCATTTCCACCACTTCTGCCACCAAATCATTCAACACCACCAATTCCAAATCAAAATGTATTTGGCCACTATCAGCTCTCGCTAACTCCAATAAATCCTTCAATAACTCAATAGTGCGTTGTGCCTCCCCAAAAGCAATTTCCAAAGCTTCTTTTTGAGCCTCCGTCAAATTATTCCCCCGTCTGAGAATACTCTGGAGATATCCAGAAACAATAGTCAAAGGAGTTCTCAACTCATGGGAAACATTACTAACAAACTGCCTCTGTTGCTCCCAAGAATCAGAAAGACGACTCAACATAGTATCCAAAGTTCCCGCCAACTCCCTAACTTCCTGGGGAGCCCGCTCTAGAGAAACAGTGGCTCGATCCAGATGGTCAGCATCAACAGTCTCGGCAAGTTGACTAATGTGACGTAGAGGGATGAGAGAACGCTTAACATAAATAGCGATCGCCACCGTAACTACAAGAGTAGCCAAGATAGTAGCCATATTCAAGCTCAAAACTATTGTCACCAGCATCTTTTGATCCCGAGTAATGTCCTGAGCAATGTAGAGTTTCCCGATAACTGTCCCATTTACGGTTAAAGGCCCACCACATAAAACAAAATAACGTCCATTAATTGGATAAATTGTCGGTTTTAGTGGCATTTCGGTCAGAGATTTTAAAACAAAGTTGTCAGTGTCATTTTGCAAACTTTGTGATTTGGCAATAATCGTCCCTTCGTTGGTTTTGACCCATAAAAAGATATTAGCCACTGTTAAATTATCAATGGCTTTTTGTAAACTCTTGTTGAGATACCACATTTCGCTATACATTTCAACATCTAGGGGAAAGCGTTCAGCCAACAGCTCAATGTTATGCTTATGACTAACAATCAATAATTGCTGCATTTTCCAGCTAGTCCATAAGGCGACACTACCTAGTCCTAATACTGAAAATACTGCTACACCTACTGTTAACCTAATCTGTAAAGAAGATGGATCGACTTTCCATCGCTCCCAGAGTAAAATATTTTTTGGCCATTTCAATCTAAAATTCACTTGCCTAACTCTTACAATAAAATACTGAAATTACATAGAATAGTCTTTAAATTAACTATTAATCCTGAGAAAACCCTGATAATTATTTTTAGAGATTAATATCTTTTATTTGTTGAAGTTGCTAGGCTGTAATTAGGGAACTAGCCAAAACAGAGAAAATTTTTAGAATTAGATTAGGGTGGTAGATATTAGGGACAAATAAATGCCTAATCCACTATCTAAGTATTCCATTGGGAGTAGTTATAAAGTCGTGGCTAGTTGCGAAAGAGGAGCTATAGGGGGCGACTAGATGAAACTTCGTCAAAAGACACTAATAATTATTAGTAGCGCGATCGCTAGTTTAATAGTGGTATTATTTACTACGGCATCAATGATGTTGCTCTATGACTTCCAAGATTTGGAAGCAGATTACGTTCGTTTAGATGTGGCAAGAGCATTAAATATATTGGATGATGAGTTGTCCAATTTATCTACTATAGTGAAGCAGGATAGAATATTTTCTTTGTCACAAAAGTTAGCCCAGCAGAATCTAGTTGACTCCAATAGCAACTCATCAATAGATGAAATTCTCGACTCAAACTTGGTCAATCATTTTTTGGTCAATCAAAATATTAACTTTCTATTATTGTTAAATCCTCAAGGAAAAATTTTATTTAGTCAAGGTTTCGATCGAAATCAAAAAACTGAAATACCAAGACTTGAAAGCTTTAAAAAACATCTCCCTTTAAGTAACAACAAAAGTAGCCCCCAATCAATTTCTCAAACAGGGATAATTATGTTACCAGAAATTCCCCTTCTGGTTGCTAGTACTTCTATTCCTAATGTTAAGAATAGCCTGAGTTATAACACGCTAATTGTAGGGCGCTATTTGGATGAAATGACAATAGCTAGATTAGCTGACTTAACAGAATTATCTCTCAGCTTTAGCAGGTGGGAAAATAACTCCCAATCACAAATTGAAGACATTGTTGTGCAACCTCTAAATTCCGATCGAGTCGCTGGTTACACAGTCATTCCAGATATCTATGGCAAACCTGCTTTAAAGTTAGTAGTCGAGGTAGATAGAATAATTTATCATCACGGACTATGGCTTTGGTATTACTTTATTTTTTCATGGATAATAGTAGGTTTAGTCTTCTGTGTCGTCACAATTGCAATTATCGAAAAACTGGTAGTCTCTCGTGTCTCAAAATTAAGCAAAGTTGTGAATAAAATTGCTTTTAGTGGAGACCTCTCGACGCGCATATCAATGCTAGGAAAAGATGAAATGTCAACCCTTGCTGAGACTATTAATAAAATGCTCGAAGCATTGCAAAATTCTCAATCTGACTGTCGAGAAAACGAAGAGCGTTATCGACTAATGGCAGAAAACTCTACTGATATGATTTCTCGCCACTCTCCAAAAGGGGTATTTCTGTATGTATCTCCAGCTTGTGACAGTCTCACGGGATATTCCTCATCTGAATTAATTGGCACTCATCCAAGACAGTTTTTTGCTCCAGAAGATACCAAAGCGATCGCCAAAGCTTATACAACTATCCTCAATCAACCTGTAATTTATACTCTTACTTATCGTATTTTGCGCCAAGATGGTAAATACGTTTGGTTTGAAACTACTGCTCGTACAATTCGTAATTTTGAAACAGGGGAGCCACAAGAAATTATTGCTGTTTCTCGCGATATTTCTGAGCGTAAGCAAAGAGAAGAAGAATTACAAGAAAGTGAATCTGCCATTCGGAAATTATATCAGATAACTGCTGCACCTTATCAAGTTAAAAATAAAGAAAGTAATTTATCTACCTTAGATTACCGCCTAGAACAACTATTAAAAATGGGTTGTGAAAAGTTTTGTCTAGAAAGTGGAGTATTGTCTAAAATTGAAGGTAAAAATTATACAATTATAGTCGCTAAAACTCCCGATTATTCTCTTGAAAAAGGACAAATATTTAATTTAGAAAAAACATTTATATTTACAGCTATGGGAGAAGAGCCGATATGTTTTGAATCAATGAAATTCTCGAATTTCTGCATGACCGAAGAAATGGATTTTAAAATAGAAGCATATATGGGAGTACCAATCATAGTAGCAGGTTCAGTCTACGGTACTCTCAATTTTTGGAGTTCTAAAGCTTTGAGTGAACCATTTAAAGCTGTAGACAAACAACTATTAAAATTGATGGCTCAGTGGATAGGTCGAGAATTAGAACGTCAGCAAACAGCAAATGATTTGGCAAAAGCTCGTGACGAAGCTCTCGCTGCAACCAGAGCTAAAAGTGAATTTTTAGCCACTATGAGCCATGAAATTAGAACTCCAATGAATGCAGTTATTGGCATGACAGGTTTACTGTTAGACACCTCTCTAAATACAGATCAAACAGACTTTGTTGATACTATTCGTAGTAGTGGCGATGCTTTACTAACACTGATTAATGATATACTTGATTTCTCTAAAATAGAATCAGAAAAACTAGATTTAGAAGAACATCCTTTTGACTTACGAACTTGTATTGAAGAATCTATAGATTTATTAGCAGCAAAAGCAGGAGAAAAATGTTTAGAAATTGCTTATTTGATTGACCCGGAAACACCAATTACAGTTGTCGGGGATATTACTCGGGTGCGTCAAATTTTAGTTAATCTCTTGAGTAATGGTGTGAAATTTACTGCCACTGGTGAAGTTTTAGTTTCAGTAAATGCAAGAAAGCTAGAGGAAAACCAAAATCAAAATAATTTAAATTTAAAAAATAACAATAGTTCACAGACTAGCGCTTGTGATATCTGGCCTGTTTATGAAATTCAATTTTCAGTGAAGGATACAGGTATTGGTATTCCTACTACTCGCATGGAACGTTTATTTAAGTCTTTTAGTCAAGTTGATTCTTCTACTACTCGTGAATATGGTGGTACAGGTTTAGGATTAGTTATTAGCAAAAGATTAGCTGAGATGATGGGTGGTCGGATGTGGGTTGAGAGTATGGGTATGGTTGGTGGTAATCCTCCAGAAACCTATAAATTGCCTGTTTTAGACTTAAAAATAGACTCTACAGATAAAAAATCTGGCTCAGTTTTTTATTTTACTATAGTTACTAAATGTACTGTTAAAACTATTAAAGATAAATTGTTTGAAACTAATAGTTTGAGTGAAAATCAACCAAATTTAGTTGGCAAAAGAATACTAATAGTTGATGATAATAGCACTAATCGAAAAATTCTATT
>JBARXI010000370.1:0-2186 GCA_049647275.1 Microcoleaceae cyanobacterium
GAAGCAGCTTGCGCGCTTCGGCGGCGGTTAAAATGGCGGTTGGCAGGCTCTTGCGTTCTTTCGGCAAGCGCAGCTTGGCGGCGGGATTGTGGAGCAAGTGGCCGCTCTCGTGCAGGAAGGTGTAAAACACTTTCAGAGCACAGAGGATGTTCAACTGAGTATTGATTCCAAGAGGTCGATTAAAACGGCTGGTGTAATTCAGGAGCCAAGCTTGATAGCTGTTGAAGGTTTCCGGAGTAGCTTCTTTGAAGCCGAGGCCTTCGGCCTCTAAGAACTTAATCCAATAGACTAAATGGGGACTGTGTTGGTCTCGATTACTGGAGGATCTTCGACGAACAGAGAGCCAGTTTGTAAATTCCCCTATAAGGTCTTTTCCGAAAAAGTGTTCCACTTTTAGATTACTCATTTTAGATCAAGGACTTAGCTTCAAAAAAGTGGGTCAAAAGTGGAACAAAGTGGGACACTTTTAAAGGCTCAGTGCTCGGATTTCGGGTTTTGAGTGTTCCACTTTTCGGCCAACTGCTCCGGTGTCGTCAGACCATCGAGCAGGTTGACGGCGGGAGGTTGTCCGGCCAACTGGTAGCGGAAGCTGCCGCCTTGGCGGCTCCTTCGGACGCTGACATATTCCAAGTCTTCAAGGCTGCGCATGCCGCGCTTTACGATGTGATCCGGAAGTCCTGTGATCTGCCGCACGTCGCGCCGCCTAAAACTCAACTCGCTGGATTGAACACCGAGCTTCTTCGCCTCCTTCGTCGCCCATTTGCGAATCGCGGCGAGTAGCTGGCTCGCGCTGCGGGGCAGTTCTGCCCAAGCGTGTTCCAAGCAACTCTTGGCCAACTCAAACGCGGCCGCGTAGTCCTCGGGCGTAGCTTCCACCGCATTGCCAAAGCGTGGCCGCTGCTTCTGGTGCAGGAACGTGACCGCTTCGACCAGGCTCAAAAGCCGGTCGATGTCGCGCCGTCCACGCGTCCAGTTGACGGGGAAGTCGAGCAGGTGCGCGAACGGGATCCGCACCGTGACCGGCTCCAGGAGTCGCTGCGCGTGGTGGTGCCGCTGCACGATCCTTTCTCTTTTAACCGCCCGTTCCTCCGCGCTGAGCAAGTGCGCCTTTTTCTGCGCGTCGAAGATGCGCCGCGTCTGCTTGGGCGATTCATCGAGATAGAGTTCAAACGAGCGGTTCTCGTTCTCCGGATTCACCTCGGTCGAGGTGGTTGATTCCATGTAAGCGATCGGCCCGAGTATCGTCACTTCGGCGGTTTCGATGTTGCCCGTCTTCGCGTTCTTCATCGGCACGGCCAGCGTCAACTTGCGGCGACTTTGCAGCGTCCGGATAGGATACTCGCTCTCCGCGCTGCCGTCGCGCTCGTCCACGATGAGCAGCTTATGCTGGAGCGCTTCGCGCCCCATGTAGTAAAGGCTCTGCGAGGTCAGGCGGCTAAAGAAGCGGACTTCTTCCGGTGGCGTGAGTTCGGCTACGCATTCCATGAGGAAGCTTTTGCCTGCGCCGGATTCGCTGCGCACGATGCCGCTGAGCGGCTTCGTCAGTCGGCGACTGGTGCCGATCAAGTAAGCCAGTTGCTTGTTCGTTTGTTCGCCGACGTAGCCGATAGCGGCCATGTCGGCCGCGATGCGGCTGAGCAGGTTCGGAGCGGTTAAAAAGGAAAGGGCTTTCTTTTCTTCGTCGGCAGAGAGTTGGGGGATTTCATCCTTCTTTTCGGGTGCGCTGCGTGTCTCCTGCAGCAGGGTTTCGAGCTTGGGGATAAGCTTCGATAAATCGTCCTCAAGTTTGGGCTGTGGCAAGTCCAGCCGCTGCGCGGCGTGGAACGCGAACCCGCTCCGGCTCTTGGCTGAGTAGAGGTCAAAGCGGTCGGTGTGCGAGTGCTCGGCCGTCTCGGCGGTGACCACGAGTTTGAGGCTCGTCTCGCTGTTTTCAAACAGTCCGCGCAAGCGGTAACTCAATTGACAGTTCGTAAAACGCAGGTCGCTTTCGGTCTGCTCGATCAAGGCGAGGTCGCTCTTCTTAACTGTATTCTGTTTTCCAATACGCGGAGCGGATTGGAGCAAGTTTTCAAAGGTCAAGCGCACCTCGTCTTTGCCCAGACCTTCCGCGTAAAGATGCAGGAGTAATTCATTGAGGTCTTTGACCCCGTCAAGCGATGGGATTTTGAGCTTCCGGAACTCGAGTT
>JBARXI010000371.1:0-5266 GCA_049647275.1 Microcoleaceae cyanobacterium
CTTGCCCTTAGAAGATTATGGCCAATGTTAAAGAAGGCCAATTGTAGTTAAAAGGCGATCGCTACAATTGTCCCAAAAGATTTAGGAGATAAGTAAAATTCTTTTCTCCTTTTCTCTTCAGAGTGAAATTGAGGCAAGTCAACTGGTGAGATTTTCAGTAAGTAATCAAGAAACTGCGACTCAAGCAGCTGTTGAATTATGTCGGCGTGGTGTGAAAAATGCTGTGGTAAAAATAGGTGATAAAGGTGTTGTTTGTGCTACTGGAAAGGAAACATTTTGTCAGCCTGCTTTTTCGGTCGAAGCGATAGATACTGTGGCGGCGGGAGATGCTTTTAATGGTGGTTTGGCAGCAGCATTAGATATAGGTTTGTCATTAAAAGAAGCTGTGAAATGGGGTGCTGCTGCTGGTGCTTTATGTGCTACAAAATCAGGCGCTCAAGCTGCAATGCCAGAGCGGGAAACATTCGATCATTTTCTTTTAAGAAGGTGTTAGGTTTTAGGTAAAAATAGCATTTTTTACTCTTTGTGAGGTACACTTGTTTCTCTTATTTTCTGTTCCCAGATCCGGTGCTCCGGTGCTCCGGTGTTCCCTAAAACCTAGAATTTTGTACTTCACCAGTATAAAAATTGCTATAAAATTTCCATTGTTTGATAAAAAAACAAGATGAATTTAGACAAAATTCTCTTTATATCTATACAAAAAATATCTGTCGTGACAATCGCTTATATCATGTCGTCAAGAATGCACATAATAAAGTTTATATGCAGAAAGTTTTCCTAGTAGAAGTTTGAGCCTCTTTGTAATACCGCTTATATTACGGGTAATTAACATGACATGATATTAAACCAAAAATTTTAGGTGCTAGGTGTTAGATTTTAAGTGAATAAATTTTCTATAATTTGATAAAAAAACGGGATGAATTTAAAGGAAATTATCTCTACATCCTTGTGCACAATTCTTGTTGTGTCACGGGCTTCAACTAACACTATTAATAAGATGGTAGGTTGTAGCTGAATAAAGTTTCTATAATTTGATAAAAAAACGAGATTAATTTAAACGAAATTATCTCTACATCCTTGTACCAAAAATATCTGTCGTGATTATCCCTTCCTCCAAAAATGTTAGGTGGTAGGTTACAGGTTTTAGGTTAAGACATTTTCTTTTGATAAAAAAATGGGATGAATTTAGAAGAAATCAATCATCGGTATATCCTTATGCAAATTTTTTATCTTGCTTCCTGCTTCAACCTAAAATTTTAGGTTACAGGTTTTAGGTTAAGACATTTTCTTTTGATAAAAAAATGGGATGAATTTAGAAGAAATCAATCATCTGTACATCCAGGCAAAAAATCCTTATCTTGCTTCCTGCTTCAACCAAAACTATATAACCAACCATCCCGACCACAAATTCTGACAATTCCATCCCAAACAATAGGGGTAGATTCAAAAGAAGCTTTGCCTGTAAACTTACCGGCTTCTTCTACTATTAAACGAAAAAATTCTCTCTTAGAATTAGGCAAGGCATTTTTATCATCAGGTTTAGCAGATTCCCAATTCAAATTAAACATATAAACGCCATTTTATCCAGCAGTTACTAATTTATTACCATCGGTAAAAATCGGCGTTGAAATTGACGGATCGATTTTCTATTTAAACATAATTAAAGGAGTATTATAACTAAACTTTTTCAAATGCCCTTGAACTTTATTTCCTGTAGTTAAATCTTGGGAACCAATATATAGATATCCATCCAGAGCATTAGTAGCAAATAAAGCCGGAAAATCACCATAATTATTATATTCATCATTCAATGCTACCGACCCAATAATACCTCCCAACCAACCATTAAATTTAATATTGCCTGTAGGCAAAAACCATTCTACACTTTCCTTGTCTTTTTTATTCGGATTTAATTTCACCACTCCACCATTTCCAGGAATAAATTGTTTCTCAATGGCGCAAAATAATTTACCAGCTTTAGAAATAGCGACAGTACCATCTAAATCTGAGCCTGTATAAAAATCCCAAACTATCTTTTTACTTTCAATATCAATACCATAAATATGCCCCGAACCTGCTGCTAAAAAGATTCGATTATTGAGTCTAGCAGGAGAAGATTCAGAGACAATATTTCCTCCTTGTCTTTTCGCATCACTATCTACATAAAGTTTTAATTTAGATAATATTTCTGGCTGCATAATGCCAGATTTAATTTTAGCTTTACTGGTCGAACTATTAATAAAATAACCAATAGCATTTTCCCCAGCATTGAAAATTAAATCATTCCCCAGTGGTAAAGCGCTACTATCATTATCTCTGCTATAACTGCGGGT
Source organism: Microcoleaceae cyanobacterium (assembly GCA_049647275.1). Lineage (GTDB taxonomy): Bacteria > Cyanobacteriota > Cyanobacteriia > Cyanobacteriales > Microcoleaceae > JASJEE01. The sequence continues at coordinate 2,334 of JBARXI010000371.1, forward strand.
CTTCTTAATATCAAGTTGCCAAATTTCTTTACCAGTTCTAAAAGAAATAGCGCGAAAACTTAGGAGCAATTCCTTTTTTAGGTCTGCCTGTTCTACTGCCTTGTAAAATTACAATGCGATTCTCTTCATTAGCAGTTTCATCAATGTAAATCGTACTCGAACCTTTAATCACATCATCAAATTTATATTGCCCAACTTCCTGATTATTAGCAATATCTATTTTTCGTAAAAGATAGTCATAACCACCAATAACTAAATAAGTTTTTCCACGGTCTTTTGTAATAGTTGGCTGCCCAGTCCACCCAGCCCCACTCCATACTTTTTTAGTTTTACCAACATAAGTTACACCTGTGCCTAATTTAAACTTATCTACAACTTGAAATTTTTCTGGTTTACCACGACCATAAAATCTTCTTTGGTCATTTCCCAAATATGTCGGAATTAATAAATCAACTTCTGGGTCGAGATAAGCAAAGAATTCTTTAACTTTATTTTCTAATAAATTTTCTGATAGGTTGAGGTGAAAATATTTTGACAATATTGGTGCTATTCCTAAACCTAGAGAAAACTGCATAGCGAGTTGATGGAAGTCTCTTCTTGAGTAGTTCATAAATTATTAAGGCAGGTTTTAAGTGTTAGATCTATTCTACTAAATTTGTTGTGAAAAATGTGACGATAGTAAATATTAACTGAAAGTGTCTTAAATTCTGTATGTCGCCAATTCGACAGCGACTCTAACTGACTCCTAACTACCACTAAAATATAACAATTCAAATCGGATTGCTATAGCTGTTAGGTATAAGTTTTAATTGCAGATTTTAAGATAGTGGAAATTAAACTTTCACCAATTTAATCTACCATTACCCTACATGAATTTTAAAGCAAGGAATTTCCCGAACTTCCATCAGTAAAAAGCGCAGAATATTCTCAAACGACCCCATCGCTTGCCATTTTTTTTCAGTAAATAAAGAGTGAATATTAGCATTAAATCATAAGGAATTATATAAATCAAGGGTAATTATTTATAAATACGTTATAATTTTTAGCAATGTTAATTATCCATTGTTCAAAAAAATGTGAATAATTGACAATAAAATCCGTAATTAGGGACTCAAAAAAATGACAAATCGTCTAGCTAAATCCCAAAGTCTTTATCTCCGCAAACACGCAGAAAATCCTGTAGATTGGTGGCCGTGGTGTGAGGAAGCTTTAGAAACTGCAAAACGGGAAAATAAACCAATTTTTTTATCAATTGGTTATTCCAGTTGTCACTGGTGTACTGTTATGGAAGGAGAGGCATTTTCTGATGAAAAAATCGCCGAATATTTGAATGAAAATTTTTTACCAATTAAAGTAGATCGAGAAGAAAGACCTGATGTAGATAGCATCTATATGCAGGCATTACAAATGTTAACCGGACAAGGTGGTTGGCCGTTAAATATATTCTTAACTTCTGACGATTTAACACCTTTTGTTGGTGGTACTTATTTCCCTGTTGAACCTCGTTATGGGCGGCCAGGATTTTTAGAAGTTTTGCAAAAAATTCGTGGTTTTTATGACAGTGAAAAAAACAAACTTGACGCTTTAAAATCGGAAATTTTAGCAGGTTTAAGGAAGTCAATTTTATTGCCAGAAGCAGAAGAGTTAAGCCAAGAGGTATTACAAAAAGGTTTAGAAGTTAGTACCGCAATTGTTAGCGATCGCCACTCCCAACAAAGCTTTCCGATGATACCTTATGCTGAAGCAGCATTACAAGGAACAAGGTTTAATTTTGAATCTCAATATAACGGTAATGAAATTTGTTTACAAAGAGGATTAAATCTGGCTTTAGGAGGAATTTATGACCATGTTGCCGGAGGTTTTCATCGTTATACAGTAGATGCGAGTTGGACAGTACCGCACTTTGAAAAAATGCTCTACGATAACGGTCAAATTGTTGAGTATTTAGCTAATTTATGGAGTGCAGGATATCAAGAGCAAGCGTTTAAACGTGGGATTATTGGTACAGTGAATTGGCTAAAACGAGAAATGACTGCACCAGCCGGATTTTTCTATGCTGCCCAAGATGCTGATAGTTTTAGTACTCCAGATGAAGTGGAACCGGAAGAAGGTGCTTTTTATGTTTGGAGTTATAAAGAATTAGAAAAATTACTAACATCTGAAGAATTATCTCAATTATCAGAACAATTTTTCATCACATCAACTGGTAACTTTGAAGGCAAAATTGTACTGCAAAGAAAGCAAGCAGGAGAGTTAACTGAAGCTGTAGAAAATTCTTTAGCTAAGTTGTTTGAAATGCGCTACGGCGATAAACCTTTTAATATAGAAATTTTCCCACCAGCAACCAATAATCAAGAAGCAAAAAATAATAACTGGCCTGGCAGAATTCCCGCAGTTACAGACACAAAAATGATTGTTGCCTGGAATAGTTTAATGATTTCTGGGCTGGCACGAGCAGCCAGAGTATTTGAAAAGTCAGAATATCTAGAATTAGCTATTAATGCTGCTAATTTCATTATCAAAAATCAGTGGATTGACGGACGTTTTCATCGACTAAATTATGATGGTAAACCTGCAGTAATGGCTCAGTCGGAAGATTATGCTTTGTTTATTAAAGCACTGCTAGATTTACAACAAGCTTCTATTACTTTATCAACGGCATCAAATCAAAATATTTGGTTAGAAACAGCAGTCAAATTACAAGATGAATTTGATGAATTTTTGTGGAGTTTAGAAGCAGCAGGTTATTATAATGCACCAACAGATGTTAGTGGGGAATTAATCTTACGAGAACGAAATTATATTGATAATGCAACTCCCGCAGCAAATGGAATAGCAATTTCTAACTTAGTCCGTCTATCTTTACTTACTGAAGAATTACATTATCTCGACCGCGCGGAAGCAGGTTTGCAAGCTTTTAGCAGTATAATGAA
>JBARXI010000372.1:0-8474 GCA_049647275.1 Microcoleaceae cyanobacterium
CCGTAAACTTTCTGGGAGGAATTTATTTGGTAGCCTCAGTCATTTTATTGGCATAGCGAGCGCCATCGCCCCATAACATACAATATCCCTTTTGTCAACCTCCTTAATTGATGACACGCTATAGAAACATTACCTGAAATTTCTTTGCCAGGCGGACAACCCCTACAATATTATTTAGTTGCTTTTGATAAAGATGGCCACGAACTTGAAGACGGAAAAATGAGCCAGGAACTGGTAAAAGTTTTGGCGACTGAACAGATTACCGATGTCTTCATATTTAGTCATGGTTGGATGGGAGACGTACCGTCTGCCCGCAAGCAATATCAAGAATGGTTGACTGCGATCGCTGCTCAACAAACTGACTTAGCAAAAATGGAGCAAGTCCGACCTGGATTTAAACCATTATTTATTGGACTCCATTGGCCTAGCTTGCCCTGGGGAGACGAGAATTTGGGAGAGGAGGTATCTGAAGAAGTATCTTTTGATCCAACATCGGAAAATCCAAAGGTAGCTTTGATCGATAGCTACGAACGAGTAGCAGATACAGAAGAGGCCAAGGAACCACTGGAAAGGATTTTATCAGCAGCGATGGATGACCTAGAACCACTAGAGTTACCTCCAGAGGTGGTGGAGGCTTACCAAAAACTCAACCAATTGTCAGGTTTAGGCAGTGACGGCGTGGGAGCAGCACCAGGAAGCGATCGAGAACCTTTCGATCCAGAACAAATCTACCAAGCTGCAAAAGAAGTGTTTGCTGATGAATCTGTAAATTATTTTGTCGGTGACTTCAATAATATTGGAAATTCAAAAATATTCATGCCCATGAAAGTTCTTTCCTATTGGAGAATGAAAAGACTGGCACGCCAGCTTGGAGAAAATAGTGTTTCTCAATTATTGAAGCAACTACAAGAAACTACTTCAGAAAACGTGCATTTTCATCTCAAAGGTCACAGTTTTGGCTGCATTGTAGTGTCTGCAACTATAGCAGGCAAAGAAGGAAAAGGTGAACTTCTGCGTCCAGTGAACTCTTTGGCATTAGTCCAAGGTGCCCTTTCTCTTTGGTCTTACTGTTCTCAAAGTCCCTATATTCCAGGCAAGAAGCCTGGTTATTTTCACTCGATTATTGCAGATAAACGGGTAGCAGGACCGATCGTCACAACACAGTCTGAGCATGATAATGCAGTGGGAAAAACTTATCCGTTAGCGGGGAAGGTTGGTTTTAGTGAGGTTGATTTTGCCCCCGGACAGTTGCCTAAGTATGCTGGTATCGGAGCCTTTGGAGCGCAAGGTGAAGGATTAGATAGCCACCCCGCGAGACGACTGTCGCATCTGGTAGGGCACCAAGCAGCTCAAAGTTAGTTAGGGATTACTTCTGAGTTCTGAGGTGAGCGTAGCGCTATAGTGAAGGTCTCCAGCAACTATATTTATTAGATGAATATTTTCGAGATTACGATTCAACCAAAAACAGATAAGGGTTGGCCTGTTGCAGTTAAACATACTCTATCGCAGCAGTCCCGTCTCTACTATAAAGGTACTCTCAATCTAGATAGTCGGGATAATTTTGCCGAACTTGGACAATATGTGGGACAGCCAAATAAATATGGCGTAGAATTGGGTAAAAAACTATTTACTCAGGAAATTAGGTTTGCCTTTGCCAAAGCATTGTCTGACACTCAGCAACAAAGCGACCGGGAGAGAAAAATATTATCTGTTTTCTTGCATATTGATACTTTTAATGATGATAGCTTGAAAACTTTAAGATGGGAAAGGCTTTGTGCTCCTTTTGGTGCTGGGGATGATGATTGGGGATATTTGTCTACCGATCGCCGGACTACTTTTTCTATCTATCTTCCCACGATGACAGAACGGCTTTTTCGTGTCATTGGCAAGAATGATTTGCGGGCGCTGATTGTTGTGGCTAATCCTAGTAATAGCAGTAAGTATGGGTTGGCTGACTTTGATGTTCAGAAGACTGTGGACAGTGTACGAGCATCTATGGATGATATTCCTAGCGATCTTCTAGCCAATGGTATTGATGGGGCAGTGGGACTACCGACCCTGGAACAGCTCAAAACTCATTTGTCATCACCGGATAAATATTATACTCTACTACACTTAGTTTGTCATGGCAAATTTGTCAAGGGAGAAACAATAATTTATTTGGCTGATAATGAAAATCGAACGAAACCGATAAAAACATCAGCTTTAATTAAGGAACTGAAAGATTTACCTCGCGCACCCCACTTTGCTTTTCTGTCTACTTGCGAAAGTGCGAAGTCGGGTTCGGAAATGGGGGGACTAGCACAATCTTTGGCCCAAAAACTGGGTATGCCTGCGGTTTTGGGTATGACCGATCCGGTGACTATCTACACCGCACAAGAACTTGCTGCAGCTTTTTATCAAGAACTCAGAGAACATGGGGATGTGAGTTTTGCATTAACTCAAGCATTGATCGGACTCCGCACCAAGCGAGATGATGTTACCGTGCCAGTTTTGTTCAGTCGTTTGGCAGGGAAACCCATATATAGTCAAGAATTAGACCGAGAACTTAGCACTGCAGATATTCAAGTCGGAATTCAGCGTCTTCGGGAGAACGATCGGCAGTTATTAAAAGAACGATCGCCTGTTCTGATTCAGGAATTTGAGCAGCAAGAAAAAAAATTGGGAAATCTCAACCTAGATGTGGCTGCTCTGAGTGAATATGACCGCAATTTGCGTCAAAGTGCTTTAAGGGAGTTGAATAGTCTCTGCAAGCAGGTCTTGGATGTTACTTTTAATGCTTTGGCTTTAACAGGGGAAGTAACAGAGTATGATCCCCGCTGTCCTTTTAAGGGCTTGAAACCTTTCCGGAAGGAGGATAAAGAGTTTTTTTGTGGGCGCGAATCTCTGATTGAAAAGCTTAAAGGAAAGTTAGACAAGTATAATTTTTTAGCTGTACTCGGTGCTTCTGGTACGGGTAAATCATCGGTGGTGTTAGCAGGATTAATTCCGGTTTTGGAAGAGCGGGAGCAAGGAATTAAGGTTATAGAATTTACACCGGATAACCACCCTTTGGAACAGTTGCAAGAAAATCTATCAGGTGTTGAACAGCAGTCTTTGGTTGTGGTGGTAGATCAGTTTGAAGAAGTATTTACCCTTTGTGAAAAAACAAATCGCGACAATTTTATCACTGAATTATTAAAACTGGCTGAATACCAGAAAGTTATTATTACCATGCGTGCGGACTTTTGGGGAGAGTGTGCAGAAAATGAAAAACTGAAGGAGGTGATGCTGAAAAATCAAGAATTGATTAGTCCGATGAATGGTGAGGAATTGCGCAAAGCTATTGAAGAGCAGGCAGAAAAAGTTGGATTACGTTTTGAATCTGGTGTGGTGAATTTAATTCAGAAGGATGTGGAAAGTGCGCCTGGGGAAATGCCTCTTTTGCAATATGCGTTGGAGGAACTCTGGCAGCGACGTCGGGGAAAGTGGTTGCTGAGTGAGGAGTATAATAAAATTGGTTTTAAAGAGGCGATCGCTCGTACTGCGGATAGTTTTTATAATCGATTATCTGAAGTTGAGAAGGAACAGGTGAAAAATATTTTCTTACGATTAGCTCGTTTAGATGAGAGTATAGTTCTAGATGAGCAACCTAAGTATACCAGACAGCGGATTTATTTAAAGGATTTGATTACCAGCGATAATTTTCAGGTTATAGAGAAATTGGTACAGCGTTTAGCTGGTGAAGAAGCTCGGTTGGTTGTAACGAGAGCTGAATCTAGTAGTGGTGGAGTCGATGGAGAACAGCAAATAACGGTGGAAGTTGCTCACGAAGCTTTAATTACTCATTGGCCGAAATTAAAGGGTTGGTTGGCAGAAAATCGTGCTAATTTGCAGTTACGTCAGTCTATTCGAGAAGCTGATTTGGAGTGGAGAAAGCATAAGGAAGAAAGTTTTCTAGTGCATTCTGGCAATCGTTTGGCGACGGCGGAAGCACTATTGCAGCAAAAGGGATTTTTGAACGAAAGTGAGATTGCTTATGTGAATGCTTGCGTCAGCAAACAGAGAGATGAACAAGAACGAGAGTTGTTGCAAGAAAGAAATGCTCGGAGAGCGGCTCAGGCAACTACTGGTGTATCGATATTAGCAACAATATTGGTTGCTGGTCTGGGATTGATGGCTTGGCAGCAGAAGAAAGAAGCAGAAAGCAATAAAGCAGATTTTTTTGTTAGCTATTCCCGCGTTCTGTTCAATCAAGGACGGGAATTGGATGCTTTCGTTAATACAATTAAGGCTGGAAGTTTGCAAAAGGGCAAAGAAACTAAATCAGAGGTAATAGAGAGTTTAGCCGCAAATCTAGATCGAGGTAGCGAACGCAATCGCTTAGAAGGACATGATAGCAATATATCTAGCGTCAGTTTTAGCCCTGATGGTCAGATTTTGGCTTCTGGTAGTCGGGACAAAACTATTAAACTGTGGGATGTGGAAACAGGAGAGGAAATCGGGACTCTCGAAGGAGATTCACACTGGGTTCAAAGCATCAGTTTCAGCCCTGATGGCCAGACTTTGGCTTCTGGTCATTTCTTTAGTTTTGATAGCACTGGTACCATCAAATTGTGGGATGTAAAGACGGGAAAGAAAAAACTCTCTATCAAATATGATGAACCAGTTAACAGCGTCAGTTTTAGCCCTAATGGTCAGATTTTGGCTTCTGGTAGTCAGGACAAGACTATCAAACTGTGGAATGTGGAAACGGGAAAAGAAATCCGCACTCTCCAACATGATGAACCGGTTAACAGCGTCAGTTTTAGCCCTAATGGTCAGATTTTGGCTTCTGGTAGTCGGGACAAAACTATCAAACTCTGGGATGTGGAGACGGGAAAAGAAATCCGCACTCTCCAACATGATGACTGGGTTAACAGCGTCAGCTTTAGCCCCGATGGCCAGATTTTGGCTTCTGGTAGTGATGACAACACTATCCAACTGTGGGATGTGAATACGGGAGATGAAATTCGCACTCTCCAATATAATGAGCCCTTTTATAGCGTCAGTTTCAGCCCCGATGGTAAGATTTTGGCTTCTGGTAGTGATGACAACATTATCAAACTGTGGGATGTAAAGACAAAAGAAGAAAATCGCACTTTCAAAGGGAACGAGGGGTTGCTATCTGAGGTTGGTTTCGGGGAAAATGGTGAAATTTTGGCTTATACTGGTGATGACAAAACCATCAAACTCTGGAATGTGAAAACTAAAGAAGAAATCCGCACCTTCACATTGGATGATAAGTCTCTCTCTAGGATTGCTTTGAGTCCTGATGGCAAGATTTTTGCTTATACTGGTGATGACAAAACCATAAAAATCTGGAATGCAGAGACGGGAGAAATTCGCACTTTCAAAGGCCACGAACAAGAAGTGACTAGACTCAGTTTCAGCCCCAAGGGGGAGATTTTGGCTTCTGGAGATTTATACGAGACTATCAAACTGTGGGATGTGAATACGGGAACAGAAATTTACACGCTAAAAGATGATAATGGGGTGGTAACGCTTAGTGTCAGTCCTGATGGCAAAACTTTGGCTGTTAGCAGTTATGACAAAACTATCCAACTGTGGGATGTGCAGAAGGGAGAAAAAATTCACACTCTCAAAGAGCATAACGATTTAGTTAACAGCCTTAGTTTCAGTCGTGATAGCAAGATGTTAGCTTCTGGCAGTTTGGACAAAACTATCAAACTGTGGGATGTTGAGAAGGGAGAAGAAATTGACACCCTAGAAGGCCATGATAAAGAGGTAACTAGCGTCAGTTTCAGCCCCGACGGTCAGACTTTGGCTTCTGGTAGTCGGGACAAAACTATTAAACTGTGGGATTTGAATACGAGAAAAGCAAAGGTCACTCTCAAAGGGCATGATAAAGAGGTAACTAGCGTCAGTTTCAGCCCCGACGGTCAGACTTTGGCTTCTGGTAGTCAGGACAAAACCATTAAACTCTGGAGTCTGGAAATATATACAGACTTCAACGCTTTAATGAAGGAAAATTGCGACTGGGTACGCAATTATTTGCAGTATAATCCCAATGTTAAAGAAGATGATAAGCAGTTGTGTGATTAATATTCCATCGGCAAGAGATTAAGAACTAAAGAGTCTAAATCTGCTGCCTAAATCTCTATAAATTACTAGATATTAAGCTTTTTCTAAATAAATGTTTAGGGATGTTTCATGGCACGTCCCTACATTCTTTTTTCGGAGATATCTAATTTGGTTTATGAATAATTTTCTCTACTATTCTGCGCTTTGCATTAGAGTCAATTCCAATCAAACGAACATAATCATTTTGATGTTCGGCTAAACAATTTTCTACAGCATTAATCACTTCTTGTTCCCCCTCATTCTCTATTTTTCCACAACTTTTCCATGAACCTGTTTTATATCTGCGCTTATCTGCATATTCCATCCCAATTTTTAAACCATCTTGGAGAATTTGTTGCACTTTTTCTCTCACTTCTGAACTGAGATTATTGCTTTGAAGGTTGTTATTATTAATCCGATTTTCTGTTAACTGATTAGATGTAGTTGTTTCTGGAGATGAATAGTTAGAATTAGATGTAATTTTTTCTGGTCGTTCTGTGTGAGTACCACCGAACAATCGAGATTGATTATATGTTTCAACTAATCGCAATTCTTGAATACGTTGTTGTTCCCCAACCATTATTTTTCCATATTCTAGAAGATGGGAGAGATTAAAATTAGGTTGAGGAAAATCTGGTATTTTTTCTGTGGAATTTACTACCCGCTTGGAAATTTTTTCTATGCCTATTTGATGAATAAAATCACGAATCTGTTCATCATATATCCGACTGCGTAAAGCACTGAAAAAATCTATAGCTTGGTCGGAAAATTTATCTACTAAATGCTGAATATCTCCAGAGGAAAGTTTATCTGTTTTAAATATGCTAGCTACTATGCCAATTCTTTCTTCTCGATCTGGCTCCCAATAAAATTTCTCCATTCGACCATCTCTAATTAATGGTGCATAGAGGGTAGAAAAATCATTTCCAGTCACAATAATCGGTATTCGATGTAGAGGCGTTTCATCATAACTACCAGGCAATTGTACATTAGTAGGATTATCAGCAATATTCATCAAAGTAGCATTTACTAATTGAGTATTTACTGTATATTGAGTGCCAGAATCAAACCTACCTGCACCTGCATCTAAGTCATTAATAAATAAGGCACACATTCGACCTTGTACTTTGATTTTTTCTGATGCTTCTCGATAACGTAAACGTAAAAGACGTGCTGGGTCTCCGGCATCTTTGCTTTCTAGTTCCCCACCGGATAAGGTGACTGGTTCTATTCCCATTTTTTCAAATACTAACTGACATTGAAAAGTTTTTCCTTCTCCTTTTCGCCCGTGTATTCCTAATATTAAAGGTACTCTAATTCTGGGCAGCTCTAAGAAATTTTTGGTAATGTGAACTGCTAGTTTATCTATGAATCTGGGTGATATGTAATATGGCATTGGTTTTGATGTTTTTTCTGGCTGCAATAAGAGTATGATACAGAGCTTAAACAGAGAATAATATACCAGTCTTAAATGATTGATTTGTTGAAAATATAGAAAGAAATAGATACAAAATTAGAAAATTTTATCTCTCTCTTAGTGCAGGTTCCTTAGCGAATGAAACATCCGCAGGGTCGCACAACTGTTCCCTAATTCCAAGATATTTTCTGCACAACTCAAATAGGACTGCTATATAATAATCCTTGCATTGCTTGTGGTGATAGATATAATAAAAGTCAATATTAACTGAAAATTCCTTGAATTCTCTACCTCGCCCATCCGACGCTTTCCCTACTTGAGAACTGACTTCTGATTCCTAACTACCACTAAAATATTACAACTCAAATACGACTGCTATATTTGCGATTTCTAATAGAAAGTCGGTTTCTTGAAAATATCTAATCGAAACTTTGTGTTGCTTTTAATTCAAACCACACCATTAATTTCTCTATATTTTTAACATTGGATTTAAGACCCCCCGCTTATTTGAAAAAGGGTGTGATGTTTATTAATGGCGCGTCTTAATCCCCCATCATAAACCCGATAACTGATAACTGATTCAATCATACTCTCTCTGGGTCAGAGTATTAGTTTTCTGGCAGTATTGTATTTATCAAGTCAATATTTTTGGGATTTGACATTCCTATTCCTGGTCTCCCTAAAGTTACTTTTCCTCACTGCAACTGATTGAGAGAGTGCTAGTTTGGTTCTAAAGAACACATTTTTATAACTTTGTCAATTGCTGGTTAAAGAGGCTAGAGAAAATTAGTTAGTTCTGGCTGGGAAATTTTCGGGCGACCGCAAAAAAAATCACGACAATATGAGCATTTGAGGGTTGATTTTGTGATTAAGCAAATACTAACCGCTGGATTATATCACTGTTAATAATATCACAAAATTGTGAAAAAGCGCTGAACATCTTGAAAATTCGTGA
>JBARXI010000373.1:0-2704 GCA_049647275.1 Microcoleaceae cyanobacterium
TTTTTAAGGCATCGACGTAATTCCCAACTCTTGACTGACTTTAAAGCATTTTTCCTGGCAAAAAATGTCTAAGTACCACTATCAATCTTACTCCGAACCGAATTTCATACCTTATTTCACCAATGCCATAACTGCTAATAGGGGATAGGCAATAAGGGGGAGAGTAGGGACATTCCATGGAACATCCCTGCAAAAGTATTTTATTTATAATATCATGTCCGGATAATAGCGTGATAGAACTCCGTTCCGCTGAGGCGTTAACGCAGTTTTGCGCCAGCAAACAAAAAAATTTATCCTCCTTCTCCTCCCGATATATTCTTTTTTCCCTCTCTTCTCCCTCCTGACTCCTGACTCCTCCCTCATGATTTATAACTGTTTAACCGGACATGATATAACTGATTATCTGAACATGATATAGAACCCTTTTTATATCTATAATAATTATCATAGTTAAGTCTTATGGCGCATCAATTTTGAGGAAAAATCGGCTCTGTTTGTGGAATTTTTCTTTCCTCCCTCTTATCTCCAGACTCGGTGACTCCTAACTAAAAAAACGATCTTCATTGACAAAGATGACTAGAAAGTCTATCAAGTACAAGTTATAGGAGGCCGGTGAGATATTTTTAGAGGTTCCTAAACTTGCTTTTTAATATAATTCGTACTTTAGCAATGTACAAGGTATTGAACCATTATAAACAGCAATTCGACCAGAAGTTCTTAATCCCACTTGCTTAGATAACTGCTTACTTCCTGTCAAAATAAATGCCGTCCATCCGGTAAAACGTTGCTTCAAAATATCGCCCAACATTGTATACAAATGACCTAATTCTTCCACTTCTCCTAAGCGCTCACCATAAGGAGGATTACAAATAATAATTCCTTTTTCTGCAGGAGCTTCTAATTCTGCTAAATCTGCTTGGATAAATTTAATTTTATCTACCACACCACATCTTTGAGCATTAGTACGAGCTTGAGACAGAATATTTTGGTCGCGATCGCTACCCATAATTATTGATTTTAATTCAGTTAATTGATTATTTTTAGCCTCTGTTAATAACTCTTGCCAAATCGAATCATCAAAATCACGCCACTTCATAAAACCAAATTCATTTCTAAATAATCCCGGCGCAATATTTAAAGCTTTTAAACTGGCCTCCAAAGGTAAAGTTCCCGAACCACATAAAGGGTCTAAAAAAGGTAAATCTGAAGAATATTCTGCCATCTCCAACAAAGCTGCTGCCAAAGTTTCTTTTAGAGGAGCAAAACCCATTGCTAAACGATATCCTCGCTGATGTAAACTACCACCAGAACTATCTAAATTAAGAATGCAACGGTTTTCTTGAATATGAGCAGTAATTAATATATCGGGATTTTTAATATCAACGTTTGACCTGTAACGAAATTTTTGCATTTGCTGGTCAGTAATTGCATCTTTAATTTGCAAAGCAGTATAATGAGTATGTTTTAGTTTTTCATTTCCGCCTGTACAGTGAACTGCTAATGTATTCTTCGGAGATATATATTCCTGCCAAGCAATTTTTTTTACTTCTTTATACAGTATTTCTCGGTTAACACATCGAACTTCAGCAATGGGAACTAATACTCTAAAAATAGTTCTTGCCCAGAGATTAACCCGATAAAGCAAAGTCTTATCCCCAGTAAAACTTACTCCAGTAAATTCAGGACAGACATTTGTAGCTCCTAGACTTTCTAATTCTTGGGCAGCTATAGTTTCTAAACCTTTGGCAACCTTAGCATAATATTGATTCATTGTTGATAGATAATAATTTTTAACTTTTTATCTTGCTAAAATTCATTATAAAACTAGTTGAGAATTTGTGACAGTTGATTTTACAAAAAAGTAAGTACCTGTGCCAAATTAATTTAATATTTTTGTCAGTAGGGAGTAGGGGTAGCCTTCGGGAAGGAATAAGGTTAGAAAGAACGGATTCGCTTTTTTTTCATCCCGTCAGCGGAATGGAGTTCTATCGCCCTATTATCCAGACACGATCTAATTCATATTTATTGCTAAAATAACCCTCTTTTGTCACTCTCCCAGTTTAAGACATAGGAAATAAAGTAGTTTATGCAGAGATATTTAACTGAGTATTCGATCAAAACAATGTTTAGATAGAAGAATTCCTAGCAAAGAAAAACCAGAACTTGAATTAATAGTATGGCAAAAAGAGCGTAACCAAACTGCCTCTAAGGTGAGCTGGCAATTTTCCACTTTATCCGGTTTTTGAAACTACCTAAGAGCCAAAACTCCCCTACAATATCTTTGAGCAATATCAAAAAAGTAGCGATCGCCTGCTCTTGTGTGACAAGCAATTTTTGCGGATAGTCTGACTCAATTGTCTTTTTGTTCTAACATCAGATATATTTTATTTCGTCAACCTCTCTCTACCCATAATTTGAGTCTTCTATTGCCAATATCTATTGCACTAACTTAGCTGAAACAGTCCAGTACAAAAGATGAACCAAAAACTAATGTTAAATATTGAAAAAACTCAACTCAATGTTCTTCTCCATCATAAAAACTATAGCTTTAAAGATGAAGGAGAAATGATTAGGTTTGCTTTGCAGAAATTACAGTTAGAATTAGAAGTTCAAGGTTTAGAAGAGTCGGCACAATTATATGCAGAAATATATCAAGAAAATGCCGAGTTACAGGAATTAACTGAGACTGCTTGTGCAGATTTTA
>JBARXI010000374.1:0-4314 GCA_049647275.1 Microcoleaceae cyanobacterium
GTCACTTTTTTTTCCCTAAATTACATAAAAGTATTGTCGCATCTCCTCCAAACCAATAAAACATTCAAACACAGAAAACTCCACCCGGCGACCATAATCCTCTAAAAAATTAGATAATGTCGTTCGCCTCTTGTCATCAGGAATGTCATACACGAGAATCACCATTCTGCCGTCTGCCTTCTGCCTTTGATAAGATTATCAAAATAATATGGGTCTAAAACCCCGCCTTTTAAGGCGATAGGGTTTTTGGAGCGGAGTTCAAATCTCCTACTTCCCCTCCTGGGAGGGGTTAGGGGTGGGTTGACTCCTGACTCGGTGACTCCTAAATAATTAAGATTAATATCATACACGCGCGTCACCAACACCGATTATGGCATGAGTAGGGAAATGGGGTTTTCTTGTTACTTGAGAAAATCAGGAGTGCTTTTCACTTTTAATGGAATGTACACAAATCGAGAGTTATGAAACTACCTAATAATATGACTAATTTTACAGAAAGAAAAAAATGGATTGTGGAAAAGTTAGCACAGTTTGGATTTGAATTGAATCAAGCTGAGATAACAATTAGAGAGCAAAAAGGAGGATTATTTAATCAGGTTTATTTTGTTGATGCAGGTTATCAAAGTTGGTTCGTCAAAATATATCTAGATAAAAATGTATCAAAGGTATTTCAACCACCTCAAATATCACGCCAACGTAGGGCAAAATTGGCATTTGAAGTGCAAAAACTGGCTTTTGAATTGTGTAATAGAGGTTCATTGTTTACAAATATTTTACCTGCGAAAGTATGCTTTGATGAAGCAGATTCTATCTTATTTGTTAAAGGTTTAACTCCCGGAAATGATTTAATAGAATTTATTGCAGAGGGTTTACCTCCAAGCGGATATCTTTCTGGTGTCTTGCAAAGTTTAGGATATCTTCATAGTTATACATTTAACTTGGAAAGATATATTTCATCTTCCATGTACAAAAATACAGTTTTTCGAGACTATAAATTAGGATTACAATATACGAATATTGCTAAAGAACTAAATTCAGCACAAAGAGAAGTTATCCATAGGCTTGTAGAAGATTATAAAACTCAAACTTACTGCGTTTTACATGGCGATATTAATTCAAGAAATATCATTATTCCTAAGCATAAAAACCAGACCGGAGTCATTATAGATTTTGAACAGTCGCATATTGGAAATCCTGTATATGATATTGCCTATATTCTATGTGAATTTCTGATATCTGGACTTAATCATGTTGATAATTCGGTAATTATTGACAAACAAATACAAAGTGCAATGCTCCGTTATCTAGAAGTTTTTGACATTTTTCTTATCGCTAATTTTCAAAGAGATTTGATTTTACACTTGCTTATTCAAGGGAGATATCGTTTTTTAGGACCGAGTAAAAACTCATGGACATTCTATGTTAAGGAAACACGAAAAACAAAAATACTGGAATTATTATGCGATATTCTTATTGCTCCAACTGAAAAGATAACAGAATTATTTGATTATTTAATAGCAGGAAAACTTATTCAATACCTAATTAGGGTTTGCTGAAAAAGTCTTTTGGTAAGGGTAGGAGTCTCCGAGTCAGGAGTCAGGAGTCAGGAGAAATGGTAATTATAGAGGAGGTAGTCGGATATATTTGTCCCTTGATTTTTCTGCCCTTGTCTGCCCAAAATTCTAACTTTTTGAGCTTGAGGGACAGAAAAGCTGGCACTTTTTTTCGAGCTAAAAAGGCTTTAGCCTTTATCCGTCAATGCTTTAAGAGTTAATCAGCAAGCCCTAATTGCACCAACTCAATAAAAATCAAACTGAGCAAAAATTATTATTGTGAAACTTGCAATAAAATAACTTCATTAAATTATTCAATCAAGAAGACGATATCCTCCCGTACCATAAACAGTTTCCAGCCATTTTTTTGACATTCCGGCTGCTTTAAGTTTATGTCGTAAATTATTAATATGAGTTTTGACAGTTCTTTCTTCAACTTCAATCATTTTGTCAAATTCCCAGAGTTTTTCTAGTATTGCAGAACGAGTCAAAATTTGATGAGGATGTCTTAAAAACAGTTCTAAAATCATATATTCTTTATGAGTTAAAGAAATAATTTTTCCCTCATAAGTAACCTCGCAAATACTAGGGTCGAGTTGTAATTTTTCATAATTAAGAATTGATGGCTTAGTTTCTCGACTCCGGCGAGATAAAGCTCTAATTCGTGCGGCTAATTCTTCAATTTCAAACGGTTTAACTAAATAATCATCAGCTCCAGCATCGAGTCCAATTATTTTATCAGTAGTTGTATCTTTTGCGGTGAGCATCAAAATTAAAGCGTTAAAATTAGCCGCGCGTAAACGTTTACAGAGCGCTATTCCATCTAATTTAGGCAACATCAAATCCAAGAGAACAATATCATAATCAGCAGCTTGAGTATAATTCCAACCTTCTATACCATCAACCGCTATATCTACAGCATGAAACTGATGTCTTAAATCCTCAGCTAAAGGTTTAGCAATTCGGTCATCATCTTCAACCAGTAAAATTCTCATTTTCTCGTTATATTATATTATTGGTAATTTGAATTAAGCTGCGCAGTCAGCCTCATTCAAAATTATTATCTGTAACTTGGCATAGTTTAATGACTGTCTTAATACAAAATTTAACTGTGATGAAAAAATAATAGTCGGATGTTACAATAATAATTTTTATAGACTAGGCATTGACGCATCATCCAAGAAATTTTGCTTAGTTGTGATTTTGAAATTATCTATTCTCTTCGGCATTACTAAATATATTATTTGGGCGTAACTTCTGTTAAATCAAAACCAGTTAAGTAGGGGTGAACGGCCGTTCACCCCTACAAATGGTGTATAATTTTGTATTTTGCGTAAGTCCTGATAAATAAAATTGGTATAATCTGCCTTTAACAAGCAGTCTCTTTACTTATGTTTCAGAAAATTCGTTATCAATTATTACTATCTAATTTAATCGTACTAACTTTTATTTTAACTGCTTTTGCCATTACAGTTCGTATCACTTTTGCCTACAGCCTAAATCAGCAACTGATCGATAGACTCAATACTCTAGCAAGAGCAGCAGCAACTGGAATTGATATTGAGGATGGAGAGGTGGAAACTGATGATGACGAAATTATCGCCGGAAATAATCAGGCAGTACAGTGGTTTAATGTAGAAGGCGAGTTTCTAGCCCAACAAGGAGACTATCCCTTAACTTTACCCCTAGATATCAGTCAGTCTATTCAAAGACAAACTAATCCCTACCCCGCTCAAGGGTTAACTCAACCTGTTGAGGATGCCGAAAGTGGAGAATTTGTCGGTTACATTCGAGTTAGTGAATCATTAGCTCCGGTGGAAGCCATTATCCATAGATTAGATTTGGGATTAGGTGGCGGAGTTTTGGTCGCCCTGGTTTTAAGCGGTTTTGGTGGAATCTGGTTAACCGCTCAGGCAATGCAACCCATTGAAGAAAATTTTCAAAGACTCCAACAATTTACTTCTGATGCTTCCCACGAACTCCGTAGCCCTCTAATGGCAATCAAAACTAATGCTGCGGTTGCCCTGAAATATTCAGAGGGGATACGCTCTAAAGATGCGGAAAAGTTTCAGATGATTGAAAGTGCTGTTAATCAAATGACTCGTCTTACGGAAAGATTACTGATTTTAGCTCGGACTGATAAACTGGCTCAACCTGATTGGGAGATTATTAATTTAAGTTCTATTTTGTCAAAATTAGTTCAATTCTACAAGCCTCACGCTCTACGAAAAAAAATTGATTTTCAATCTCAAATTGCTGATAATTTATACTTACGAGGAGATAAAGTGCTGTTAATACAGCTTTTTACTAATCTGATTAAGAATGCTATTTACTATACACCTTCACGAGGCATGGTTGAGATTACAGCTAAACCTGTGGGTTCTAATTTAATGATTAAAGTGCAAGATAATGGGGTTGGCATTGCTCCAGAATATCTTAAAAAGGTCTTTGAGCGATTTTGGCGGGCTGAAAAATCTCGCTCTTATAAAGCTAAGAAGTTTGGATTGGGGTTAGCGATCGCTCAAACAATTGCTCAAAAGCATGGCGGTGTAATTGGTGTAAATAGTCAGTTAGGAAAAGGTAGTTGTTTTACTACTCGCTTACCAGGAGTGGAAAAACCTAAAATTGACTCCTCGCCTTAAACAGGCTATCCATTACCCATAAGTCTTAGAAGTTTTGCATGGTGGGGAGTGTGGGAAGTGTGGGAAGTGTGGGAGGTGTGGGAGGTGTGGGAGGTGTGGGAGGTGTGGGGAGTGTGGGA
>JBARXI010000375.1:0-12805 GCA_049647275.1 Microcoleaceae cyanobacterium
AGAAATAATCCGTTCATCTTCTTTATATTCTGTCTGCTCATATAACCCCTCTACTAAATTTAATACCACTAATTTTTTCTCAACTGAATCGACAATCCCATATTTAGGCTTGTAATATCTGTTCCACAGTTAATACTAATTCAGGAAATTTCTGAGAAATAAATTGTTCATCTTCTTTATATTTTGTCTGTTCATATAACCCCTCTACTAAATTTAATATCATTACCTTTTGCTCCGCTGAATCGACAATCCAATATTCAGGAATTCCCACCACACTATACTCAGAACGCTTAAATCTATAATCTCTGGTTTTTGACTCTTGGCTAACAATTTCTACCGCTAATAATGGAGCTGATTCTATCACCGCCGATACATTCCTACGAATTATTTGCTCTCTTGTTATTACGGAAATATCAGGTATTCTTGAGCGATTAATAGATGTTCTTACTCCTACGCCTCCCAAGGTTAGCCAAGGTAAATTCAGCCTACTAATTTCTGCTTCAAAGCTATTGATTAATAATCGCATAATTAAGGCATGGTCAAATGTGGGCGGATTCATTAAAATCAACTCTCCATCTTCTAATTCATAACGGTTATCAGTACCATCATCATAGTTGAGATATTCCTCAAAAGTTAGTTTTTGTTTTGTAGTTGTATTCATACTATTACTATCAGTTTTATTGACGGTTTAATAATTCTATCCAAGTAGCGATCGCTCGAAAATAAGGAGCATTATAAGGACTTTTTAACGAAGTCCGAAACTCCTCATCTGGTAAAATATGCTGGGGAAGTCTTGCCAGAGTATAAGCAATTTTTGGTAAGTGCAAATAATAACGAATATCTTGGCGTTGACCGGGATATTGTTCGTTTTTATGTTTCTCCTCAATTTCTTTAATCATTTGATTTTGAATTTGAGCTGTTGCCAGTAAATTACGGACAAAACTCCGAGAATAATTAACATCTATATTATCATTATCAAGTTTTTTCACGAACGGCAGCACGCCAAATAAACTAGGCATTGCTTCAGAACTTTGATTGAAATATTCTTGATTTTCTACATCAATTATATCTATTATTTTCCCTCTACCCAACCATTCATCCCATTTAAAAACCTCCCCAAATAAACCTAAACTATCTCGACCATTTTCTTTGGCTTTCTTTTCAGCTTCTTCCGATTCTTTAGCAGCTTGATATAGGGGAAATTTATAATCAGCAAGGCTAATTCCTCCCGATAAAGTTATATCTGGATTCTGACCTGTATAAGCACGAAAAACTTGATAAACATCAAAGGCAAATTCTACTATTTCATTCCAACTACCACTAACAAATAGATCGTCTCCTCCCGCATAGATAAATACTAGATTTTGGCGAGGATTTTCTGTTAATAAATTAATATCAATATCTTTTAACGGTTTGATAAAATTCTTACTACGATTTTCTGCTAAATTGATAAAATTCTTACTACGATTTTCTGCCAAACTATTCAGGTAAACTTTAAAGAAATAAGTCATCAAGCGAGAAATTCCTGCTATTCTCGGTAAATTTTGAATTGTCTTTTCCTTCAAACCTCTAGCAAATATTTTCCCCAAATTATCTACATCCATTCGTAAATAACCGACTCGTTTAATACCTCTAGACTTTTCTGCTAGTTCGCCAGCACGCATTGTAATTTCTTTTTCTGAATCCTCCAGTTTTTCTATACTTTTTTGAGCATAATTTCCTAACAGTAAAGGTACGGAATTTTTAAGATTACGAAACTGATAATGTGCAATTTCCCAATCATTCACTAATAAGGCTGTGTTGGTATTATTAACAATTTTTTTCCAATATCGGAAAACATGATAGTAAATATTACCTGTTGAAAAGTTGAAAGTAATTGTGCCTGCCGCATCTTTTATTTCCTTCTCTGAAGAACGAATAATAGCTTCAACTTTAAATAACTCACCACCCAAAGCAAACATATCTCTACAAGTTGGACAAGCAAGTACAGAATCAGGTTGTTGAGGATTTAAAAGTTTTAAATCTTCTGTATCATCTCTATGACAAACTTTGCAAGGAGAGTAACTATCCTTTACCTTTAATAACTGATTAATTTGTAAATTAAACTTTCGATTTTTTTGCCGATTTACTTTTCTAATAACTCCATCCCAATGTTCGGCAAATTTTTCTGTCTTTACATCTTGAGCATCAAAAGCATCTGATACAGCCAGGGCTAAAAATATCTTGCCTTGGAAATTTTCTAGTAGCCATTCATTAAAATTATTCCTAACTTCCTTGACCTTCTCTTCAGTTTCCACCGCCGAAGCTAAAATATATAAATTACCCCCACCAGCATAAATAACGCTAGTTCGTGATAACTTTAATTTCTCCAAAAGTTGCTGTACTACTTCCTCAGTCACTAACTCTAAATAAAAACTTCTAGCACGGAGAGATTTTAGCGCCCCATCAGAAGAAATAGTGTAAATAAACTTTTGAATTCCTGATAAATCTCCAGCAACCAAACAGATTTTTTCAGATTCTTGATTAGCTTCTAAATTAACAGGAAGAGCACAAGCAACCGCAGCAGTAGACCGCGCCATATCTATTAGAGAAATATCCGCCTCGCAAAAGCTAAGACATGACCCATATTTCTCTACAAATAACGTTAGTAAAGATAAATTTTCCCAATCGTCATTTTCAAGTTTTTCTAATTCTTGTCTGACAATTTTTTTATATTCTTCCAAATCCGGTTTTTGTTTTACTGGGTAGGGAATATTAGGATAAGATTCATCACTTGCTTCAATTACTTCTGCACGACAGTAATTTTTTTGCTCTTGATTACTGGAGTCTGAAAAATTTACTTTATCAAACAACAACTCCAAACTATCGAGACTTTTATCATCAAGCCAACAGAGGATTTCTTTCGCTCTTGTCACTGCCAGATATTCTGAGGAAGTTGTAAATTTATATGGAAAATATTCAACCCACTTGGCTAAAATTAATATAGCCTGCTGAATAACTTGTAAAGCAATTGCTTGAGAATCCATTATGTATTCCTAAAAAATTTACAGTTAATTTGGACGATAAGGTTTAAAAGTTATTTAATTTCTTCAACACGCTTCACTTTTCTAATACTTCTATCCTTTACCTTTTCAATTTTAACTTTCACGATATCCCCTATTGATAAGTCAACCTTTTGTTTGTTAATTTCCTCTTTTGACTGACAATCAGACCCTTCTATTTCATAAGTAATGATTGTCTTCAATTTCGTTTTATTACCCTGTAGTATATTTTCTTCTTTAATATCAACAACCTTGGCATCAACTAATTGACCTTTTGGGAATTTCCCGTCTGGTTGTTTGTTAGTTTTTTTTTCTGGCGGTTTTGGGGAGTTTTGAGAAGTAACTTTTGATGGTGAGGAATAGCGATCGCCATTTAATTTTACTTCAATTTCATCTAATGGAGTGGGCAAAACTCGCCTTGCTTTATATTCATTTTCATCATTACCAAGACGAGGCAATTTTTTACGTTCAATCTCCATATATCTAGTTGCCTTGTCTATATTTTTATGCCCAGGCCAACGTAACATTGCTAGTAGCATTTCTATTCGGCGAATCTCCTCAAACTTTCCAGTTTGTTTAAGTTTTTCTAGCATAAAGTTTTCAAACAGTTGCTTGTAGTCTGGTTGCTCTTCAAAAGTTTCGGCTATTTCCCAATTATTACCATCAAATAATTTTGTATATCTTTTTTGGCGATCGCTCAAATACAATTTATGCTCAATTTTTACTGCTCCCATTCCGAAAGGTTTACCCATGCCAAGTTTGAGACGGTAGTTATCATTTTGAGCAATATCAAGTACCCACATTACTGCACCTAACTCTTCATTAGTTAGATTTTCAAATTGGATATTAAATTCAAAACTAATACCAGCTTTTATCGGTTTAATCTGAGTAGTTTGAGTATCCGAAGCATCATTAGGCTTTTCATGTTTAATATTGTGATTACTTCCTTTATGCCAATAAAGTTTATGCCCTCGAATTACAGTTTCTTTTATTGGTAGACTGCCATAGTGTTTGAGATTAAGTTTTTCTGCTTTTGTCTCTTCTGGTTGAACTAAATAATGTTGAAAAGTTGTTGGTTTAGGGCTTGCTAAAATTTTCGGTGTAATCGGATTTTTATCAAGAAAAACATCATCTATACTACTAATGCAAATTCCATCACTAACATTTATTCTACCTGCACGACTTTGTTTAGTTTTGTCTGGCTGCTTTTCACGCCTAACCCAACCAAAAATAGCATCAGCAATATCAATTATTTCTAGATTTCTTAATTCTTTAGGAATAAAATCAACTGCCGAAGCTGCTCTGTCATTTCCCACAAGAATATATGGAATCCGAAAATTAGGACTTTGACCAAATAATTTTATTGTTTCTCCTGGTTTAGGTTCACTAAAAAAAATAGGTCTACCATCTTCTAATACTCCAACATTTTTGTTAAATGGATTTTTACTATTTTCTTTAAATGGTTTACCTTTCTGAAAGTCAGTAAGAGCAGATTTGTAATCCTTAATAGCATCTGGGCTAATTTCAATCCGTTCTGTTGAATCACTTAATGTCGGAATAATATAATGATATTTACGACCTTCCTTTGTTTTGAGTTTGGCTTCTCTTTCTGCTTCTGTAAGATTGCTAGTTTCTAGCATATTACCGCTAGTTACAAACCAACCTTTTTGTTCGTATTTTTCTACATCCTCATCGACAAGTATAGTTTTTTCATCTCTTTCAAAACTAACTTCTATATATTGAGGAAGATAATTTTCTTTTTTCATTGGTATAAGAGAGGGAAGCGTATTTTGATCTATATCTCTTTCCTTAATTGTAAGATAAGAGTCCTCTTGATTTTTGTTAAATTGAATGTACCATTGCCCATTATTTTTATCTAGTTGTAAATAACCTGCTTTGACATTTTGGAGTTTATATATTCGTTTTAATGGTTCATCTTTATCGGCAGCAACAGCACGAAAGAAAAAATTTTCCTCATCTGAAACTCTGTCAATTTTACTAAAGCTAATAATCTCTACTAAAGTTCGTAACATTCCCCGCAAACTACTCCCAGGAATAACAGGTTTTTTTGTGGCAATATCGGTATAGAAAAAATCAGGATTATCTTTTGCTTCTTTTCTTTTACCAAACTCTTCTTGAGTAAGTCCACAACGAATATAAAGAGGAGATGAAGTTGTTAAAGTACATTCAATTCTGCCAGTATTACGCTCATTTTCTGGATAATATTTATTATTCTCTGGTAATTCTTGCGCCT
Source organism: Microcoleaceae cyanobacterium (assembly GCA_049647275.1). GTDB lineage: Bacteria > Cyanobacteriota > Cyanobacteriia > Cyanobacteriales > Microcoleaceae > JASJEE01. Next base: position 5,296 of record JBARXI010000375.1, read on the forward strand.
CAATTATTTTGTCTGGTAATTCTACAAAATTGTAGGGAGCGATCGCTTTTCTATCTTCCGGAACTTTTTCTTTTTCTATTTCTATATGTTTGGGATAATTCATTTGATTTGTTTCCTAGAGTATTTTCTTTTAAGTTAACAAGACGACTAAGAAGAATTTTAGCAATTCCTGAATCATCATAATCAATATAATGATGAATCAATAGTCTGAGGGGACGATATAGATTTTTTTTCTCATTTTCAAAGGTAATTCCTGTTAAGGGAATAGCGTGTTTTAATCCCTGGGAACCATCTGATAAAAAAGTAAATCCATTTTGTTCTTTACCTTTAGTTCCCCAGAGAATTTGTTCTTCAGGAATATAGTCAAAATTGGAGTTATCTTGAATTAAGCGTGCGTACCAACCTCTATCTGTTTGCCATAATAATACTTCTCCTTTTTCTCCAAAAATTCGACATTGTTGGAGTGTTTCTAATCTTAATTCTGGTAAATTTTTATTGGGGAAAGCTTGGTTAGATGTAATCAATTCACTATTTTCAAAATTTCCCCAAATTATCCCATCTTCTGCATGAGCTAATAGATAATTTAACTCATACTGTTTGGCTTGTTTTTCTATCCAAACAATCAGATTTTTATTGAGGTTATCCGTAGATATTGGCTGACATAATTCTTTCATCATATTACTTTTAACTTTTGACTTGACTAAATTTTTACTTTTTACTTTTTACTTTTTACTTTTGACTTGATTAAACCCTTCCTGCACTTCTTTAACAAACCTATAAACAAAAGATTCTAATTTTTTAGCATTGCTTATTTTTAATCTTTCTCCATTTTGACTAATCGTCCAAGTTTTTTGATCCTTACCCGAATTTTTGAGGCTCATTTCAGCTTTTATTCCTGCTAATCTTCCTCGCCCAATACTACTCTCACTGCCTACAGGTAAATCGCTCGTCCATAAATCTTTTAGCAGTAATAAAAGTAATCCTATTTCACAATCTTTTGGCTGACGTAATTCTAATTTTAAAGTTACACAAGTTTCTTCTTTTCCAAAAATAGGTTGTTCGTCGAATAAAGCTCCGTAAAATGCACCTCCTGTAAAACGGTCTATGGCAATTCGATTTTGTACTAATTCATTGACATTTTTAATTACACTTTCCTCCACAAGTAAACGACTTGACTTGGCATCTTTATTATCTTTTTCTACCATGCCAAATACATCATTAATTATTTTCTGATTATTGCCGAGAGTATTAACAATTTTTTCGGCACGATGGCGCAATACTCCAGCTAAACTCGTACCAGATAAAATATTTTCCTCTTTGCCATTTCGAGAAGATTTTAAATGCACAACATCGGGAGCAGCTTCATTAGAAAATTGACTGGAACGAATTAACAACGAACCAACTAATTTAAAAGTAGCTTTCATTGTAAAACGTTGACGTTTATCTGGGCATTTTTTTGAAGGTTTCAGAATGTCTGAAATTTTGCCAGTTTGAAGATTAGAAGTACATTCACGGTCGAATAGTAACCAGGCAATTCTATCTTGACTTTCCTCTAAATTAAACTGCCAAACTTGCCATTGAGAAACATAACAACGACCAAACCCCCGGCGTTTTTTCATGCCAATTCTAATTTGACTATTTTCTAAACCTTCTAATGCTATGGTTAAAGCTGACAAAAGTCGATTTTCATCTTTATGTTTATCTTTTTCAACAATTAGTTCAAAAGCTAGAGGAAATTCTGTACCTTCAGCTAATAATTCCAAATCATATTTTGCTTTGTCTTTAGCTACTCCTGTAACACTATTAATTTGTACTCCATCTCTTAGTTCTACTTTTGGCACTTTGCTACTAATAGAATCGTGAATAATTAGAGAACTTTGGTCTCCATCATCATCTTCGCGTCTTGCGCCAAATAAATAAGTTGATAAACTGTTAGATTCTTCATTTTCCCCATAGCCATTTTCGTACTCGTGGAGATAATTTCTTAATGCTCCAGCAATGGATGTACCTGTTAGTAAAACATGAGAACTAATACTGTCGCGCATCAACATTAAATCTGTTGGGCCTTCGGCATCGCCACTGCCTAAACAGGTGGGAGTATCTAATATTAATTTACCTCTAATAATAATCCGTTTAATAATCTGACGTTGATGGCGATTTAATCGTTCGTTACTCATTTTCCTTATCCTTCTCCTTCATGGCATTTTTAGCGATCGCCATAATTAATTTTAGGGTATATTCTAATGCTAGTTCATCAGTTAAGTTGATAGTTTGATTGGCAATTGTTACTGGTTCTAAATAAACTTCTATCCATTTTTTAGGATTATCTAACCAATCTTTAATTTTTGTGTCTAATTTTGTACTTTCATATTGACTAAGAGCTTTTTTCGGGAGTTTTTCTAGCAATAAATCTAGTGGTTGACGGTTATTCATATCTAACGCTTGTCGCGCTACAAGCATGAGTCTAGAAAGTTGACTATTGGTCATTTTATTTGGAGATAATTTATTATATTCAACTTGACTCAAAAGTAATTTATCTAATCTTTGACGCAATATTCTTTCTGCTATTTTTTTGGCTAAATCTTCAGATTCTTGAGTTTTTAATTCAGGCTGTTTATCTTGACTGTCTTTTTTTTCTGGTAGTATTGCCGAAAAACTACTTTTATCTAAATGCCAATTAATAGCGATTCTGCCAAAACCTTCTACTATTCTTTCTCCAATTCCTGCTCTTTCTAATTCTTGAATTTTTTCTGGGGAAACTTCGACATTTTCATAAACAAAAACATTGCCTGCTGCTACTGCTGGAACTTGCGGTAATGGCAAACCCCATTTACGATTAAATCCTCCAATTAAGGTACTGTTCATGTAAGTTTTATTTTGATTTAGAGAACTTTCTAATTCCTCTGATTCTTTGCCTAAAATTTCAGCAAGTAAATTAGTGGGAGGCATTGCTACATATTGCCCCCAGTTGTCGCGAAAAATTAAATCGCTGAGAAGAGTAATTTTGAGAATATTATTAGTCCGTTCCTCTGGAGCTATTCCTATTTCATGCCAATCTGAATTAGAGATTACTTGAGTAATTTCTGTCTGACCATAACCCGCACTTATGGAACCACCTAAACGAATTATCTTTGACTGGTTGATTAAATTTAAAATAGTTTCTTCGTCATTATCCTCGCACAATATTACTCCTTGAAAAGTTTGATTACTATCTATCGCATCATAAGTAAAGATTTCTCCTTCTCCCTTTTCTATTACTTGACCAGTTTGATGATTGATTTTGTCAGGTACAGAACGACCTTTACCGCGATGGCGACTATTATGAATATTAATCCGGCGACTAACTGAATAAAGTATGACATATCCACCTTCTTCTACCCAAAAATTTTCTCCTACAGACTTAGGTGAATTTAGTTCTGGTTTATCCACACTAAAATCATAAATTTCTATACTGTCCGACTCATCTTTCAGTTCTTCACCTTTTTCTTTTCTCCAAGACAATAACATTGGAAAAGTTCGTAAATTTCGGCGACTATTCGGATAAGCATTTAAGTAGCGAGTAGTACCATCAAAAAACAAACGTCTAACAGTTTCATTAGTCAAAATATCCGTATTTTGTAATCCTTCACGTTTCAGATAACGACCTATTAATGCTCCTCGAATCATACTTCCAGGAAGATAAGGATAAGAAACATCACTGTTAGGGTCGCCTGAAAATGAAGTAGCTAAAACAGGTTCCTTTGTTGTTAATAAAAAAGTAATTGCTTTCATTATTTCTCCTCAGCAACTTCACCAAAACGTTTCAGATAATTTGTGGTAATTTCGTTATTTTCCGCATCGAATAATCTACACTGCACATAACCCAGTCCCCGGTTTCTCACACTTCCCACCCTTCGCAATGCTAAAACACCGACTGATAAAACTGTTAAAGTATCCTCGTTAGGTGGAATTTCAAAACTCAAAGGTGCGGTAAATTCCAAATCTCGCAATACCACACGAATAGAACGCAAACTCCGCTCTTGCGCTACTCCTGTTGCTGAATTAATAGCAGTTTGACGGCGAATAGTTGTTAAAGATTCTAAAATATCCACCTCGCTTAATTCCTTTCTCTGAATTTGATACCCTACCACTTTGCGCAAATCTTCTGGCAAACAAGCGTCCCCAACGTGCATTTGAGCAATTGTTTGCAGACTGCTACCTGGTTTTCCAAATAAACCCGAAGCTACTTTTTCCCAATGTTGACGAATATTATCGAGGGATAAAACGGCGATTAAATTATCACATTCCTCACTCAACAAACCCTTTAATGTTCGTCCCCGCAAATAAGGAAAACCATTAGGATCGTGTTCTACTTCTTGGTCAACTAACCCTGCAACTCCATCCCCCCGTCCAAAAGTTGTATCACTGAGTAATTTCATTTTCAGCTTGTAAACTATCATTTTTTTCTCCTACTTTATTCAAAGGAAAATAAAATTCCATTGCTTCAATAGCATCAAAATAACCACAACGTTTTCCTGTCCATCCTTCCTCTTGCAATGCTTTTCTCGCGCCCCCTTCAATGTGAGGCAAATTATCAATGTTGTAAGCTTTACGAAATTCTCTAGTTGCTTTCTTACCTTCCCGTAATTTTTCTCGTAAAGCAATAATTTTATTACGACGGCCTTTCCAAATTTCATCGTTATTGAAAGTTTGAATTACCTTTGTAAAATTTGACCAATTACACCATTTATTGCGGGACATATACCGACTATTTTCTCCTTCTATAAATAGAGGTCTCATAGTTAAATCTCCCTCCTGAACTTGATATTCTCGTTGACGAATTTCTCCAATAGAACCTAATAAACCAGTACTAGCAATATGCCAATCAATTGCTGAAAATTCTCTGTCTTCTTTTTTTTGTTCTCGGACAAATTTTTTGGCACTATTACATAATGCTTCGCTAAGTTTATAAGCTCTGGCAAAAGGATAATGAGACTTAACAATACATACTCCCGCACAAGCAGTTAATGGTTTACCATCTTTTACTTCTTGCTTTTGAAATTCCTCTAAGAAAATAGCTGCTAATTCTAACCCTAATCTCCCATCACAAACAAAAGTAATATCATCACCTCCATAAACAAGAGGACGAAAGGGTAAAAAATTATTTTTGATGAAAAATTTACCCATTACTTCTCCATTTTCGATGGAATTTATCAGCACTTGAATAACTTTTTTTACTGCTGCTTCGCCTGCCTGACTAACAGATTTAGATAACTCCTGAATCCTCTTAATATAGTCTCGGTTATCTTGACTATTTTTGCCATATTCTTTAAAGCGATTTCCCATACTATTTCCATCAGCATGAACTACAGCATAATAACTACTTTCTCCCTTAGAACCTCCTACATGATCCATACGGTAGGGAAATTCATAACCTTGCAAAACATCTGCAAACTTTTTCCTCAAAACTTGATTAGCAGGTTGTTTATATTGTGGCGAAGTAACTTTTAATTTTCCCTCAGTTTCTCTAGATATTAAATAGATATCTGACTCGTCAGCGTTAAGATATCCTCGACTTGTATTAACTGCAGGTAACTGAGTTGATTTACAAAATGCCGTTACTCCTAAACCCAATAAAGGAACTGAAGGAATTCTCGCTCTTTTCTGTTTTTCTAACTCCTCTTCTTGCAGATATTTAACCTTTTCGTAGAGAGAGTTTTCTTCCCAATCAAATTCCGTATGAGCAGCAACAATATTTAAACCAGGAGCTTCTACTAAAATTTGCCTGCTGAGTTTTTTAGTAAACTTTTTTGCATCATTCATCGACTTAAATAAAATTGTGGCATTACCACCCGCAGCGTAAATTAATTCCGCAATTAATCCGCTACTTTCAATTGGTTCATATTGTCTATCTTTAGGAATTCCTAATTCTGCTAATTTATCCTCAACCAAATCTTTAGTTGACCACTCTACTAGGTAAGAAGCTCCTATATTTTCTCGTAAGCGGTTACTGTTAAAAATATAGGATTGAATTCCTGTTGTATCTAATATTGTTAATACATATTTGCTCATTGTTTCGTCTCCAGTTTCACTTCATCGATCCAAATTTTCATTTTATTAGCAAGACCAACTAAATCATTTCTTCCAAATACTTTAATCTTGCGGTCATTTATGGCAAACCTCATATCTTCTCTAATTTCTTCTGGTTCATCGGAACAGCAAACTAAAGCAACCCTAGCTTCATCTCCCCCTAATTGTCGAGCGCGTAAATGTGCTTCAAAAAGTTTTTGCTTGCACAGACCTTTGATGCTTGTAGTAGTACAAGAAATTGCAAAGAGTTGATATCCCTTAATTAAGGCAACATCAAATTCAAATCTGTCTTTTTTGGGATTTTTTGGATCTCTAATAAGGAAAGACATCCCACATTCTTTGATGTCAGCTTGATCTTGAATTTCTTTTACTTGGTGCAAAACATAATTCTCTAACCAGATTCCATCTAGCCATTTACAGACTTCTTCGCATTTATTAAACCCTTTTTTTTGAGCATTATTTAGAGAAAATTCTTCAGATGATGCGTCAAACTCTAAACACAAAATGTCCTTGATTTTGTGAGGTAAATCGTTTAAGCTAATACTAACTTCTTCTAACTGTGACTGTTTTTTCCATTTATTTTTTTCATTTCTTGTTGAAGGACGTAGCTTTTCATCACACCATTCTCTCCAATATTTTGCTAGTTGCTTATCTGCATAAAACTCGGCAAATTTAGCTGCAACTTCTGGTAAACATGGCTGAGAAACTGGAGGTTTATTTTCAAGCCAATAGTTATTATTATGTAATTTAAAAAGTTCTTCCAGAGAAAGTTCTAAGGGTACATCACAACAACGAGGTTGATTATTTTCTCGGTCAATAAACATCTTTAAACGACGGGGGTCGAGATAGCTAAATACTGCATTTGGCTTAAATTCTTTCATCGCTCGATAAGCATGAACAGCCATTGCTTTTGTACCACCCGTATAATTTAAACCGACTGATTCAGTTTTTATAGATTTAATTGTGTCCTGAATTATGTCTCGAATCTCACAAGCATTAGATTCATCGTTAGCCAGATCCAGCTCTTCACATATAATTTCTCTATTTAGTTTATCATTCAAACAACTTAGTCTATCATTCAAACAATCTTTCTGATTTATAGTTTGATTTGTAAATACTAAATAAACAGTTCCTCCCTCTTTTAAAAGAGTTCTTGCAGCCACATAATTAGGCAAAGGATTTTCACCCACTAGCAAAAACAAATTCTCGACTTTGTATTCATCTGGAATATTCATCATAATTCACCAATGATTAACAACATTTATGTCTAGATTTTCTGTCTAAAAACAATCATAACAATATTTGATTTACGACAACAATTTACATACTTCCTTTAACAAAACCTCCGGCACATCACGCACTTTTTCCCTCACCCAAGGCCCCGCGATAATCTCTAAAAAAGGCTCAGTTTTCAATACCTCTAATCGCTCCTCCAAAACAC
>JBARXI010000376.1:0-6226 GCA_049647275.1 Microcoleaceae cyanobacterium
GTAATTCTGCTCCTGGTGGCGGTGGCATATTCAACAACCTTAATGGCACAGCAAATGTAAGTGACAGCACCATCAGTGGTAATTCTGCTTATCTGGGCGGTGGCATATACAACGCTCAAGGCACAGCGAATGTAAGCAACAGCATCATCGCCCAAAACACCAATAACAACGACATTGACCTCATAAGTGGTCAAATAACCAGTGGAGGCAACAACCTCATCGGCAACGTAGGCAATGTCACAGGAGTATTCACCAACAACGACATAACAGGCACAGCAGCAGCCCCAGTAGACGCCCAACTATTACCTCTAGCAGACAACGGCGGTTTCACCACAGGGGCACCAGGCAGCGCAACTACCATTCAAACCCAAGCCCTACAACCAACCAGCCCCGCAGTTAACGCAGGCAGCACCAACGAACCCACAGACCAACGAGGCATAACCCGCGACAGCAACCCCGACATCGGCGCAGTCGAATTGGAAAACACAGCCCCCGTCTTAGACCCCAACCCAACCCCAATACTCACCAACATAGACGAAGACATACCCGATGCTCAAAACCAAGGCAGCACAGTCGCCGACATTATAGTAGATGGCAGCATCACCGACAGCAACTTCAATCCCCCAGACTCCATCCCTGAAACCATAGCAGTCACAGCAATAGACAACACAAACGGCACCTGGGAATATTCCATCACCCCCAACACCTGGATAGCATTCCCCAACAACATAGCCGATGCCAACGCCGTACTTCTCGACAACACAGCCAGCATCCGCTTTATTCCTAACCCAGACTACAACGGCACAGCCAATATCACATTCCGTGCCTGGGATCAATTCCTCGGTCAAAACGGCGACACTGGAATAGACACCACAACCAACGGAGGCAGCACCCCCTACAGTGTTAGCAGCGACACAGCAAATATCACCATCAACCCCATCCCCGATGCCCCCACAGACATCAACCTCAATAATGACACTATTAAAGAAGACCAAGCAAATAACACTCCCGTAGGCACTCTCAGCACCCTAGACCCAGACATTCCTAACGACAGCTTCACCTACAGCCTCGTGTCTGGAGCAGGAGACACAGACAACAACCTATTCGCCATAGATAGCAGCAACCGTCTTGTAGCCCTAAACCCTCTAGACTTCGAGGCTAGTGCAACCCGTAGCGTCCGCATCCAAACCACAGACAGCACAGGCAACACCTTCGAGAAAGAATTTACAATTAACGTTACCGACATCGAAGAGCCACCCGTAGCTATTGACCTCAGTAACAATACCCTCGACGAAAACCAACCAGCCAACGCACCAGTCGGAACACTCAGCGCCACCGACCCAGATATTGGCGACAATTTAACATTCAGCCTAGTCAACGGCCAAGGCAGCACTAACAACGGTTTATTTGACATCCAAAACAACCAACTCATTGCCCGTCAACCATTCGACTTTGAAAGCCAAGACCTCTATGAAATCAGAGTCCAAGTAGACGACAACCAAGGCGGAACATTCGAGAAAGAATTCACCATCCATATCAACGATGTCAACGAACAACCCACCAACCTCAGCATTAACCCTAACAATATCAATGAAAACCAATCAGCCAACAGCATAATAGGAACATTCAACACCATAGATCCAGACACTGGAGAAACTTTCAACTACAACTTCATATCTGGTCAAGGCGACACAGACAACGCTCTCTTCAATATTCAAGGCGACCAACTTGTAACCCGTCAACCCTTCGACTTTGAAACCCAAGACCGTTACGATATCCGTGTCCAAACCACAGACAGTGCAGGTAACAGACTAGCTCTACCTCTTCACATCAGCATCAACGACTTACCAGAAGCTCCCACAGCCATTGCTCTAGATAACGACAATATTCCCGAAGACCAACCAGCAGGTACAAGAGTCGGCAACCTCAGCAGCACTGACCCAGATATTGGCGACAGCTTCACCTACAGCCTAGTAGCAGGTCAAGGCGACACAGATAACAGCCTATTCCAAATAGTAGGCACAGAATTAGAAGCAGCTCAACCATTCGACTTTGAAGCCCAAGCCAACTACACCGTCCGCATCCAAACCACAGACAACACAGGCAATACATTTAGTCAAGCCTTCCCCATCAACATTATTGACATCGAAGAATCACCAGTCGGTTTAGCCCTCAACCCCAACAACATAGACGAAAACCAAGCAACCAACACACCAGTCGGTACTCTCAGTGCCACCGACCCAGACACAGGAGACACAAACTTTACCTATACTCTCATTGCCGGAAGCGGAGACACAGATAATAGCCTATTCCAAATTCAAGGCGACCAACTTGTTGCTAACCCATCATTTAATTTTGAACAGCAAGACACCTACAGCGTTCGTGTCCAAGCAGACGACGGACGCGGAGGCACATTCCCCACGTCATTAACAGTACAAGTTAATGACCTCAACGACCCCCCAACAGATATTGACCTCAGCCCAACTAGCATCCTAGAAAACCAACCAGCAGGTACTCCAGTTGGTAATCTCAGCACCACAGACGAAGATACTAACGATAGTTTCACTTACACTCTCGTTGCTGGAGCCGGAGATACAGATAATAGTCTATTCCAAATTCAAGGTAACCAAGTCGTCACCACCCAACCTCTAGACTTTGAAGCTCAACCAACCTATAGTATCCGTATCCAAACCACAGACAGTGCTGGTGCAACATTCGCCGAACAATTCACGATCGACGCTACAGATATTGAAGAAATTCCCAGCGATATTACTCTCAGCCCCAACAGTATAGATGAAAACCAACCAGCCAATAGCTTAGTCGGCAGTTTAGCAGCTCTCGACCCAGACACCAACGAAACCTTCACCTATTCTCTAGTATCCGGTCAAGGAGACAGTGGCAATAATATATTTGAAATTCAGGGCGATCGACTATTTGCAAGACAGCCTCTAGACTTCGAGACTCAAAATAGCTACAGCATCCGAGTAGAAGTTACAGATAGTCAAGGCGGAATATTAGACAGACAAATAATAGTTAATGTTAACGATATTAACGAAGCTCCAGAATTCACATCATCCCCAGTAACCAACGCCACAACAGGGCAACAATATAGCTACACCATAACAACAACAGACCCAGAAAGCGACCCAGTTGGCATCACAGCCACCAACCTACCTACTTGGCTAAGTCTCACCGACAACGGAGACGGCACAGGAACATTAACAGGCACACCCACAGCCCAAGATACAGGCAACATCAACATCGAAATTGATGCCACAGATGGGCAACTAACCACCCCCAAACAATACACCATCAACGTCACAGACAACACAGGAAATAATCAAAACCAACCCCCAGTCGCCACAGACAGCACCATCACCCAAGACGAAGACAACACATACACATTCAGCACAACCGACTTCGGTTACACAGACCCAGACGGCGACCCCCTCACCACCATCGAAATTAGAACCCTGCCCAACGTAGGAGAACTACTATTCAACGGTCTAGCAGTAACCACAAGTCAAATCATCAATGCAGCCCAAATAAGCCAACTCACCTACCGCCCAGACCCCAACGACAACGGCGATAACTACGCCAACTTCCGAGTCCGACTCAACGACGGCACCTCAGACAGCAACGGAGCCACAGTTACCATCAACGTCAACCCAGTCAACGACCCCCCCACAGCCGTAGACAACAGCATCCGCGTTGCAGCAGACAGCAGCCAACAATTCCAAGCCAGCGACTTTGGCTACAGCGACATAGACGGCGACCCCCAAGACAGCCTCACCATTACCCAAATACCAACAGTAGGCAACCTCACCCTCAACGGCACAGCAGTCACAGCCGGAGACACCATCCCCACCAACCAAATAGACCAACTGGAATACACCCCAGACCCCAACAGCACAGGCAATAACCTCAGCGAAATCAAATTTACCCTCAGCGACGGCCAGGCTGATAGCGTAGAACACACAATTAATATTAACGTCGGACCAAAAACCACAGACACAGCCCCCACAGCAGCAGACAGCAATATTACCCTCAACGAAGACAACACCTATCAATTTGCCACCCCAGACTTCAACTATCAAGACGCAGACGGCGACCCCCTCAACAGCATCATCATCACCCAAATACCAACAGTAGGGCAACTACAACTCAACAACCAACCAGTAGCAGACGGCGACAGTATTAGTCGCACCGATATTAGCAACCTCACCTACATTCCCAACCACAACGAATTTGGCAGCAACTACAGCAACCTGCAATTCCAAGTCAACGACGGTCAACTAGACAGTCAACAAACCTACACCCTCAATATCAACGTTACCCCAGTCAACGACGATCCAGTATTCACATCAGGTGCCCCCACCCAAGCCACAGTCGGTCAACCATACACCTACCGCATCACCACCACAGACCCCGATGGCGACCCAGTAAATATCGACTCCAGTAACATACCTAGTTGGCTCACATTCACAGACAACGGCGACGGCACAGCCACATTAACAGGCACACCCACAAACCAAGACATCGGTGACACAGACATCCAACTCACAGTCACCGACCCCAACGGAGGCACAGCCAACAAAACCTTCACCCTAGAAGTAGCATCAGGAGCAAATTCTGCCCCCAACTTCACCTCCTCACCAGTCACCAACGCCATCACCGGACAACAATACACCTACACCATAACAACAACAGACCCAGACTCAGACACCGTAACCATCAACACCAACAACCTACCTACTTGGCTCAGTTTCACCGACAACGGAGACGGCACAGCCACATTAACAGGCACACCCACAGACAATGACCAAGGCAGCATCAATATCGAGCTTGAAGCAACAGACGGACAACTCACAACAACCAAACAATACACCCTCAAAGTCACAGACAGCAACCAACCCCCCGTAGCCACAGACAGCACCATCACCCTAGACGAAGACAACACATACACATTCAGCACCACCGACTTCAGCTACACAGACAATGACGGCGACCCATTAACCCAAATAGAAATACGCACCCTGCCAGACCAAGGCTCACTCCTATTCAATAACCAAGCAGTAACCACAAGTCAAACCATCAGTGCAGCCCAAATAGGCCAACTCACCTACCGCCCAGACCCCAACGACAACGGCAACAACTACAGCACATTCCGAGTGCGACTCAACGACGGCACCACAGACAGCAACGGAGCCACCATCACCATCAACGTCAACCCAGTCAACGACCCACCCACAGCAGCAGACAACACCATCACCATAGCCACAGCCAACAACAGCCACACATTCCGGGCTCGCGACTTCGGGTACAACGACATAGACGGAGACCCTCAAGACAGCCTCACCATCAGCAGCTTACCCAGCAACGGCAGCCTCACCCTCAACGGCACAGCAGTCACAGCCAACCAAACCATCCCAGTAGATGAAATAGACCAACTGGTATACACCCCAAGCTCCAACAGCAGCGGACCCAACGTAGGCAACTTCAACTTCACAGTCAACGACGGCACCGATAATAGCATCGCACACACCATCGGCTTCAACATCGGAGACATCCCCAACGACAACCCACCAACAGCAGCCGACCAAAACCGCACCATATTAGAAGACAGCAACTACAACTTCAGCAACACCGACTTCGGCTACACCGACAATGACGGAGACAACCTAGATAGCATTATCATCACCGAAATACCCACAGCCGGAAAACTCACCCTCAACAACCAAGAGGTAACACCAGACCAAACCATCAGTGCCGGAGAAATTAACCAACTCGTCTACACCCCCAACCACAACGAAAACGGCAGCAACTACGGCAACTTCAGTTTCCGAGTCAACGACGGTCAATTTGATAGTGACCAAGAATACAACTTTGCCATCAACGTCAACCCAGTCAACGACGATCCAGTCTTCACATCAGGTGCCCCTACTCAAGGCACAGTAGGACAACCATACACCTACCGCATCACCACCACAGACCCAGATGGCGACCCCCTCACCATCAACCAAAGCAACCTACCCAGTTGGCTCACATTCACCGACAACGGCGACGGCACAGCCACATTAACAGGCACCCCCACAAACCAAGACATCGGTGACACAGACATCCAACTCACAGTCACCGACCCCAACGGAGGCACTGCAGACAAAACCTATCAACTCACAGTAGGAGCAGGAGCCAACAGCGCCCCCAACTTCACATCCTCACCAAT
>JBARXI010000377.1:0-22059 GCA_049647275.1 Microcoleaceae cyanobacterium
TTTGTTAGAGTCGAGGGAAGGTATTACCCTTCGCCCCTCTCCTTCAGAACCGTACGTGCGACTTTCACCGCATACGGCTCCTAGATAATCTTAGGTTTTTGACCTTTTGCCCATGTGGATATAATCATGGCATGACTCATGAATAGCAACTAAGTTTTTAGTTTTCCAGTTGTCGTGATTGCCGTTGATATGGTGCAGATGTACCCTTTCGTTATGGTCTAGGTACAGCCCACAGTGACCACATTTGTCACCTTGCCGTTTGAGCGCTTTAGCTGTCTGTCCGTCATAAAGGTGGGAATTTCTTTTACTCCAATAAAGAAGGTCTCCGTCATAGGGGGATTTTATTCCTTTAACCATAACGAATTTATTCTCGGAGTAAGGGACCGCTGGAAATGCTTGATTGACGAGTTTCTTGGCTTCATTTTTGCCTTTGTTTTTGTCGGTTTTGAACCGATTAAAGGCATCTTGGCTTAAGTACCATAAACTAAACCTTGACCCGTCCATCTGGCAATAGCGGTGATAATTTTTCCAACCTCTGATTATTGGGGCTAGCTTCTTCGCTTTGGCGGTTGTGGCTAATACAGAACTATTGACTATAGCTTTGACTTTCTTGCGGAGCTTTTCGTAGTTTTCCTTATTGGGAGTACATCGAAATTTTCCGTTTTTCTGCACCAAAAAGTGCCATCCCAAGAAATCAAAGCCTTCGATAGACCGCGTAATCTTTGTCTTTTCTGTTAATACATTCATCCCACGCTCTGTTAGAAATTGCTGTACTTTTTTTATGATCTTTTCAGCTTTGTCGTTGGGTTTAAGGAAAAACACCATATCATCCGCATATCTAACGCAAGGGTGGATGTCTTCTATCCCATTCAGTGCTATATTGGCTAGTAATGGTGAAACTACACCACCTTGGGGTGTTCCTTGTTCTGGGAACTCAGGATTTACCCCTGCCTTTAAGCACCTCCACAGCCCGATTTTGATTTGTCGGGGTGCAATTACTTTGGACATAATTGCTGTGTGGTTAATTCTGTCGAAACATTTTTCAATGTCTAATTCGATTACCCTTTTATTTTGACCGTTGACTAGGCTTTTGAGGTTGTCAAAGATGTATTTTTGTGCATCTTGTGTTCTTCTGCCTGGTCTAAAGCCGTAGCTGCGGGCATGGAATGTAGCCTCGTGGGCGGGTTCTAAAGCATATTTGACAAGACATTGCCAAGCTCTATCTGCGATGGTCGGTATTTTTAGGGTTCGTATTTTCCCGTTTTTCTTAGGGATTTCAACTTCCCTGAGTCCTTCATGTTCCCAGTTGTTTGCGAGTTTTAGCGTTTCTGCTAAATCAAGCCTTTGTTCAAAGTTTAAGGACTTGAGACCATCTATCCCACAAGTCTTTTTCCCAGAATTTAGCTGAGTTACTTGTCGTACAGCAAGCATCCTTGCAGCGCGGGATTTCAGCACCAAGCGTTGAAGATTTTTGACCTTGCGGTTGTCTCCGTTCTGCATGGCTTTATAGATTCGTTTTTGGAGGCGGAACAAGTTTGTTTGGAGTTTCCTCCAGTTTTGGTTGCTCCAGGCTTCACTATGATTAATCATGTGTCTAAGCGTGCTCTGTTACTCAATTTATCTACGCTGATTACCCTGCAAGCAATTTGGGCTTGCATCCTACCCGTTGGAAAGATTTCCGTGCTTCCCACCTACTCTGGTTATCGATTTCCAGAGACTTTTCTCAACGTTTTTCTTCGTTCCGAATTACAGATTGTTATGACGGTTTAGGGTTGTCCAATTCGCCTACATGGTTCCCAGGGATGCACCTATTATGTCTTTATGGTGCGGGAGTTTTCCGTGTGAAGTCAGGAAGATTGAGTGATTCCTGCTTAATAATAAGACGTTTTTTTAGGACATTCGTTAATCTACCCATGCCGTCTCCCCATTACCCCCAGAGTGCCTATCACATTAGCTCATGGTTGGGGCCTGTTGCCAGCTTCGCTCTGTCATTGGTAAGTTCTAACTCGGCGTGGCCAGGTCGGGAGTTCGCTTTCCCTTAGCGAGTGAGATTTTCACTCACATCCGTAATTCAGTTATCTAGTACAGGCTCTTGTTTGTTTTTCCTCCGTGGCCTCTCTAGACGCTACTCATACCCTTCTATTCTCTAGAAGCTCCTAATAGCAACGAATCGCACAGACATATATATTGCTACTTGTTCAATTCCTTTGGAGTTATCGTGAATCCGTCAGCATATCCAATTCATTACAAATTGGCGTTAGCTTCTGATTCAATCCCGCCCCTATATATCATGTGGTTAGCACCTACTGGACATCGACCATTCCTAGAGATATATAGAGGTTACTTCGTTCCGATTACACATTGTCTTGAGTCTTTAGTGTGATACTCTCCACCGGGTTTTGTGGGCGGTGCTAATGAGTCAGTGGACAATCTGCTCATGCCCTATCCTTGCCTTTTGGCTTGGCCTTAAACAGTCGTTGTGGCCATTAAATGTGACGATGGTTCAGACATATCTTTGCTTTCACTACACATGGACTCTTGCTCGACAGTCACCAGATTCGACTACCAGTGGTCTGCTTTTTAACCCCGCTTTACCATCCAGGTTGCTAGCCGAAACAATAGGGGTTATGCTTTCACCTCTGCACTTGAGGGGAGGATTTGCACCTCATGTATAATCAGTTGTTACAGCTCCCAGAGCTGTACTAACCGTCCCATAAACTGAAAAGCTTATTTTAGGTTAAACGAATCGCACTATCCAACCATCTCCCCAGTACCACTCGTGAAATCCATCAATTCCCTGACTCAGTAGTAGTCTCAAACAATTAGACCCAACTACATCAACATCATGGCGAATTTCTATCGGCCCAATCCAACTATCGAATTTTACACCCTCAGATAATTGCTCTGGTAATCCAGGCGAAAATCGCTGAGGCCATAACCATGTTTGTAGCTGAGATGGACGTAGTAAGCTATCTCTGATGGTAGCTTCTGAAGCTGAAATCTCTATGCGCAGATGGCTTTTTTGAAAAGTACCTAACATCACAATATATTTTTTAAATTGATATTTGGGATTTTTTGATTGTACAAAACTATTGTACAAAACGGCTTTGTTGGATGAAAAGAGCGATAGCCATCTGGCTAAGATAGTTAATTTTTACCGTAAAATCAGTATTCCAAATACTTACTATTAAAAACTATCAAGGGAAGTAGCCCCGAAAGTCAACTTATTTGTCTCGAAATCAAGGGAGACTTACTACTACAAAATCAATGTACCTATTCGTAATCGAACCAGACCACAAATAGTCATAATTATTTACTCATATTTATCTAGATTTAGTCTGAATCTTTCTTGAGCCACCCTAAATATTTTAATTAATCTAATTAGGGTTTGCTGAATAAGTCTTATGGGTGAGGGTAGGAGTACCGAGTCGTAGGGGCAATTCGGGAATTGCCCTACAGGAGTCAGGATAAATGGGAATTACAGAGGATGTAGTCGGAAGAATTGTTCCTCAATTTTTCTGCCCAACTCTTGCCCAAAATCCTCACATTTTGAGCTGGTTGTGAGCAAAAACCTGGCACTTTTTTCGCACACGCAAAGGCTTTAGCCGTTATATGTCAATGCTTTTAGATTTAATCAGCAAGCCCTAATTATATGTTCAACAAAAATTCGCATCAGTTGCAAACTTTCTATTTTGATATTTTTCTGAATCTGTTATTTCTCTTTTTTTTGTAGTGGTATATATATAGTGACAAACCAATATAAATCATTATTTTTCGATTAATTAATTAATATTTTCTAGCTGTAACAGCGGTCTTATTGTTAAGAATGAAACAATTCACAATAAAAAACAGAAGTATCAATGTCAAGCCTGTAAAAGACAATTTGTTCCTAATAACCAGAAAAAAAATAAGCGGTGATGAAACCAAGAGCATGATTGATAAATTATTACTCTTATTAAATTAGTTTAGCTGGAATAATTCCTGTAACAGGAGTCTCCCCAAAATGGCTTCAAGATTACGTCAATAATAAATATACCAAAGTTTGTAAATCAATTAAATGTACTAAAAAAAAACCTGGAAAACTGACTATTCAATGTGATTAAATTTAGTCATTTATTGGGAGCAAAAATCATAAACAATAGTTATGGTTAGCTATTGATATAGAAACTAAAGAAATCGTAGGTTTCTATCTAGGAGAAAGAGTAGAAAACGGTGAAAAGTGAATTATGGAATTCATTACCTGGTATCTACAGACAATGTAGATTGCTTTCGGTGCCGAATGCTGCGCAAACTTGCCTCGCAACGCTACGCGGTTTGTTATACAGATTTATGGTCGTCTTACAATCTAATTTTTTCTGATTCTAGACACTCTCTTAGTACGAAAAGAAACAGGTTTAACTGCTTACAAGTGAAAGATTAAATAATACTTTACGTCAAAGGGTATATCTGGAGGGTTAGAAAAACTTTATCTTTTTCTAAAAAACTAGAAAACCATTTAGGTGCTATTTGGTGTTTTATTCACTATTACAATGAAGCGTTGGCGGAGCCTAGCGCCAGCTATATCGCCTTATAAAAGTTTTATCACTATATCTATAGGACTACCAATTTATGAACTATTGATTATTTTCAACATTTAAGGACTTATACCAAATCCGGTTATTATAGGCTAGTTACCTAAATCCCTGAATCTTGCTTGGGCAAAGATTTTGACTTTTTTGAATATAGCCTTGGTAAAGCCGATTTGGTATTACAAGTAAAAAAATATCCCTCTGCCCTGAATTTAGGAGACCATGGAGTAGGGAGTAGAGGGAGTCCCAGAATTGGATAGATAATTTATTTTTTGCTATTCCCTTACAGTTAAAATATCAAAGATTATTAGCGGGAATTTAGATGATTAAAACTGCCAAAAGTTACACTGAAAAATATTTAGCTTGAGAATTAGAACCCATAACAAAAATTATATAGCATTACCTTAATTAGTTAGAACAATAAATTTTAGTTGAAAGAGAACAGGGAACAGAGGAATGTCCTAACCTTAATCCCGCATTTCTCACCAACTAATTTGAAAAGCTGATTTGGATGTAAAAAATTGAGCTTTTTAAAAAATCAGAGAAACTTTGAAGTTAACCCAGATAAAAATCAATCTTTACCATCAAAAATTTCCTTTATTGCCTGATTTTCAAGAGTTGATTAACCCAGATTCGCACGACAAAAAAGACCGCTTATATTATCAGTCATTTCCAGAACTAAGTAGTCATGCAAAATTAGTAACCTTGTCAATAGAGAAAACAACAAACGCTGTAATAGCTTAGATTAAAAGAATACAGCGATTTATTATTACATTGAGAACTGTGTAATTAATTTTGCCTAAGCACTTATTTAGTTACCAAGCAGAGTAAAAAACGTCAACTTGTATCTTGAATAGCTTTAATTTTAGAGTAAGCAATCCCTAAAATATCTCGCTCAGGAGAAATAGTAGCTATCGCGATGAGATAATTTTTTCGTGATTTTTAGCTTTTTATCTAACTCAGATATGAACACAATTCCAGCATCTGATGTGATTTTTCCTCCCTCAAAATTAGCCATAACTTCTCTTCCTTTAAGAGGACTTAACTTGAGTGGAGTACTATTTGGTTTTTTCATCTTTTAATTATTATGTGAACATTTGAATGTTTTTTTATTCTGAATAATACCATGAATTAAAGTTTTTTTACTCTTATTAATTAGCAACACAAATAGGTTAATTAATTTAACTTTTGATTTCCTACCTAATTGATGATGATTTTGGGGTTAACTCTAACTACACACTGTTGTTTTCTAGACAAGAGCGATCGCCATGGTCAAACCTAGAGGGTCTATGGCTTCCCAACTTAGCAATCACACTTTTTATGAGAAATGCGGGTAATGGGTAGTGCTATACTTTTTGAAAATAAAAGATAAAAAGAGGTATATTTCCTACCATTAAAAGAAATATCATTAATGCCGAATTAAAAAGTTTATTAAGTATAAACCTAATAGTAGATAGACCTAATATATATTAGTAAAAAATGACCTTATTGTCTCATCTCATAGTGGTTATAAAATTGAGCCTGTAGGAATTATTCCCGATCGACAAAAAATTTACGCCGAGTCAAATTTGTCTATATTTTTTGTAACTATAACCCGCATCTCCTGGCAAGTTATGATCGGGAAAGTCATAATTATTAAGAAATGCAAGGATTTTCATGGCAGATCAACTAATTAGAGCTACAGCAGCAGAAGGAGGAATACGTGCTGTTGGCGTAATTACCACCCGCTTAACCGAAGAAGCCAGACAAAGACATAAACTTTCTTGGGTGGCCTCTGCTGCCTTGGGCCGAACTATGGCGGCCGGATTATTACTGGCCTCCAGTATGAAAACTCCCGAATCCAGAATTAATATTCGGATCGAAGGAAATGGCCCTTTAGGAGGATTACTAGTAGATGCAGGATTAGATGGAACAGTGCGAGGCTATGTTGATAATCCTACCATTGAGCTACCGCCAAATCATATCGGAAAACTAGACGTTGGTAGAGCTGTAGGAAACCAAGGCTATGTATATGTAGTTAGAGATGTAGGTTATGGCTACCCATACTCCAGTACAGTAGAACTAATTTCTGGAGAAATTGGTGATGATATAACTCATTATTTAGTCACATCAGAACAGACACCTTCAGCTTTAGTACTAGGAGTATTCGTAGATGCAGCAGGAGTAAAAGCAGCAGGAGGTCTACTCCTGCAAGTTATGCCAAAAGCAGCTACAGACGAAGAGTTAGTTCAAACCCTAGAATCTCGCATAGCCTCCCTATCAGGATTTACCCCACTCCTACGTTCCAATCAAACATTACCAGAAATATTCAAACAACTCCTGGGAGATATGGGCCTAAATATATTACCCGAACGTCAAATAGTCCGTTTTCATTGTGGTTGTTCTTTGGAAAAAGTTTTAGGAGCCCTGAAAATGTTTGGAATTGATGAACTAAAAGATATGATTGAAAAAGACAATGGTGCTGAAGCAATCTGCGAATTTTGTGGGGAAGTCTATCAAGCCAGTAGCCAAGGCTTAACAAAACTAATTCAGGACTTACAAAAACCTTCTACCGAAGTTCCCATCGGACAATTACGTAGATCGTCTCGTTGACATCCTTCCGGCCCCAGTCTACCTTATGGGGCAGTTTTACTCGCGAGGTTAAGATAAACACATCCTCAAAATTCAGAATATAATTATTATTTTGTATTCTGAATTCTTAGATAATCAATATAAACTTTTAATATTATGTTGTAGTCAGGAAAAAATCAAGGTTGCACATATGATAAAAATAGTGTATACCTAGAAACTTCAGAGCATTTTCGAGCAAAGCTTGTCTATAGCCCGAGCTAACCCGAAGGTCATTAGATATCTGGAAATCATATCCGTTGCTTGCTGTTCGGGATAAATTGATGTCAGGAAACCCATTACATTAACTAAAGCTAAGGGGCTTCTTATACACTCGTTGCCTTCTGCTGTTGTATGAAAGGCTTCGAGTAGGCAAGGCCTAAAACCTGACCAGACTCAGCCAGGGAGTAAAACTCCATAGGACGAAGTTATCGGTAAGCGTTCAAGTTATAATTGCCAAGCTCTGGGTTGCAATGACATTCCTGCGGAGGCTCTGCTAGTCATATACTATAAAGCTCAATGGTTAAAAAGGCTTAGTGGATTAGGCCAAGACTTTTGGGATAGTACCGACTAATAACATTGTCGTTAGCAATATGCCATTAAATTTTAGAACTTATGAGTGTCGCTCGTGTGGGTTGTCAATAGGTCGAGATTTAAACGCAAGTATTAATTTGAGAAAGCGAGTGCTAATTGGCGAGGTCCCCATTTCCTTCGGAAAGGCTACGCCAACAGAATGTAAGACGCACTCAAGAAATGCGGTCGGGCAAGACCCGTCAATGCCTGTGGATGAGTAACCGCCGACGGTCTCAGTGGAAGCAGGAAGTAAACATCAGATTGTCACTTTATGTGACGCTTTGTATCAGTTTTATAGAGCAGTAATTCCCCACCCCGTAAAGGAGACCTAGACTGAGGTCGCTTGGTCGTTTTTATCCCGTAGCTAAAGTGCTCCGGGTTTCCAAACTATCGAAGGTTTTTAAATGAATGAAAACCACAAAATAATAGGCCGTTGGCGGACACTAAGTCAGATGAAGCATAGGGAAGATATCCAACAAAAGACATCAGACCGCCGGAAAACCCGTGCAGAAAGACTGCAAAAACTCAGAGCAAATGATAATCAGATGCAGTCTTACAAGTATCCGGCAAAATATTATTCTAATCAGCAGAAACATTCAGTTTCCCAAACAGGAAAAACAGAGCAAAAAAGACCAAAATCAACAAAAAAATTTTGGTCTATCTCCTGGTTATTATGGATAGCACTATTAGTAATAATCCCAGCAGGAGCTGGTATAACAGCAATTTCAACTCTATTTAAGCTACCCTCTCAGCCAGATTGTGAATCAATTTACTGGCCAACAGTCTCCGGCAGCAAACGCCTCTATTGTGCTCAGGTGTTAGCAACTTCCCAAACAGCAGATGGTTTACTCCAAGCAATTAATCTGGTTGAGGTTTTATCAAAAGACCATCCAATGCGTCCACAAATTAATAATTACATTGAAGAATGGTCAGAAAAAATATTATCCCTGGGAGACCTAGCTTTTCAAAATGGCAAATTAGAAGAAGCTATTAAAATTGCTCAGAAAGTTCCTCAGCAAGTATCCGCTTACACACTCGTAGAAACACAAATCCAAGCATGGCAAAAAACTTGGAATCAAGCTGAAGCAACTTACAAGAAAACTCAAGAACATTTGCGTAATGAACGATGGAATCAAGCTTCAATGGAGGCTTCTGGTTTACTATCAGTGCCAAATTCTTACTGGGAAACAAAAAAATATCAGGAACTAGTTAACGATATTAAAAAAACTCGTAAAGAAGGGGGTAAATTAAATCAGGCACGAGAAACAGGCGAAAAAGGAGGATTAGATAATCTGAGCGCTGCCATTAAAGAAGCTCAAGAAATTGACAAGAATAGCTATATTTATCAGTTAGCTCAAAAGCTAGTGCTAAACTTCGGCGAACAAATAGTAGATTTAGCGATGGTAGAGCTCAATGAAGGAGATTGGCAAAAAGCACTGAGGATAGTTAATAAAGTTCCTGAGAATGAGGCTCTACAGAAAAAAGTAGAAGATATAAAATTGTTGGCCAGGGCTCATTCCCCAGCTAGCCTGGGTACAGTGGCAGGGTTAGAAGATGCTATTACTCAAGTTCAACAACTTAGTGCTGAACGCCCGCTTTTTGGCAAAGCTAAACAGTTAATTAGTCTTTGGCAACAAGAAATCGCAGATGTAACTATTATTGAAGAGGGTAAAAAGTTAGCCCAACCAGGAGGTATGAGCGATCTTAAAGGAGCGATCGCTAAATTACAGACTATTCCTCCTTCTAATATTCGTGGACAAGAAGCAAGCAGTTTGATAGAGGGTTGGAGTAGACAACTACAGCAACAAGAAGACCGACCAATATTAGAAAAAGCAGATAAGTTAGCCAGTTTTGGTGATGTTAATTCTCTACAAGCAGCCATTGCTGAAGCTAGTCAAATAGGTAGAGGTAGAACTCTCTACGAAGAAGCTCAAAATAACATTAGTCGTTGGAGTGAAAGAGTACAGCGTTTTCAAGACCAACCAATTCTTGAAGAAGCTGAAGCTCTGGCACTAGCAGGTGATATAGATAGGGCAATTGCCAAAGCACAAGAAATTAGACCGGGAAGAATTATTTACGATCGAGCTCGCTCTAAAATTGAACAGTGGCAATCTCAGCAACAAGTAGAACGCAGTTTAGAAAACGCCCGGCAAGCAGCAGTGGCAGCAACGGCCGATGCTTATATCAAAGCAATTACTTTAGCAGAGCAAGTACCTACTTCAAGTTCTAGGCGATGGGAAGCTTCAGAGTTAATTAATCAGTGGAGTCAGCAAATTTTGTTGATCGCTATGGATGAAGTTAATCGCGATTTGCCACGGGCGATCGAGATTGCCCGTAAAATTCCGGAAAATAGTATTGCTTACAATTCAGCTCAAAGACAAATCAGTATTTGGCAAGGTTGGCTAAATCCGTCTCCATCTTTAGAATATCAATCTCCGACTCCTCAGTATCGAGCACCGCTTCAGGATGAATCTGTGCCACCTACCGAAAACCAGTCTTCTTTTGATTTTCCGTCTCCTCAGCCCGAAAATGAAACTACCCTCACAGATGAAAGAGGCAAGCCCTTGGTTTCTGAACCTAAGTTTCCGGATAGTAACTAAAGTTATAAGTATTCTAACATTAGGCTTTCGACTAACTTACACTGGTTAGTTATTTATGTGCTGTACTCAAGTGATCGTGTTCTATCATGTCAGATTGATTAATTACCCGTAATATAAGTGGTCTTACCAAGAGGATAAAACTCCTACTGGGAAAAGTTTATGTGCAGAAACTTTATTGTGGGCATTCTCGACGACATAATATTGCCCCCAAAGCAGAGTTATGGAGTTGGTCTGTGCTAAGGGCCATAAAGTCGGACTACAGTAATTGGCCATTTGGCTCCGGTCAAAAAATGTCAGCAAATAATGGCCAAAGAAAAAAGTATCGGAAATACGCCCATAACTAGCAAAACTAACCTTAACTGTTCTATGATCTTAACAATGGTAAATTAATTGATATATAAGCTTTAACCTCCCGCCGGAAGAAGTCCCGCTCCATAGCTAAGTCTTGGAGTCGGGATGAATTGCGGATGATATTTTTGATATAATAGAAATAACTTGTACCAAACTCTAGCTGTAAGCGCGACAACCAAGCCTATAAATAAAAATTTAGCCTTTGGAAGACGGGTGAGGGGCAGTGGACGCTGTGTAAGACCAAGAGAGTTTTCGGATTCTGGAGGCATTGGCGGTTGAAGCAGGAGAGCTTAACACCATAAGCGAGAGCTTTGGTCTTGGGTACTTCACTTAGCTATTATTAAATCTAGACTAGCCAACTATTCCAGAAAGTAGGTACAGTAAAACTATCACTTAAGTTAAAATTAACCAACATTTTCGTTTGCCGTTCTAAAGCTATTTTGTGATGAGGAGATAACAGACAAATGCCACAGCTCGAAGCAATTTCTACCATGAATTTTGAAAGTGAAACTTACAAAGATGCCTATAGCCGAATCAACGCAATTGTGATAGAAGGAGAACAAGAGGCCCATGAAAATTATATGCAACTGGCCGAAATGCTACCAAATCTGAAAGATGAGCTCATCGACCTATCAAAAATGGAAAATCGTCACAAAAAAGGCTTTCAAGCCTGTGGTCGAAATTTAGATGTAACACCAGATAT
Source organism: Microcoleaceae cyanobacterium (assembly GCA_049647275.1). GTDB lineage: Bacteria > Cyanobacteriota > Cyanobacteriia > Cyanobacteriales > Microcoleaceae > JASJEE01. Next base: position 11,403 of record JBARXI010000377.1, read on the forward strand.
GGAATTTGCCCAAGAATTCTTTGGAGCACTACACCAAAATTTCCAAGATGCCGCAGCAGCAAACAAAGTAGTTACCTGTTTATTAATTCAATCCTTAATTATAGAGTGCTTCGCGATCGCTGCATATAATATTTATATCCCAGTTGCCGATCCCTTTGCCCGCAAAATCACTGAAGGTGTTGTCAAAGACGAATATAGCCACCTTAACTTTGGTGAAGTCTGGCTAAAAGAGCACTTTCAAGCATCTAAAGCCGAGCTACAGGAAGCAAATCGCCAAAACTTACCCCTAGTCTGGAAAATGCTTAACCAAGTAGAAAAAGATGCTGATACTCTAGGAATGGAAAAAGAAGCATTAGTTGAAGACTTTATGATTTCCTATGGTGAAGCTCTCAGTAATATTGGCTTTAGCACTGGTGAAATTATGCGGATGTCAGCCTACGGTCTCATTGCTGCATAATTAATCAAAATACAAATAGTACTGGAAATAGAGAAATGAGAATAGGTAATGAACGCCATTAAACAAAAAATTATCTTATTTATTTTATTTATTGTTAAAAAAACGAGATAATACTTGCTAGATGGAAATTCAAATTATTAAATACCTATTCTGCTTCTATTTCCATAGACTATCACCGATAAGTAACCACTAATAATCAAAATTCACAATTTAATGTTTGGTTTAATTGGTCATCTAACTAGCTTAGAACACGCCCAATCAGTAGCAAGAGATTTAGGCTATCCAGAGTATGCAGATCAAGGTCTTGACTTTTGGTGCAGCGCTCCACCTCAAATAGTTGATACAATCAAAGTGACCAGTATTACCGGTCAGAAAATTGAAGGCAAGTATGTAGAATCTTGTTTTCTACCGGAAATGCTGGCAGCTCGGCGAATTAAAGCAGCTACCCGCAAAATCGTTAATGCCATGGCTCACGCTCAGAAAAATGGTATTGATATAACTGCTTTGGGAGGGTTTTCATCAATTATTTTTGAAAATTTTAACTTGCAGAAATTTAAGCAAATCCGCAATCTTACATTAGAATTTAAACGTTTCACGACTGGTAATACCCATACAGCTTATATTATCTCTCGGCAAGTAGAACAAGCAGCTCAAAAGTTAGGAATTGAACTGTCAAAAGCAACAGTTGCAATTTGTGGAGCAACTGGTGATATTGGCAGCGCCGTCTGTCGCTGGCTGAATACTAATACAGAGGTGGCAGAATTATTATTGGTCGCTCGCGAGCAAGAGCGATTAAAAGCTTTGCAAGAGGAATTAGGGCGCGGCCAAATTATGGACTTAAATACTGCTCTACCCCTGGCTGATATTATAGTTTGGGTAGCTAGTATGCCAAAAGGTGTGGAAATTGACTTTACTGTTTTGAAGAAACCCTGTTTATTGATTGATGGGGGCTATCCTAAAAACATGGCAACTAAAATCCAGCAACCAGGAATCTATATCCTCAATGGTGGAATTGTAGAACACACCCTTGATATTGACTGGAAAATTATGAAAATAGTCAATATGGATGTGCCTGGTCGTCAGTTATTTGCTTGTTTTGCAGAGTCGATGCTACTAGAATTTGAAAAGTTATATACTAATTTTTCTTGGGGCAGAAATCAGATTACTTTGGAAAATATGGAATTAATTGGTAAGTTATCGATTAAACATGGATTTAAACCTCTGATGTTGTAGCTCTAAATAAGTAATTAAGTACCTAAACAAAATTATTTAGCTAATTCTTTACCTAATCTGATTCTAAGCACCTACACAAAATTGATTACCTAATCTAATTTCCTGTAACCCTTGCAGTAAAAAGGTTTCTGTGTTGGAAAATGTGTAATTAATTTTGTTTACCTGATTATGTGATTTTTAGAGTATAAATAATTCTACTTCGCAAAATGTGTAATTTATTTTTTGTACCTGCTTAATTAATAGGTAAATACCTACTTTTAAAGGTGGGCAATTATTAGCCCACCCTATCTAATCTAATTAATTCACTTTTGTCTTTTAAAAATTAAAATATATAACCCTTGCCCAGTAGAAGGATTGAAAACAACGTCAGTTTGACCTAATTCCCATCCATCTTTACCCGCTTCATTTAAAGCTTCTGTATAGCGGTCTCTTTCTGGATCGCTTTGAGGAAAACCAAACTGATATTCGATTTTATACTCATATTTCTGACCCCTACCCTGACTTAACATTTCTGAATTTATCGATTCAATTCTTTGCTCTGTTTTAAATGTAGTTTCAGGAATAGAAGTGGCTAAAGTTTTATTGGGTGAAAAAATTAATGCCAATGTGAGAAAAATAATTGCAATATTCAGAACAATCAAATTAATAACTATAAGTTTATTTAAATTCCAATTTTTCATATTGAATTAGGTGTTATATCAAATCCGGTAGCATCGGTATAAAATCTTTTGAAGGTAGGAGTCTCCGAGTCAGGTAGGGGAGCCGTCGGATTTTCCTGGCGCAAAGCTTTCCTAGGTCATGCTGCGCAAATGCTAAGGGCTGTCGCCGACATGAAAGGCGACGTACAGGAGTCAGGAGTCAGGAGGAAAAAAAGTTATAAAGATTTGGTAATGGTGAAGATGGACAATATTTTTATACCTCATTAGGGTTTGCTGAATAAGTCTTATGGGTGAGGGTAGGAGTCTACGAGTCTGGAGTGTACGAGTCAGGAGTTAGAGGAATTACAGAGGATGTAGTCGGAAGAATTGTTCCTGAATTTTTCTACCCTTGTCTGCCCAAAATTCTCAGATTTTGAGCTGGTCGGGAGCAAAAAGCTTGTACTTTTTTCGCATAAAAAAGGCTAAAGTTTTTACAGATAAAGGCTTTTAGAGTAAATCAGCAAGCCCTAATTAAACGGATTTGATATTATATCATGCTCGGTTGAATACCAAGGCAAACGTATCTTATTTTTGAAGTGCTGAAAAGGCAAGAAGTTCATGGTCTAGAGTATTTGTACTTATTAAATATTAGAAAAATTACTGGCAAAGATTTCCATAATTTAGATGGGTTTCCCCCGCTCTTAATACCCAGGGCAAACGCATCTCATTTTTGAATTGCTTACAGAGCAAGAATTTCATGCTTCAAAGTATTTATTTGTGCTGATTAAATACCATAAAGCTGAATGGCAAAGGCTTCCAGAATTTAGATGTGTTTCCCCTGGGTTGAATACTGATAATATTTGTGAAATTTAGTAATTGGTAATGGGCAATAGCTTAAAAAGTTTCAACATTTATAGCAACTAGCTTGGCAGAATTTAATATAGGTACGTTTCTAGTGACTACTGAATCCGATTATAATATCATGTCCAGTTGAATACTGATAAATAGGGAACAGGAAACGGAGAAGTAGGAGGAGAATAAGGCAAATTATTCCGAAGACTAAGGGTAAGGTTTTTTATAACTAATTATCCGAACATGATATGATCTATCCCTCTTCTGTCACTCTCCGAATTCAATAAATAATAAATAACCGGATTAACCAGAAGAATAAAATGGTTGGTATTGATTGATTAAACTAATTAGATGATTGAATCCAAATAATAACCTAGAATTAAGAAAAACCTCTAACCAGGGAAAAATTAACCACAATACCAGAATTGGTTGAAGGATTAAACGAAGATTATTTAACCCTCTTCTGTCACTCTCCGGTTTTTTCTATTATTTGAACTTCCTCGAAAGGAGCTATAACAAGAAATACAAAGTTTGAGCGTCGAATTTTGGCAATTTCACGGCTATCTGGAATTTCTAGGAAGAAAAAAGCAGGCGAGCGCCTGAGATACAAAAGCTCTATAATTTAGAAATTACAAGAGTTTTCGGAAAGTGATAGAAGAGGAATAATACCATTTTCAAAAAATATTACTACATTGGCTATTCAAGGTATTAGGTGTTAGGTGTTAGGTGGTAGGTATAAGAAATAAAAAGTTAATATTTTTCAATTCCGTTAAGCAGAAGATTGTTACAGTAAAATCTTTCTTAAATTTGGTATAACATGGCATAAGCAATATGATTTGTTTGAATTTTTGTAGTAGAAATTGACAAAAATCTAGACCTGTTAATTGCTCAATTTATGGATGAAATTATTCAATTTTACATCTAGTCTGCAACTCAAATTCAACATTATCTGGAAGAAGATTAACTCAAATGATTAGTGAGAATATATTCTACTTCTGTTCTGTGGGTGGAAATATTAACCTAAAATAATTTCGCTGTAATGAAGTGCGTCTTATATTCTGTTTGCGTAGCATTTCCGGAGGAAAGGAAACCTCGCCAATTAGCACTCGCTTTTTTGTCTGGTGGAAAACCTTTGATTTTAAGTAGTGAAACAAAATTAATTGCGTATTTGATAGTCAGGTTAAATAGGTAGAAAAAATCTTTTTAGATCCACTGCTTTCATCACGCAAGTATATTTTTTATTACCTGCTCCCTACTACCTAATTACAACTGTTCAATTAATTTTGCACAGGTACTTCATAATTTTTCCGAATGATTTTTCCTGTTAATTCCAAGTCAATACTTTAATTTTTTTATATTTCTCGGGCCTTCCCAATGGCTTTAACCTAAAATATTGCCAAAAAAGTCCATTGTATCTTTCAAGGCAGCAATAAAAGCATCAATATCATTATGAGTATTATAAAAAGATAAACTTGCTCTTGCTGTGGATGAAATATTCAAATATTTATGTAAAGGTTGAGCACAATGATGACCCGAACGAATCGCTACACCTGCTTCATCTAACATTGTTGATAAATCGTTGGGGTGAAGATTTTCTACTGTAAAAGATGCTAATGCTGCCCTACCTTCACCATCTACATTTGGTTGAGGCCCATAAATAGTGACTTCCGGAATTTGGCGTAATTTTTCAAATAAATAAGCAGTTAATTCTGCTTCATAATTATGGATTTTTTCCATACCTATATTTGTCAGATAATCTACTGCTGCACCAAGGGCGATCGCTTCTCCAATGGCTGGTGTTCCTGCTTCAAATTTATGAGGTAATTCTGCATAGGTGGAATGGTCCAAAAATACCTCGGAAATCATTTCGCCTCCTCCTAAGAATGGAGGCATTTCCTCTAATAATTCTAATTTTCCATACAGAAAACCAATGCCAGTAGGAGCGCACATTTTATGACCGGAAGCTACTAACCAATCACAATCTATTGCTTGTACATCTACCACCATATGAGGTACACTTTGGCAAGCATCTATTAATACTTTTGCTCCATTTTGATGAGCGACCGCGCAGATTTCTTGCACTGGGTTTGTACAACCTAAAACATTGGAAGTATGAGCAACTGCTACTAATTTTGTTTTGTCAGAAATTAGGGTTTTATATTGTTCAAAATCAAATTCTCCAGTCTTGGTCAACTCAACAAATTTTAAAACTGCTCCGGTTTTTTGAGCAACCATTTGCCAGGGAACAAAATTACTATGATGTTCCATAACTGAGATAATAATTTCATCTCCTGGTTTAAGATTATTTAAACCCCAAGAATAAGCAACTAAATTAACAGCTTCACTAGCATTTCGAGTATAAACAATTTCATTCCGAGATGAAGCATTGACAAAAGCAGCTACTTTATCTCTTGCTCCTTCATAAGCATCTGTTGCTTTTGAGCTTAAGGTATGAATACCCCGGTGTACATTAGAATTATATTTCAGGTAATATTCTTGCCAAGCATTGATAACTGCTAGTGGTTTTTGGGAAGTAGCAGCATTGTCTAAATAAACCAGTGGCTTACCATTTATTTCTTGATTTAAAATCGGAAAATCTTCCCGTAATTTTTCACCCAAAGTTTTTTCTTTAATTATAGTCATCTTTATTTTAATTCCTTCTTTTTTTAAGTAGGGGATTAACGGATAATTACAGGTCAATTAGCGAATTTTATTATATAGCAATCCTGACAATATTTTATAGTAATCTATTAAGATTTATTCTTAAGTTAATACTACGCAATGGGATAAATCTAGATTGCTTCGTTTCTCCTTGGCTGACCAAATAAATAGTTTTTGGGGATTCCTCAAAAACCTCTAGAAAGTCGGCTTAAGTCTAACCCTAGTTTTCCTGCTTACTTTTCTCATAATGTACCTAGGCAAAATTAATTATCTAATGTTATTCTTTGTGATTTTTACAATATAGGCTTTTCAGCTTTAGAGTGGTGTAATTAATTTTGCATAACTACTTAATATTTGCAGCTATATTAAAGTTTGCATTGACATACAAATTATTAAGACTATTATAGAAACCAGGCTGTCTTGATGCAGTCGCTCATCGGGGAAACCACGGCAGTTGCTCTACTTGGGGAAACCCCAAGACCGCACTGCCTCCCCAAGACCGCGCTGCATCGCTTTATGCTTTGTTCCTAATTTTTTCCAATATTTGACTTTTTTATCATAAATCTGCATATGAGCGCTATCTAAATCAGTATTTGTTTTACTGTTTGTAAAATAAAAATACAAGTGATTGTTTTTTTTGTTTTTATTTTTTACAACTCATATTTTGCCAATACCTTTTTGAGATTTAAAATATAAATGCCTACCATTATATATCAGGGCTATTTCATTCTAAACTGTGCCATATTATGTATTTACGAAAATAGGTGATTTCGAGCTTCCGACAATTTATCTTTCGCTATCTGAAAGTAAGTAAATTCATTGCTAAAATCTAGAATGAAATGACCCTGCATTATATATTGCCATGTTAGTTAGCTTATGGGAGTATTCACATAGTAATCTTAAAGATAGGAATTAAGTCTGGACTTTTACCTACTATAGTCGTTTCAGTTTAGACTGAGATGAGTATTTCTTGCCTTGAAAGAGTTTCAGCAAAAAAAAGTGTTTCATTCTTATTCAAAATGACTATAAAACTTGCTGATAACCATACATTTTTCTACCTTTAAATTTATGTTAACTATACTATATAACATAACAGAACTACTGAAGTAGTCTAGCTCAGATCATATCGCTCACTTTCATCCCCGATCTAAAAAGAGACATTCATCTAAATCTCATCTTTTCGGTAAAACGGATAAAAAACTAAATTATCTGCAGATATATTAGATAATTTTTGACATTTTCAATCTACCAGCTATCACCCAATAAAAACAAAAACAGCCACCCAATTTTGCCAACAAATTAAACTTTACAAGCGACACATTGTTTGAATATCTGTTGAAAATCGGTAAAACGGATAAAAAACTAAATTATCCGCAGATATATTAGATAATTTTTGACATTTTCAATCTACCAGCTATCACCCAATAAAAACAAAAACAGCCACCCAATTTTGCCAACAAATTAAACTTTACAAGCGACACATTGTTTGAAAATATGCTGCAAAGAAGGTAGGGGGAACTTATTGATAATTTCAGCAGCAAAAGCATCAATTAATAAGTTGCGACTTGCCTCTTCATTCAAGCCTCGACTTTGTAAATAGAAAACCTCATCATCATCCAACTGACTAACAGTTGCCCCATGAGAACATTTAACATTATCTGCAATAATTTCTAACTGAGGCTTAGTATCAACCCGGCCTCCGGAAGAAAGTAATAAATTTCTATTCAACTGAGAAGCATTAGTTAACTGCGCAGCCTGAGAAACATAAACTTTGCCATTAAATACAGAGCGTGCTCTATCATCAACAATGCACTTATAAAGTTGGTCAGTGACACCGTGGGGATGATTCAAAATAATCGAGCTGTGAGTATCCGCAACTTGCTCGTTGCCAATAAATGCCAAACCATAAAGATTAGTCTCCGTACCTTCACCCATTTGAGAAACTTCCAGATTATGACGAGATAATCTTGCCCCTAAATGAATAGCATTGCAGGTATAGCGACTGTTAGGAAATTGAGCGATCGCTGTCTTACCAATATGAAATGCTGCCCCCGCATCTCGCTGCACGCGAGTATGAGTAATTTCGGCATTTTCCTCAACCCAGATTTCTGTGACAGTATTTGTCAGATAGGGGTGAGAAGTGGGTGCTTCTGGGCAAATCACTTCTGCCGTCACGCAATGCTCAACTACATTAGCACTACTTCCTGCTTCGGCTACTACTAAACAACGGCGCTGAGTCAAAATTGGAGTTTCCGTCTGAGTTGCAATAAATAATAGATGTATTGGTTTATCAACTGCCTGATTTTTCGGCAACCATACCACTGCTGCATCAGTTAAACCAGCAGTATTGAGAGCCGTAAATATTTCTTGGCTACCAGGTAGTTGCCCCAAATAATCTCCGATGCGTTTTTGATATTGGGGAGGTAACTGCCCCAAGTTACCTACAAAAACTTGATTTTTCAAACCCGAAACCGATGACAAATTCGGTGCAAATACTCCATTGACAAATACCAACCGACTGTCTGTAGCTTCTGGCAAAATAAACGGAGTAATATTCAAAGAATCTAAATTTACTGCAGCAGGAGCTTGGAAATCCACCTTCATCATTAGAGATAAGTCAGTAAACCGCCATTCTTCATCTCGCTTAGTAGGAATACTTAGCCCGCGCACCAATGTCGCGGCACGATCGCGCACCTGCTGTAACCAAGCTGCCATATTTCCCTCTAATGGAAACTCTGGCGGTACACTTGGAGAAACTCCCTTACAAACTTCTCCCAATAGTTTATCTAAATAAGATACTTCTGGTTTTATTGAAACCTGCATACTCATTACACCCCTACTTTTGCCGCTTCAATCATATCATCGTAACCTTTTTCTTCTAGCTCTAATGCTAATTCTTTTGTTCCAGTCTTAATAATCCGACCACTTTCCATCACATGAACAAAATCTGGCACAATATAGTTCAACAAACGCTGATAGTGGGTAATTACTAACATTGAATTTGACTCATTTGCTAATTGATTTACCCCGTTTGCCACTATTCTTAAAGCATCAATATCTAAACCGGAATCTGTCTCATCCAAAATTGCTAACTTTGGCTCCAACAATGCCATTTGTAGAATTTCGTTCCGCTTCTTTTCCCCACCAGAAAAACCCTCATTTACACTCCGGTCTAAAAATTCTGGTTTCATCTTAACAATATCCAGTTTCTCCTGTACTAGCTCATCAAAATCAAAAGCGTCTAATTCTTCCAATTCTTGATGTTTCTGTTTGGTATTGTAAGCCAATCGCAAAAAGTCTAAATTGCTAACTCCCGGAATTTCTAGGGGATATTGGAATGCCAAGAAAACGCCATTTAATGAACGTTCTTCTGGCTCCATTTCTAATAATTTTTTACCAAAAAATGTTACTTCTCCGCCTGTAATTTCGTAGGCTGGATGACCTGCTAATACTTTAGATAAGGTACTTTTTCCGGAACCATTCGGACCCATGATGGCATGGATTTCTCCTGCTTTTATTTCTAGATTCAAGCCTTTGAGAATTTGTTTTCCTTCTACGTTTGCTGTTAAGTTTTTAACAGATAATATGACTTCGCTATTTTCTTTAATCATGTTTACCTCTGAACAGTTCTGAATATTTTTCAGGAGTTAATAGTTTTCTCTAACTCCTTTGTGTAAAATAAGCTGAAAGTTTTAACTAGCTTATCAAAGTACTACAAGTATTTTTATTAATTTGTTGCACCATAGTCAAGTAATTTCCTTAGTTACTTCTGAATTCTGACTTCGGGAAATAAAGAAGCTAATTTTTTGAGCATCAAGACCAACAAGTCTAAAGATTCTGATTGGTTTTTTGTCTCAGAGGAAAATAATTTTCTTGTTAATTCTGATTTGCTGAATTGCTGGAAATCAAGAGGCTAATTTTTTAACCATTTCTCCTAACAAGTCTAAATCTTCTGATTGGTTTGTTGCACCAGAGAAAAATCTTTTCCTTGTTAATTCTAACTGCTGAATTCTGGCAAAAAGAAGCTAAATTTTTGAGCACCACGACCAACAAGTCTCAATATTCTGATTGGTTTTTTGTATCAGAGAAAAATCTTTTCCTTCCCACTTCTGACTGCTGAATTCTGGCAAAAAGAAACTGGATTTTTTAACCATTTCTCCCAACAAGTCTCAAGATTCTGATTGGTTTTTTGTCTCAGAGCAAAATTATTTCCTTGTTAATTCTGATTTGCTGAATTGCTGGCAAAAATCAGCTAATTTTTTTAGCACCACGACCAACAAGTCTCAATATTCTGATTGGTTTTTTGTACCACAGGAAAATAATTTCTTTAGTTACTTCTGAATTCTGAATTGCTGGAAATCAATAAGCTGATTTTTTGAGCATTTCTGCTAACAAGTCTAAAGATTCTGATTAGTTTTTTGCACCAGAGCAAAATTATTTCCTTGTTAATTCTGATTTGCTGAATTGCTGGAAATCAAGAGGCTAATTTTTTTAGCACCACGACCAACAAGTCTCAAGATTCTGATTGGTTTTTTGTACCACAGGAAAATAATTTCCTTGTTAATTCTAACTGCTGAATTGCTGGCAAAAATCAGCTAATTTTTTGAGCATCAAGACCAACAAGTCTCAATATTCTGATTGGTTTGTTGTACCACAGGAAAATCTTTTCCTTGTTAATTCTAACTGCTTAATTCTGGCAAAAATCAGCTAATTTTTTGAGCATCAAGACCAACAAGTCTAAAGATTCTGATTAGTTTTTTGCACCACAGAAAAATTATTTCCTGGTTAATTCTGATTTGCTTAATTCCGGAAAAAT
>JBARXI010000378.1:0-3858 GCA_049647275.1 Microcoleaceae cyanobacterium
CCAGTAATTCGTTTCGTTTCTTTTGGGAAATTATAAATATATTGTAAAAGTTGATTCATTCTCATCTAAATATATGTAATTTATCCTAATAATTTTACCTTATTTTCTATTTTGGAGACATCTAATACATTTAATCTAAATTAAATAAAAAGTCTCTAAAAAAATGTCGTGATTTGTATCACCCAACTGGGTGATGCAATAACTCTCCAATTGGGTGAAGTTAAAGAGTAGCAACTATAGTTATCCTGAACACAAAAGAATTATTGTGTCTAGGCTAAAGGTTGTCCATGAACAGAGAATTTGCAGTTATTGATACTGGTATTCAAGTAATTGCCATAAGTCAGTATCAAGACCAAGATTGTTCTCAGGAAAATGAGGGATTTTTGCTATTTAAAAATACTTCCACAGCTATCAATTTTTACGATCAAAATCTTGCTAAAGAACCTAATAATTATCACCTATGGCATAAGAAAGCTGATGTTTTGTTGATGTTAGAAAAATATTCTGAAGCACTTGAATGTTACGACCAGGTAATTAGAATTAATCCAGATACAGAAACAGGATATAGAAAAAAGGGTGATATTTTCTTGGCTTTAGGTAAATATTCAGAAGCCATTGATGTTTATCAAAAAGCTTTACAAATTAATCCTGATGATGAGACGATTAAACGTCATTTAGCGGTCGCTAAATCAATCAAATTTGAGTCGTGAAAATCAACTATCCTAAAAAATGAGATTATGTCAATTAGCCAAAGAAATCTTTTTTGGAAAAAAGTTAAAATATCCCTAAAATTATTAACGAAAACCATAAGGGAGCCCTTGGATTTGCCAAGTAAATTTTTTTAGAAGACTTGAATGTGTATAGCATAGTTAAGAATAAAAATTCGCGCATGGTTGCTGGCGATAGTGTTTGCGCCTAAGGATTAAGGTGAGAGCGATCGCTAGAGCTATTAGTGATTTAGCTTAGAAAATTTTCATAACCGTTTTAATCAGAGCCTTTTAAAAAAGTACAACAAAGAAACATGGTCGTGAATTTAGAGTAATTAACCGTTGGGAATCTACTAATCAAAAATGCTCTTGTTGTGGATTTAAAGGTGGCAAATTAGACCTTTTAATCCAAGAATGGGAGTGTTTAAATTTTGGTACTTGACATGACTGTGATTTTAATGCAGGAGTAAATATTTTCCTTGTTTGATTTAGATGGATGGGAATTATCATAACTTCAAGCCGGGAAGAATTTTAATCTGCTTCTATAGATTCTTCCCAATGCCCGCCTACTTCTGAAAACACCTTATGGATAATTTGCACTTCTGGGTCTATTTCGATCCATAAAGCTGTTCCCCCAGTCTGACTCCGACTCAAGTTATGGGGTTGATAGACAATTTTGCAAGGCCCAAGAATCTCAGCCTCATGGCATAAGTCGTTACGATCGCCCTGGCTAATATTAACTGCTGGCAAAGAAGTGCCATTTTTGTGATTAGCATTAACAACAGCAGGCAGTACATGAATCAAAGTCTTACTTATACGTTGCCCCTTATTCCAAGTGCCATCAGGGCCTCGGCGACCTGGTGTAACTTCTGGTATCCCTTGGCTGTTCAGAGGAATTAGCCAAGACCTCCCATTTTTGCGGGCTCCTTTGATCCGACCTTGCTTGAGTAGTAGCCGCACTCTGGCAGTGGAGATATTTAGGAGAAAAGCTGCTTGTGTTGTACCTACTATCATTTTTTGATTAACTATTACGCATTTTTTTTAGCTTATAAATATTAATTATATATTGTCAAGGATTGCGTGCAGAGTGTGGAGTCCTGGACTAAAATCCGACAAAAAATTTTCCAATTTTCCAACATAAACAGGACTAACTCCGTAACTCTACCTGATATTATTTCCGGTTGAATAGTTATAAATACTAATACCATTTGACTAAATGCTTGTCACATTTGAACAGGGAAAAAGGTTGTCCGAGGCGAGGGGGATACTTAACACTTAACAATTTTGGGTATAAAATTCCGATCCCCGAAGTAATCTCCCCTAATTATCTACAGCTAGCATTCCATTAATATGTAACACTCCCTTTTGTGACATTCTTAAAGTGAAATGGTATAACTTACTGGTATTCATCGGTTCCAATGTAGCAAATAATCAACCCGTTACGGTTAAATACTTACACTGGGCCAAAAAAGCAGGCACAAGGATAGTAGTTATTAATACATACCGGGAACCAGGGATGGAACGTTATATCATGTCCAGTTGAATACTTATAATATCTGGGCTCCGAAGGCAGAAGCGGTGCGACCCCGCGTCGGCGGCAGACGCAAGCGGTCGTTTTGATCCGCAACATGTAAAGCAGAGCGAACCGTAGGGTGGGATGGCGGACCGCGGAGCGGCTCTGCACTCTTCGGGTCTCCTCGATGAATGTCCAATCGACCAAGAGAGCGGTCAGATCCCGCGTCGGCGACAGACGCACCTGGTAGCTGACCAAGAGAGGGAATGCGCACTCCTGTGAGGCACTTATGCTGAGGACAGAAGGGAAAGAGTAAGGTAGGAAGGCAGAAGGTTTTTTATCACCCTATTATCCGGACATGATATTACTGGGTGCCATCTATTCGAGAAAGTGCTTTATTTGGAACTAAGTTTGGCGAAGACTTCTTTTTAGTTAATCTCAATGGGGATATGGCATTCCTTAATGGCACCATTAAACATCTCATTGCTAATGATTGGGTTGATTAACATTTTATAGATAATTATACTAATCAATTTGAAGAATTAAAAGCCTCATTAAATGCCCAATCTTGGTCAGAATTAGAACGCTTTTCTGGAGCCACCCGCGATGAAATGTATGCCTTTGCCAAAATGGTTGGAAAAGCCGAAAAAGTGGTATTTGTTTGGAGTATGGGTATTACTCAACATGAGTGTGGGGAAGATAATGTCAGAGCTATTAAGTAGTCATGCAAAATTAGTAACCTTGTCAACAGAGAAAACAACAAAGGCTGTAATAGCTTAGACTCAAAGAATACAGCGATTTATTATTACATTGAGAACTGTGTAATTAATTTTGCCTAAGCACTTATTAATCTAGCTTGAATTAAAGGATTTGTGGGTAGAGAAGGCTGTGGTCTAATGCCAATTCGAGGGCATTCTGGCGTGCAAGGTGGAGCAGAAATTGAGTGTTATTCTACAGTGTTTCCAGGAGGGAGAAAAATTAATCCTGAAAATGCCGAATTTATGGGCAAACTTTGGGGTTTTCCTGTGCCTGATTCTCCTGGTTTAATTGCTTCGGAAATGATTGACAATGCTGCGTCAGGAAAGTTAGAAGTTTTATTTTCTGTTGGGGGTAATTTTTTATAATTTTTGCCAGACTCAGATTATGTAGAAGCTGCCATGAAGCAGGTGAGTTTGCGAGTACATCAGGATATTATTTGTTCAAATCAAATGTTAGTTTAACCTGGATAAACAGTTATATTATTGCCTGCTACAACTCGTTATGAAATTCCGGGAGGTGTGACAGAAACTACTACTGAAAGAAGGGTGATTTTTAAGTAGATGGATTTAATTATCCGTAAAATAGCAATGGGAATTTCAAACAGTAAAAACAAGCTTGAAAACTTGCTTCTGACTTCATTTTCATATTTTTCGTTTTAATGTTTATTTATGACCACCTACTTAGCCCAGAAATTGCTAGACCGAGAATAGACCTATCCAAAAAATTTTCAAGTCTTTATATCACTTGATTTGAGCTCATTTATAATTATTAAGCACTCATGCTTTATTTGACGTATTTATAAGTATTTGAAATATTTTTTATTAAAAATAAGAGGATTTGTTACAGAAAATTATTATAATTTTTTCTAGATTATTTTTG
>JBARXI010000379.1:0-4203 GCA_049647275.1 Microcoleaceae cyanobacterium
TAGCAATCCTAAATGATTTGTGAAAAATTTAGATGTATTTATTTTGTCTTCTACCTACCACCTAATACCTAACACCTACCACCTACCACCACCAAAAATTTATAACTGAAATAGGATTGCTATAGTAGGGCATTTCAGTTATCAGTTACCCCATCGATAAATTGAGGATATTGAAATAAGGAAAAAATTTTTACTCTCCACGGATAAATCCGGGGGCTTGTATCCAGTCTATTTTTTCGGTCATAAGGAAGAAGTTTTTCCAGGATTTTTCTCCCTAATATTTAAGTCTTGGCAGTGGATGGTTTTAAAGATAGAGCAAATATTTTTGAGAATGGTTCATTAACCGGATATGATATTATCTAAAATACTTTAATTTTTAGTATCAAAGAGCAGTATAGAGATATGGGGAGACAGAGAGAGTAATATGTAGGATAATTTTTTGTATTTCATAATTACTTAAGAGACTTGCGTTGAAATAAACTACCGATTAAAGTAGGGTGGGTAAAACGAAGAGATCGACTCAATTAAAACATACAGAAAGAATATTTTGCCCACCTATAAAGCGAGACACTGGTACATTATTTTTGTGCTCATCCCTAATGATTGAAGTAGTCATCAAATAACACTATGTTTATATTAGGGAGAGTTGAGACTTGATTTTCTGGTCAGGAGTCACTAGGAATAGGGATTACAGAGGAAGTAGAAAGAAAAATTATCTGATTTAGACTTAATCAACATACTCTAATTATTAATTATAATGATGCCTTTTTTCTGCTGATAATACTCTTAAACCATGAAAGTTTAATAACTTAACTGAACTGCCATCTATAGAAATTAAACCTTGTTCGCTCAATTTCGCAAAAACTCTAGAAAGAGTCTCAGGAATAGTACCCAATAATGCAGCTAATTGTGTTTTAGTCATATTTAGTTTTACTTGGGATGGGTCAGAAGAATTTTCGCTCAACTCTAATAAATAAACTGCCAATCTTCCAGGTACTTCTTTTAGAGATAAATCTTCAATTAATTTGGCAAATAAGCGTAAATATTTGGCAAAAACTGTCAACATATTAATAGCAATAGTCGGTTGTTTTTCCAAGAGTTCTAAAAAAGCGATTCGAGGAAAAAATAATAATTCAGTTTGAGTCAATGCTTCAGCAGAAGCAGGAAAACATTTACCATCAAAAGCTGGTACTTCAGCAAAATGTTCTCCAGTGCTAAATATATGTAATATTTGTTCTTTTCCTTCTGAAGAAAGTTTAAAAATTTTGACTTTGCCAGAGAAAATAATAAAAAAACCAATACCTGCTTCTCCTTCCCAAAAAATCAATTCTTTTTTTTGATAAGTTTGAGCGATCGCTACTTGTGCTAGAGCCTCCAAATGTTCTGGAGGTAGATTATTAAAAATTTGAGTATTAGCTAGAAATTGAGTTATTTCGGATATTTGATAATTCATTAGTTATCAAGGAAGAGTTCAGAAATTAGGACTCACAAGTCAGAATTAAATTCTGTACAACTTGCGGATGTAGCTTACTTCTATTTAAAAGTATGAATTGATTGAAGATTCACCAATTTATTTTGATTCTAGTATAGTTGTGTTTTAACTCTTTCTTTAATTCACAACATTTTAGGTAGTAATACCATTTCTCCATAGTTATGGGATATTTGATTGCTATTTTCCCATCCCATCTAGACATCTGCACCTAACTCCACTTCCCCTAACCCGAGCGCAAGGATACAAACCCAAACTTTTTCAGAAATGGTATAACTCAGTGAAACGACCCTCAGACAAAACGATAGATTGTGGGGTTTAACCCCTAACTACAACGTTGGGGTTTATCTATCGAGGGATTAATACCATTTATCAATAGTCATGGGATATTTGATTGCTATTTTCCCATCTCATCTGGACATCTGCACCTAACTCCACTTCCCCTAACCCGAGCGCAAGGATACAAACCCAAACTTTTTCAGTAAGCCCTAAGTAGTGTAGTAAGTACTGTAAATAGCATAGATAGCCAAAATTAATTTTACAAAAAAAAACAGCAGAAACTATAGCTAATCAATTTATAAAAACAGAAGTTAAGTAGATAGGCACGAATAAACCTGACTATGTAAAAAATGTAAACCAGTTAAAACCCAAGAGATTGCTTCCTTACCAATGGATATTTGTTAAAGAGGTAATTATCCATTATTCATTATCCATTATCCATTAATGAAACTCCGTTCCAGTCGCTTCGGACATAGTGGCATTTAATAATGGCTGGCTACTTAGCAACTAGATTAAATACAAATTATTTGCCAACCCTAAAAAAATTAGTCATTCTTGACTTAAGTCAAAGAAAAATTATTAGCCAGTCACTACAATAAAAAAAACAAAGAGGAGAAAAAAATTATGTCTATGTTTTGCGAACAATGCGAACAAACTGCCAGTGGGCAAGGATGTCATCAGTGGGGAGCTTGTGGCAAAGGACCAGAACTTAACGCCGTACAAGATTTATTAATTTACTGCTTGCGCGGGTTGGCAGAAGTCAGACTTCAGGCAAAACAATTAAACATTCCCACCAGAGAAATAGATGTTTTCATCTGCGAGTCAATATTTGCCACAATGACAAACGTTAACTTTAACAAAAAAAGCTTTGCTGAATATATCAAACAAGCGATCGCTCACCGGGAAAACCTAAAAACTCAAATCCAACAAACCAACACATCTATTGAATGGTTTCCCCTAGCCAACTATCAACCAGACTACAACGAAAGCTTATCCCTCCAAGGTCAAAACGCTTCCCTAAAACTTATCGCTCAAGCTGACAATAACGTTGATATATTCTCCCTAAAACTCACCGTCATCTACGGTATCAAAGGAGCAGCTTCTTATACATTCCACGCTATGGAGTTGGGAGAAGAAGATGAAAAAATTTATGACTTCATTGCCGAAACATTAGTCGCCCTAGATAACCCAGACCTCACCCTAGACGACTGGGTAAACCTGGCGTTGAAAGTCGGAGAAATTAACTTCAAAGCAATGGAACTGTTAGACGCAGGTCATACCAAAACCTACGGTCATCCCGTACCAACTTCCGTACCGTTAAACCCCAGAAAAGGAAAAGCAATATTAGTTTCCGGTCACGATATTAGACAAATTGCAGCAATTTTAAAACACACTGCTAATACTGGCATTACCGTCTACACTCATGGCGAACTTTTGCCTGCTCACGGTTATCCGCTTTTGAAACAACAATATCCCCACTTCTACGGTCACTATGGCACTGCTTGGCAAAATCAGACTAAAGATTTTGCTAAATTCCCAGGCGCTATAGTTGTAACAACTAATTGTTTGATGCCTCCCCATGAAAATTATGAGGATAAATTATTTAGTATCGGTCCGGTAGGATATCCGGGAATTACTCATTTAGATGCAACAGCAGACGGTATACCTGATTTTACTCCGGTCATTGAAAAAGCGTTGTCGATGTCTGGGTTTACTGAAGATGGGGAAGCAAAACAGGTAATGGTTGGTTTTGCCCGGAATACAGTTTTGAATGTTGCGGATACTGTGGTTGATGCGGTGAAGCAAGGCAAGATTCGTCATTTCTTTTTAGTGGGTGGTTGCGATGGAGCGAAACCTGACCGCAATTATTATACGGAGTTTGTGGAGAAGGTGCCGGAAGATTGTGTGGTGTTGACTCTTGCTTGTGGTAAGTTTCGGTTTTTTGACAAGCAAATGGGTATGATCGGGGAAATTCCTCGGTTGATGGATGTTGGTCAGTGTAATGATGCTTATTCGGCGATTCAAATTGCTTTGGGTTTGGCAAAAGCGTTTGATGTGGGTGTGAATGAGTTACCGTTGTCGATGATTTTGTCTTGGTATGAGCAGAAAGCAGTAGCTGTGTTGTTGACTTTGTTGTATTTGGGAATTAAGGATATTCGCTTGGGTCCGACGTTGCCTGCGTTTATTTCGCCCAATGTGTTTGAGTTGTTGAGGCAGAAATATAATTTACAGGCGATCGCGACTCCGGATGAAGATTTGGCTGCTTGTTTAAGTTGATTGCAATTATATCATGTCCGCTTAATAAGTGATAATAAAGTTCTGAGGTGGTAGGTGGTAGGTGGTAGGTGGTAGGTGTAAATTCAAGAGGGAAAACTCAATAGGAGCAGAAATTTGGGATATTCCTTCGAGAGCGAGAGGAGAACATTTTTATTATA
>JBARXI010000380.1:0-23278 GCA_049647275.1 Microcoleaceae cyanobacterium
CTCCTAACTCCTCTTGGTCTTCACTCTCGAGCCGAACGACTCTACAACACTATTCAAATTATTCTAGAAAAACACAACGGACAAATCCCTAGCACCGAAAGCGAACTGTTAAAACTTCCCGGAGTCGGTAAATACACCGCTCGCTCCATCTGCACCAACGCCTTCGGACAACCATTAGCAGTCCTCAATACCAACATTGCCAGAATTATCGAACGTTTTTTCGGAGTCGAAGGAAACCGAGTCAAATCTCGCTGCAAAGTACTTTGGAGTATTGCAGAAAACCTCGCTCCTAACGCCAATGTCGGTGTCTGGAATCTCAGCCTCATCGACTTTGGAGCTTTAACCTGCACTGCTTTTCGCCCCCACTGTCATAACTGTCCGCTACAACAGCACTGCCATTATGCAAAAATTAACTGCGAAAATATTCCGAAAAATTTAAGCTGTTGCGAGTCAGCATCCTAGTTTTGCTATGGGTTAGTCAAAAGTCAAAAATAAAAAGTCAAAAATATTGATTGGCAAAGTTTTTAGGATTTTGTAACTGGTGGGTTATTTCCACCGCGCTGGACTAGCTATAATGATACAATTTGCTTTTTGGTGTTGTACATTGGCCAGACTAGAATTTATTGGGGCACTGCTCCCTTACTAATTCTCTCTGCCTGTCTGAATGGCAGAGAGAATTCCATCTGCCTCTGGTGCAATCCCTATTTTATCGGTAAATTTGTCATTTAGATAATTATGCGAACTCATTATTGCGGCCAATTAAATAGCGATCGTATTGAAGAAACTGTTAACCTCTGTGGATGGGTAGACCGTCGTCGGGATCATGGGGGCGTGATTTTTTTAGATTTGCGCGATCGCACGGGTATTGTCCAAATTGTTAGTGACCCAGAGCGGACTCCTGACTCATATCAAATAGCTGGGGATATTCGTAATGAATATGTCGTGCAAATTACAGGTCGAGTCAGTCGTCGCCCTGAAGAATCTCTCAATTCCAAACTTCCTACTGGCGAAGTTGAAATTTATGCCGATGACATTAAACTGTTGAATGGTTTAGGGAAACAATTACCATTTCAAGTTTCCACTGCCGAAACAGAATCTGTCCGTGAAGAGTTGCGACTCAAATATCGATATTTAGACTTGAGAAGGGAGCGGATGACTCGTAACCTGCAACTGCGCCATGAAGTTGTCAAAGCAATCCGCCGTTTCCTGGAAGACGAACAAAATTTTATAGAAATCGAAACTCCCATTCTCACCCGCTCTACTCCAGAAGGAGCGAGGGATTATCTTGTTCCCAGTCGCGTTCATGCAGGGGAATGGTTTGCCCTACCCCAGTCTCCCCAATTATTCAAACAAATGTTGATGGTTTCTGGTTTTGACCGCTACTATCAAATCGCCCGTTGTTTTCGAGATGAGGATTTGCGCGCGGATAGACAACCTGAGTTTACTCAGTTAGATATGGAAATGAGTTTCATGTCTGTTGAGGAAATGATTCAGTTAAATGAGAAGTTGGTGGGATACATTTTTGAGAAAGTCAAAGGTGTAGATTTGCCTCGACCATTTCCCCGGCTGACTTATGCGGAGGCGATGGATCGTTATGGTAGTGATAAACCAGATATTCGGTTTGGCTTAGAATTGGTGGATGTATGCGACTTGGTGAAAGACTCTGGTTTCAAAGTATTTTCTGGGGCGGTTGCTTCTGGCGGAATAGTGAAACTGCTGCCTATTCCTGGAGGTAACGATGCTATCTCCAACGTTAGAATTAAACCGGGTGGGGATTTGTTTAAAGAAGCGAGTGAAGCAGGTGCGAAAGGTTTGGCTTATATTCGTGTCAAAGAGGGAGGCAAAATTGACACTATTGGCGCTATCAAAGACAACCTCACGGAGGAACAAAAACAGGAGTTGCTACGACGCACTGGTGCAAAACCAGGTCATTTGCTATTATTCGGTGCGGGTGATGTGAATACTGTCAACAAAACTTTAGACCGCTTGCGCTTAGTGGTGGGCGAAGAATTAGGATTAATTGACCGCAATAAAATCAGTTTTTTGTGGGTGACAGACTTCCCCATGTTTGAATGGAATCAGGATGAAAAGCGTTTAGAAGCTTTGCATCACCCATTTACCGCACCTCACCCAGATGACATTAATGATGTGAAGACCGCACGAGCGCAGGCTTACGATTTAGTGTTTAATGGTTATGAAATCGGCGGTGGTAGTCTCCGGATATATCAACGAGATGTTCAGGAAAAAGTGTTTGAAGCTATTGGTTTATCTGATGAAGAAGCTGATAGTAAGTTCGGCTTTTTGTTGGAAGCATTTGAATATGGCACTCCTCCCCACGGCGGTATTGCTTATGGGTTAGATCGGTTGGTGATGTTGTTAGCTGGAGAAGAGTCGATTCGGGATGTAATTGCATTTCCGAAGACTCAGCAGGCAAAGTGTTTGTTGACAAATGCACCGTCTGAAGTTGATAAAAAGCAATTGAAAGAATTACACGTTAGTTCGATTTCTAAACCGAAGTCTTAGTTAACCTCAAATCAACCGTTTTAAGTTGTTCTTAAAAAGTTCCCCTACTGCTTAAACAGGGGGACTAACAACTGAAACTAGCATCATATTCACTAAATCAGATAAGATTAAGCTTTCAGATTTTATTGTCAATAATTATCCAAACATGATATAACGGTTTAACCGTATTGAAGTTGAACATTTTTATAGCTTCGCCTTGCGGTCAGTGGTTTAAACTGAGTATCCACAAACTGCACTGGTTTGTAGGTCTCAATCCATAAATGTGCCCCACAAGGTAAGGGTTCATAAGGCTTATAAACTATACGACACGGACCATCAAGAATCATCTGATAGCCCATATCGTTACGATTTGTTTGTTTCAAGCTGACCACTGGAATCAATTGCTCAGGGGTCATTTGAGGATCGTGCTTAATTCTGTTGCCATTTGCTTTAATTTTCTGTTGATTAACATGAATCTGTGTCGGCTTCTTTCGCTTGTGATGAGACCAGGTTCCTTTCGGACCTCTTCTGCCTGGTATGACCACAGGCATTTTGCCATATAGAGGAATTTGCCAAAATCCATTATGCTTATAAGCACCTTTAATTCTACCTTGAGCAAGTAAAGCTCTGACTCTTTGACAACAGATACCCAATAAAAAAGCAGCTTCTCTAGTTCCTATCTTAGTCATCTTGACTCTAGCACTATAGTTTTTATATAGTAATAATTCTAACTTTATATAATAGTCATCAGATAAATTAAATAAATTCTGTTATATTCGCTACATTAAATGAAATGAAGTGACATGACATTATATATATTTTAAGTTTTAAACTCTCCAAGAAAAAAAATCACCCACCTTTTATTTCAGGAGGGTGATAGAAGTAAAGTTTAAGTATTGGAGTATTTCAATACTAACCTTTGTTTTTGATGAGCATAACCCTAATAATTTCGTCTACTGTCTGCTCAGGAATTTCAAGAGCGTTACACAAACTGCCTAAAAGCTGCTCTTCTTCTTCTGTAACTTCACCGTCCGATAAAACAAGGTCAGTGGCAATGGCAAAAGTAGTCTCATATAATTCGTGGGGAAGTGACTTGAAAGCTGCGTTAATAAGTGCTTCACTTCCCTCTCTTTTCAGAATTCCACAAAGTTTGTCGAACATTCTCCGCATAACTTCACTGGGGTAACTTCTGAAAAGTTGCATTCGACCTAAGACAGTATAAAGTAAGTCAGTTTCAGCATCAACTAAATAACCATTGGCGACAACTACCACTAACATATAGCAATGAGCGCTCAGGTATTTACAACTTAGTAGCTACTCGTGCAGTAAGGGAAAAGGTTTACAAAAAATAATGTGTAAATATGCCAGAGCACATTGCTATAATGGCAACAAATGATTCAACAAACCCTAAAGTTACTTCACTTTTGACACTTTTAGATTTACCGAAAAATTGTGGTTTAAAGCCTCCCCTTAATCGGGGATAATAAATAAAAATTTTCATGATTAGTCAATCCAATCCGTTTCAAGGAGAGGTAATTGTTAATTATTAATTATTCATTATTAATTGTTGAAACACCCCGTCAAATAATCCTATTTTTTTTCTACTTAATTATTTTTTGTTTTCTTTGAGTAGGCGAGCGACACTTAAAGCCACTCGTATAGTAATTTACTTCATTTGTTTCCGAAAGTCCAGCTAATTGAAAAAAGCGAAAGCTTGAGTTATGCTTTGTTTACAATTAAACCTTTGCTAAAACTGTATTTGCAGACCAATATTCAAAATCAAAAAACACTCACTTAAAGGAAATAATCAATTGACTGAAACTAACAAACTCAAAGCCATAGAATTATTTGCTGGAATAGGTGGTTTTCGTTTGGGAATGAAAGCTGCAAATATTGACACTATTTGGGCTAATGATATTAATCAACTTTGTTGTCAAGTTTATCAAAGTAATTTTGGTAGTAGTTCAATAATATTAGGCGATATTAATTGTATTAATATCTCAGAAATTCCAGAACACGATATTTTAACAGCAGGATTTCCCTGTCAACCATTTAGTCAAGCGGGTAAAAAAATGGGGATTAGAGATAAGGTTAGAGGAACACTTTTTGAGCGTATTGTGGAAATAATTCAAGCCAAACAACCAGAATATTTTTTATTAGAAAATGTCAAAAGAATTCTGACCATGGAAAAGGGGCATCATTTTCGAGTAATTTTAAATTCTCTCGCTGCCTTAGATTATTTTATTGAATGGCGAATTATTAACCCAATAAATTTTGGTATTCCCCAAAACCGAGACAGAATTTTTATTTTTGGCACTCGCATTAAATCAACACAAAAAAAATCCAGAGTTAGAAAAATTTTCTGTATTTTTAACAGAGAATGATGTTGACAGTTTACCTTGGGCTGATAATAGCGAGATAGAAAAATCTATGCAGCCTATTATTAATGCCACAAGTAAAAATTATAACTGGGGTATTGCTTATGAAAATAAAATGTATAGTCAATCTTTGCCTTTAATCTCTGACATCAAACCCAGAAAAAAACTCAAAGATATTCTGCAACCTGAGTCAGAAATAAATGCACAATTTGATTTTACGGTTGATACTGTGGAAAGAATCAAACAAAGTAAAACTGTAAATAGATATTGTAACGGTGTTGAAATATTGTATAACCAGAGTGGAGGAGCGCGTTTAGGATATACGATATTTGGTATTAATGGCGTTACTTCCACATTAACAGCTTCTACTTCTAGACATTATGAAAGATATCAAGTGGGGGATAATTTTCGCCGTTTAACTAATATTGAATATGCTCGTTTAATGGGATTTCCTGATGATTGGTGTCGAGTTGCGAAGATTTATGACCAATATATTTTATATGGTAATTCTGTTGTGCCTGATTGTGTAGAATGGATATGTCAAAGAATAGGTCAACAAAACTTTAAATTCAAACATCCGGCTTGGCAACAATTATCATTGTTTAGTTAATTAATTATTAATCAAATATAAATATATGAAAAAATTAACACTACCATTATTCAAAACTGAGGCTGCAATTTTTGTTAGAGATTTAAGTATTACACCAATTTTTGATTTGTACGGTATTACCGATGGGAAAGCAGTAGGAACTTATGTAGAACAAGCCTTCAATAAATATTTAAAAACTAAGTATTCATATACTCCAGGTAGTGCAGCTAGTGGCATAGATTGTCCGGAATTAGAAGTAGATTTAAAGGTGACATCTATTCGACAACCACAATCATCTTATCCGTTTCGAGATGCTAGTCAAAAAGTTTATAGATTAGGTTATCATCTACTTGTTTTTGTGTATGAAAAAATAGATGATCGTGAATTACAAGCTGCAAGTTTAAATTTTAAAAACGCAATATTTGTAACAAAAGAAAGAACAGGAGACTATCAAACTACGCGCGGTTTAATCGACATTATCAGTAGGAATGGTAATCAAGATGATGTAATAGGATTTTTAGAGGATCGTAACCTTCCTTTAGATGAAATAGGACGTGAAGTGTTGGCTGATAGAATAATGAAACAACCTCCACAACAGGGTTATATTACTATCTCTAATGCTTTGCAATGGAGATTACAACGAAAGGGGGAAGGCATCGGGGGACTGGTTTCCCCACCCTATAGAGGAGTGGGGAAACCAGTCCCCCTTACACTAATAAATTTGTGTCCGCTTTTCTTCCCCCAGACTGATTTTTAATGTAATCTTTGACTATTTCCAAGGGTGCGCCTCCACAGGAAACTATACATTTGGAGTCATGCCATAATTTAGCTTTTCCCCAGTAAAATTGGTTGATTTCTTGATTATATTTCCTTCTGATGATTCTACTAGTTGCTGATTTGAGAGAGGATATCAACTGAGAAATATTATTGTCTGGGTGCAACTGAATCAAAATATGTACATGGTCTGATTCACCCTCAAACTCTTCTAGTTGGCAACGTCTAGCAGTTAAAACTTTTTCTATAATTTCTCTGATATCTGAAATCATGTTTGTGGTTAAGACCTTTTTTCTATATTTAGTGACGAAACATATATGCAGGTGAATGTCATAGACTACATGAGAACCGCGGTTTAGTTCTTTTTCCATAATCTCTACTCATTTTTAATTTTGGTGTTAAGATTATTATATCGACTCAAACATTATCTGGAGGTGATAGTTATATGGCCAATAGAAGATTGACTTTTCGACTGTATCCGACAAAAGTACAGAAAGAAAAACTATTTTTGGCCAGAAAACTGCACCAGCTTTTGTATAACGCTTGTGTCGCTCATAGACGTTTTGAGTGGAGAAAAAACGCCTTGAGTGTAGACTACTTTACTCAGCAGAACGCTTTGCCTGGGTTTAGAGAGCAGTGGGAACATTACCAACAGCTGAATCTGACTGCACTACAGGCAACAGTCAAGCGTGTTGACTTAGCTTACAATGCTTTTTTAAAAGGAATTAGGAAGCGCCCAAAGTTTAAGTCAATTAGAAATTACTCCGGTTGGACTTACCCAGATGGTAGGCAAGGTTTTAAAGTGCAGATTGAATGTAGCCAAAAATATGCAGTCAACTGTGGATGGGTGACACTTAATGACTTGGGTATGAGACTCAGGATGCGGGGTAGGTTTAAGTATTGGGGAAAACCTACTACTTGTACGATTGTTTATCGTCCTCACTGCGATGAGTGGTATGCTTCATTTAGTATCAAGACCTCGGAACCTGAACCATTGTTTGGTAGTAAGTCTCCACTGGATTATGAATCAATGGTGGCTTTTGATTTAGGAACAGAAACAGCATTGACCTGCTATGACGGGTATGGGTTCGACTCAATCAGTAATCCTAGATTTGACAGGGAGTTTGCCCCAAAAATTCAGCAAGCTTCACGTCAACTCAAAAGAAAGCAGCGACCAATTAAAGGTAAGCAAAAAGCATCAAGTAGATGGAAAAAAGCGTCTAGAAAAATCTCTAAACTCAAGGCCAAACAGTCAGCCGTAAGACAAGATTGGCAGCACAAAGTCACAACAGAAATTGCTAGTTGTTATGACATCGTTGTGACCGAAAAGTTAAATGTTAGAGGTATGACTCGCAAGGCTAAAAAAGGTAAACGCAAAAAGCAGAAAGCAGGTTTAAACCGTGCCTTATTAGATGTGGGTTTTGGAGCGTTAAACCAAATGGCGCTATATAAAATCCTAACTAAAGGTGGTTTGCACATAACAATAGATACCAAAAAAGTCAAGCCATCTCAACGTTGCCCTAGATGTGGAACTGTTCATAAGGAATGGGCACAATTGAGTAATCGTTACCATATTTGTGATGATTGTGGATTTGAAATACCAAGAGACCAAGGCTCGGTCATGGTAATGTGGCAAACAGCAGCAGATAAACAGCCGGGGTTAGGAACTGGCCTCGTCAGTCGTCGATGCTCTAGCTCTACTGATTCGACCCGTAAACATACGGGCTCGATGAAGCAACTGGGGCAGATGAAGCGATCGAAATCTCAAAGTGCGGACTTTGTTGACGGGGACTTAGAAACCCCGTCCGTCTACACGGCGGGGTAGTTCATTAGGTACAACAGTAGAAGTGGAAAATATTCTGGGTAAAAATCTAAGGTAGCCAAATTCACGCCCTCGTCTCATAGTTAGCAGACAATAAAAATCCTGAGAGTCTGTCTAAAATATAGTCCCCCAGGTTCTAAGTTTGGTTGTTGACATACTCCCAACGTTGGGATCTTTGCGAGCCCCGCGGGATTTTTCAACCAACGTTGAGATAAAGATGAATTTGGCTGAAAAGTTTAGGTGTTAAATTATTTGTGACATTATTTGAGTGAATTGGTATGAGTTAGTTCTATTCAACTGTATGCCCAACAGCAGTGATTACTTCCTTAATCGACTCTTCAGATGCTTTAGTTTCCACTGTCACTATCTTTTTCTCCACATCCACTTGGACATCAGCTTCAGACTCGTGAGTTTTGATCGCTTTAGTAATAGTATCTGCACAACCACTACAAGAAATAGATGGAACTTTTAATTGCATTGCCATAATTAAACCAACTTATCTTATCTAACAATTTATAAATTAGTATAGCAGTTACTGAAAAACAATACGAGCTAGAGAAAAATCGTTGCGCCAGTATTGATATTGGATTAAACAATCTAGCTACATTAACTTTTAATCAAGTCGGCATCAAACCTCTCTTGATAAATGGCAGACCGTTAAAATCTATAAATCAATACTATGCACTATATATAGTGTCTTTGCGTAAGTCCTTTTCAAATCAGGCATTTTGGCAAGATAATTTTTTTTATTTAATGCCTGATTTTACCTAAAATGATTGCTGACAAAAGAATTTGGCGAGTAGGACTTGAATAAGTAATACCAATTAGTATTACAGGTGCTTGGAAAACTACCAAGCTCCTTCACCAATCTTTTTTCTCACATCTTTTGATGGTCTAGATTTTTTCTATCCTTATACTTGACTTGATTTTCAACTATTTAGTCTAAACTCCAGAAAGGTTCTCCACTCAACAGACACTTGACTTTCTACACGGAAAATTTCGGTTTTTTGTCCCATAGGGGTTGATTATCCAGAAAATTTCGGTATAATAAAACATAGTTGGTCTGCTAAATACCCTGGTTGAGAAAGGGAAATCAACAGATACAGATGTTGATTATATCGCTTAGATTGTCTAGCAAATTATAGCTTTGAGGTTATGGTTGATCATCAAATTTATGATTTTTCACCTGGAGTTTGAAGAACTATATGGCAAAAAACTACGTTCAGTATGTTACAGAAGACGGTTTTTTCTTGGTTGAAGTTGACGAGAAATCAGAAATATGTTCAGAAGAGGATGGTGTGATAAAAGCAGGTTTGGATGACAAGGTAGAGGAAGTTATATATTCATTACAGATGAAATTTGAGGATGCATTAGATGTCGTTAATTACAGTGCTAGAGCATTTGCCAAAAAGATAAGAAGCTTGCCAGAAACACCAGATGAAATGGAACTCACATTTGGGTTGAAAGCCACAGGAAAAGGTGCTTTAGTCGTTGCACAAGCTGGTGTAGAAGCGAACTTCAATGTCAAACTCGTTTGGAAAAAATCACATCCATAAACTGAAGGAGAATAATAAGGATGAACTTTGATTTAACCCAAAGCATTGTACGCATTCTTAAGCCAGATAGGACAACCGCAGGAACTGGTTTCTTTGTTGCAAAAAATGGACTGATAGCAACTTGTGCCCATGTAATAGCTAGCTATAAACCTGGAGAAGAAGTTTCCGTTGTCCTTTTTTCAGGCAATGAGAAACACCAGGCAATCATTGAGAAAAAGTGGTGGCGTAAGCCTTCAGATGAAGATGTAGCAATCTTACGTTTATTGAATACACCGTCTCATGATATTTCTATGATACCGCTGGGTTATCCTTGGAACATAGAAAATATTCCTCTTCTGACTTTCGGATTTCCCGCAAGTAAACCTGTAGAAGGCTTGAATGGTAAATGTGAAGTTATTGGACGTACAACTGAAAATGATTGCCCTGTCTTACAGGTGAGAAGCCCAGAAGTCACTCGTGGCTTCAGTGGCGCACCTGTATTAAACCCTGTTACCAATAGAATAGTTGGAATGATAACCGCTATTTCTAAGCCTGATAAATATGGAAGACAGGCGGAAACAACATTTATTACACCATCGAATATATTAGCTAATATATGTCCTGAAGTTGAGGAAGTGAATATTGAGAGAATTATAATAGATTTGAAGTCAAAACAACTTCTAGGTGATTTATTTGTTGACTTAGAAGGTCAATCATCAACAATAAAGGATATTAAGAAGGAACAGATAAAAGAATCCTTCATCGCAGATCAGCTAGGACTTGATCCTATTTTTAGTTTAATGGAAACCTCCGTAGAAGAGGATTCAAGAGTTGGTAAAAGATTTACAAGCTCAAACATAGACAATACAGAAAACTTTTCAGATGGCGTTGTCGGAGAGTTAAATAAATATAAGTGTTGTGTTCTACTTGGTGAAGCTGGTTCGGGTAAAAGCACTACTTTGGAAAGAATTGTGTTAGATGTTGCAGAAAGACATTTAGCAAAAAAAAAAGGAGTAATACCAGTTCATCTGAAGTTATCTGCTTGGCAAGCCAAGCAGTCATTTATAAATTTCATTTGTAGTCAATGGTCTTTTGTTTCTGATCCCTTGACTTCTCTAGAAAATGGCTATGCAGCTCTTTACCTAGATGGGTTAAACGAAATCGGCAGCGATACTGATACACGAGTACAACAATTACGCGAATGGCTTACTTCCAAGCCCGAATCAAAGAAAATCATCGTTACTTGTCGTACAGATGATTACTTACTCGGTGAGTTCGATTTAAATATTCCAATAGTAAAAATCGAAAGCATGGAAGAATCAAGAATTCGCCTGTTTTCAAAGAAATATTTGGATCGTATAGGAAAAAGCTCCGAACTCTTTCTCTCTCGACTTTTCTCATCAGATGAAAATAGGAAAAGCTCTAGCTTGGTTAAACTGGCTAGCAATCCTTTTATGTTAACGGCATTAATTATATCTTATGCCTCAAGTGATGCTCTACCTAGGAACAAGGGTCTATTGACTAAAAAATTAGTAGAAAGTCTATGGGGAAGAGAAAGAACACGCAACTGGTCAGGGTGGTTGCCTTATGATGAAATAGAACTGATGTTCTCCAAGCTAGCATTTCACATGATTGACAGTGATAATGTAGTCGAAATTCCGGTAGTAGATGCTCTCAAATATTGCAATCATGAAATCCTACAAATAGCCAGAAGTGGAAATATTCTAAGGATAGAAAACGATAAATTAAAGTTTTACCATCAACTGATTCAAGAATTCTTTGCAGCTATAGAGCTTAAAAAGGTTGGTCTATCTGAAAAGCTACAGCGACCTCATATCAGGAATGGACAGAGAATTGACTCACGATGGGATCAAGTCATTATTGCTTTGTGTGGGATATCTGAATTTCCAGATGGCATAGTAAATTATATTCTTAAAATTAAAGATCCTTATCTTGCAGCGGTTTGCATCTCAAGTGGCATTGTGGTGAGTGAGTCCACTATCGAGAAAACTGTTGAGCAATTAATTGGAAATATTGCTGTTTGGGACTGGGTAGATAATATGTGTGAAAGGCGCTCAGAAGTTGTATATAGAGCAATTACAGATATAGGAAAACCTGCTGTTCCTTTTCTTGCAAGCTTCTTTGAAAGTGAAGAAGTCGTTTTGTTAGATCACGGCAGCTTAGCGAAAGAAACTATCTTGCTGGCAGGAGGAGCAGCTTTAGGAGTTTTAGGGACTGCGACACTTATTGCTATGGCACCTCAAACTGGTTTTACTTCTTTACTTGCTGTTGTTCCTCTTGCAAAAAAACTATCGGAGAACGAGCATTTTAATACTTTAGTTCAGTCATTAAAGCAAAATCCAGTATTGGCTATGAAACTGAAAGAGGTGTTAGAAGAAGCTCCAAATAGAATCGACGAAATTACTAATAAAGATCCTATTAGAAAAATTAGATTGGTTAAGCTTATTGTTTCAGCTTTGGGAGAAATTGGAGGTTCAAAAGCTCATAATCTATTGGAGAAGCTCTCTAAGAACGATTCATCTGAAGAAGTAAGGAAAGCTGCTAGATTGGAAATTAAGAAAATCGGCGTTGCAGAATTAAGACAGGAAGGCGGGGGTAGCACTTAGGTATAGGAACGTGACCAGACTTGAGATAGGCGATATTAGCCGGACATGAGAATTTGGAAATCACCCGTCTTTAGGGACTTGCGTTTTAATAAATTACCAGCTAGACTAAAAATATAAGAACTGATTTTTGAGAATGAAAAAGCAATTTACTATCAGATGGTAATGATTTTTTTCCTGTGTACAAGAAAAGCCAAAAAAATCAAGTAACTTTTTCAGGAAAAAGAGGCTTGTATCGTACTGCAAGCAAAGGATTAATCAATTCTGATTTGAACGGTTCTTTGAATATCATGAGAAAAGCAGCTCTCTTTTGTCTTTGACCATGGGATAGAGGACCCAGTGCGTTGGGCGGGTCCCCCAACAGTCACGCAACTAGCGTGGTTTTGTAGTGCCTCCTTCAGAGGAGCTTTCCTTTGGAATGCTACGCAAACGCTAACACTCAGTCAGGGTAAAACCTGCAAAATAAGAATATGTCATATTTGACTATATTTTTATGAACTATTAGACATAAAGACTAGCAACATATTCCCCATAACCGTTATAAGGTAAAGTAGGACGTTTTTCCCATGACCAACTAGCACCTTCACTTAATATTCTCTCAGTAGCTTGAGACCATCGCGGATGGGGTACATTGGGATTAACATTTGCTTCAAAACCATATTCATTTGCTGCTAGAGTATTCCAAAATGTTGCTGGTCTTTGTTCCACAAATTCAATTTTAACAATTGATTTCGCACCCTTAAAACCATACTTCCAAGGAATAACCTCCCTCAAAGGCGCTCCATTTTGTTTTGGCAAAGATTTACCATACATTCCCACAGCAAAAAAAGCCAACTCATTAGCCATTTCATCAATTCTTAAACCTTCCGTATAAGGCCAAGGATAGCCAGTCGCCCAAAAACCGGGACCCTTAGTAATTTCCGAATCGTAAAAAGAGGTAAAACGAACATATTTAGCCTTTGATGTTGGTTCCGCATCTGCCATTAATAACTTCATGGGAAAGCCTACCCAAGGTACCACCATTGCCCATGCTTCAACGCACCGAAACCGATATATTCGTTCCTCTAGAGGAAACTTTTTTTGAAGTTCATCTATGTCGTAAACGCGAGGATTTTTGACTAAACCAGTAACTTCAACTTTCCAGTTTTCTGTAGGTAAAGCTTGAGCAGCTTGCCAAATTGATTTAGAACCCCCAAATTCGTAAAAGTTGTTATACTTTGTAGCAAGAGCTTGGTCTGTTATGGGTCGGTCAACTTCAGCAAAGTTAGGATTAGTGATGAATTCTGAAGAGATTGGTAAAGTTTTGGAGCCTGAAGTTGGTGGTGTTGCAGAATCTCGTCCACAGGCTGTCAGAGTAGACACAGCAGTAGCACTCAAACCAGCTCCAATTAAATTTTTCATAAACCGACGGCGGTTGACATAAGCTGTTTCTGGAGTTATCTCTTTTTCTGGAATTTCCCAAGACTTTTTGATCCGGATTAGAGGCATAGTCAATTGTTACTTACTATGAGGTGTTACTTTAATACTTAAAATTGATAATTTTATCTTCTACGATACCACATAAATGTTGATATGGCAAATAAATTAAATTAATTTTTGTTGATTTGAAAAGCAATTTCTTGTAGTGCTTGCTCAAGTCTTCTATAGATTAATTGTTGGGATAAACATCAATATATTTTTTGATTTTATCAATCTAATTTTTGCCAAAAATAATGTTGATTAAAGCCACAAAATCAGAAAAGAAAATCAAAAATTTAAACGACTTTCGAGGCTAAGGTGACTAATAATAAGATTGCCGAAGATAGATCGAGTTTTACTTATGTAACACTTAAGTATATCTGGGAGATTTAACTGAGATATGTATATTTTTGTAAACCATCAAAAATAACTTATGATCGAGATTGAACAAATGTATGAAATTCTTCTATCATATACAATTTATCTTTGGTGCAATACAAAAAAAATGATGAATAACCATTCCATATCTAGGGTAAGCTGGTTTCCAAATCATTGGAACATATAAATAAAACTGCTGGTTAAACCAACCCCCGAAAACTTTTGAATTGTAATTTATGACAGACTGGCAAGCAGTACAACCCCTAACACTCCCATCCTGTTTGTAGCTAAAATCTAAGAAATATTATCATAGAGCAAATATGCTAATTGATTGCTGATTATGAATCGTCGCATCAATCCTTACAACCAGAATCCTGAAGACGCTGATAAGCAAATTGTCAGCAAAAATCAGACAATAGGGAAGTTTTCCAACTGCCCACCAATACTCAAAGAACGCTACCAAGTCATCAAACCCTTGGGTGAAAGTGTTCGGAGCCATACATTTCTAGCCGTAGACCAAGACAAACCCTCTAAACCGCCGTGTATTATTAAAGAGTTTGTCAACCTCGACGACAGAAAAGACCTAGTTTTTCAGGGTCAAGGAATTGTTCCCACATTTAGCTGTGACCCAGTGCAGCTAGACAAAATTGGTAAACATCCTCAGATTCCTGAACTATTGGCCTCTGTAGAACATGATGGCCACCGTTACCTAGTACAAGAGTTCATTGAAGGCCGGAACCTGGCCACAGAACTTATAGAAGATGGTGTTTTTAGTGAAAGTAAAATTTGGCAAATATTAAATCAGTTATTGCCAGTTTTGGAGTTTGTCCACGACCATCACCTGATTCACGGAGATATTAAACCAGAAAATATCATTTATCGAACTAAACTAGGAACAAATACTCCAGAATTTGTGTTAGTTGATTTTGGTGTCACCACCTCTGCTGTGGGAGACCTTTTGTCAATAGGAAGT
This sequence comes from Microcoleaceae cyanobacterium, assembly GCA_049647275.1. Lineage (GTDB taxonomy): Bacteria > Cyanobacteriota > Cyanobacteriia > Cyanobacteriales > Microcoleaceae > JASJEE01. The sequence goes on from JBARXI010000380.1 coordinate 15,034, forward strand.
ATTAACGGCTCTGCTGAATATGCTGCCCCAGAACAAACAAAGGGTAAAATCTATAACAACAGTGACCTATATAGTTTAGGAGCAACTTGTCTCCACCTGTTAACAATGGTTTCACCCTTTGAGCTGTTTGACATCAAAGCAGACAAGTGGGTGTGGCGAGATTACTTGAAACATCCCATTAGTCGGCATCTCGGTCGCATCTTAGATAAAATGGTGCAACGAGACCATCGTCAACGTTATCAGTCGGCAGCCGAAGTTATTAAAGATATCAAGTATGGACCAACACCAGCAGATATCATCCTGCAAAAACCAAAGTGGGCTGTAACTGCTTGGGGAGCAGCAGCGATCGCCCTATTATCATTAGTCATCAATTCTCGCTTACCATCTCCTCAAACTGAGCCAACTTTTTCTTCTTCATCTTCAGACACCATAACCGTTATCCCTGAACTAGATCAAGAATTGCCTCAGCCACAAATAGATAAGTTTGAGCCTCAGATAACTAAACTCCCACCTTTACCCCCATCTACAGGAATAGCCGAACAACTTTCCCCACTGCGAACTTTAGCGACAACTTCCGGACCCGTTTGGTCAATAACTACCAGTCCCGATGGTCGCATCGTTGCTAGTGGAAGTACAGATGGAACTATCCAACTGTTACATTTGCGGACAGGAACAAACCTCGGTAAATTATCAGGACATGATGGCCCGGTCTGGTCTGTAGCTATTAGCCCCAATGGTCGGACTTTAGTTAGTGCTAGTGGTGACGGTACGATTAAAGTTTGGAATGTCTACACCAGAACATTGAAAAATACCTTATATGGTCATCTTAGAGGTGTTTTTTCTGTTGCTATTAGTCCAGATGGAAATACGATCGCGAGTGTAAGCAAAGACAAAACTATTAAATTGTGGGATTTGAATAGTGGTCTGGAATTGTATACCCTTTATGGGCATTCAGATGAGGTTCAGTCTGTTACTTTTAGTTCAGATGGTAAGACTTTGGCTAGTGGCAGCAATGATGGTACTGTCAAACTATGGGATTGGCGTTATGGCAGATTGTTACGCACATTGAAGGGTCACGGCGGGCCTGTATGGTCTGTAGCGATTAGCCCAGATGGTAAGACTTTAGCTAGTGGTAGCTGGGATAATACTATTAAGCTTTGGGATTTAGACAGGAGGAATTCCCCACGAGTGAGTTGGCGGTCTCAACGTACTTTGATTGGTCATTCGGAGAAAATACAATCTCTGAAGTTTAGCCCTGATGGTAGCACCCTAGCGAGTGGAGATTTTGGGGGTACGATCAAACTCTGGACAATTAATACAGGTGGTTTGATGGGAACTCTCAAGGGTCATTCTTCTTGGGTGAATTTAACTTTTGACCCGGAAGGTAAAACTTTGATAAGTGGTAGTTTTGATGACACAATTAAGGTGTGGCGCTTTTCAAACCCCAGGTTTTAAGTTTTCTCGATCGTAGCAATTTAATATTAATTAGATCGATAGTGCTGCACCGCTGACGCGACCGCCTCTTTTGTGAGTGGTTTTTCCCCTAGGGAGAATGAAAAACAAAAAAGGCGATCGCTCATTTTTTTCTCAAGTTGAGGAGAGTCTGGCGATCGCTTGAGTAAAAAGGAATAGAATTAGTATTATAGCAGTCGAAGTAAAGGGCGCGGACATATCAAAAGGCTAAAACCTACACAACATAAGGTTTTTCCTTCTGCCTCACAGGAGTGCGCATTCCCTCACAGGAGTCAGCTACCAGGTGCGTCTGTCGCGCCCCGCGGGTTCTGACCGCTTGCGTCTAGCCTCTTACAGAGGAGCTAACGCTAACGCCGACGAGGGGTCGCACCGCTTATGCCCTCAGCATAGCTGCCTTTTGCTATACTAGATGGAAGGGAGACTTTGAGCGTCGGAGTTAATTTGAGAAAGTTGTTTAAGATAAACGATAGTACTCCGCACCGCTTCGCCATCGCTCCTCTGCTCAAATCATCTGGAATTTCTGGTCGATCGGGAAAAGGCGATCGTTCTAGGGAAAAACAGAGCGATCGCCAATCAATTTCGTGAAATACTAACTATATTGGTGCTGAATCAGGAGGCTGAGGTGGTAACTCAACCTTACCCTCAACAGGCGTTACTGTAAACTCTGGCTTAGCAGACTCCTTATTAGCCTCAATTATCTCACCCATTGCCCGAGTAAAATGAGACTGAGTAACACACTTTTGCTCTTTAGGCTTATCTTCACAAGCAGCAGCAACTACAGCTTGAAAAACAGCACTTTTAATATCCCTACCAGATACTTCATCAAACTGTTTCGCAAGTTCAGCAAAATTTACCGACCCATCTAATGGCAGTTTAGTGGGAATTTGAGCCTGCCAAATTTGGGTGCGCGCTTCTTCATCAGGTAAATCAAACTGAACCTTCCATCGTATTCTACTAATAAAAGCAGGATCGTAGTTACGAATTAAGTTCGTGGCAAAAACCACAATTCCTTGATAATAAGAAAGTTGCATCAGCATCACACTGCGAGTCAAATTAACCGCCGTATCTGCTGATTGGGTAACATTTTCCAAACGCTTACCCAAAAACGAATCAGCCTCATCAAAAAACAAAACCGCATTATTGCTCGTTGCAAACTCAAAAGCTTTAGCTATATACTTTGGAGTGTCACCAGGATACTTAGATTCAATCAGTTGATAGGGAACAACAAGAATTTTCAGCTTTAGCCCATAAGCAAGAGCCTCAGCAGTCAGAGTTTTACCTGTTCCTGGAGGGCCTGAAAAGTTTATCGAAAGAGCCTTATCTAACTTATGCTTTTCAGCCATTCCCCACTCGTTGTAGATTAAATCCTGATACTGCATTTCAGCCAAGATTAGGTCTACTTGATGTTTTGTCTTTGGTGGCAAAACTACATCATCTAAAGTGTATTTTGGTTCTGTGAGATAAGGCGTAAAATCTATCGCTGACTCTGAAGCTCGCTCAAACTCCTCAGCCTCTTGTTGCTTTTTAGATTTGGAGTTGCTATTTTTCACACTTTGAGAGTTGTCAACATCTCCCGTAGCCTCCAAAAATTCTTTGGCATCAGGTCTAGGCATGATAATTACTCTGTAGTTTAGTCTATTTGGATAATCAAGGCATCAAAAAGCATTTTTTTCTTGGCTCTGCCATGCACATCAAAATTTTCCCCTACAGCCTGGAAAAACTGAACAACTGGGTTGTTACCAAGAATATCTGGAGGTTCTGGCGGAGTTATAAACTCCATGTATAGGGGTGTGAAAAGCTCTTGTGCTGTTCTCACCCATCTTTGGTATTCAGCACCAGTTAATCGAGTGTCAACTGAGCGGTTGTCAAGAACATAGATAGCTTTAAGCTTAGAAGACGATATATTTGGTCCTATCAGTAAATCCTGATTATCAACTTCAGGAACCTGATATTCCATCTCTTCCCATCTTGCATTTGTGTCATACAGCCAAATTTTAAGTTTTTGGAAGTTACAGCTACGTTGACGAATACTTAAATTAAATAGTTTTCCCACCAGTAACTCATCAAAAAATCGCTGTGTTTTTGCTCCAACTACGCATTGACCGTTCTTCTGGATTTGACCGGGAACACCCACCAGTTCAATAGTTCTCAAAGTTCCCTCTCTGTAGGGGGAGTTAAAACCAATGCTAGTGTAGACAATTTCTGCTTCTGAGTTGCGTTGGGATCGAGGGTCTTGTCGTGGCATAGTTTACTCCTATCTACTAATACTGTACGTTCTTCAAAGCCATTACCTTTGTTACCTGCGATCTATTCTTAGGCAAAGGAGTATTTGTAGGTGCAGCTTCAACGCTAAAAACTTGTGCAGGTTTGTATTCGTATCTGGGGTCCCAAATTTCCATTAAAGTTTCAGACAGAGTTACTCCCGCATAAAATATGACATACAAAGTTGCTGCAAATCCATAAGCTGCAAGTAATACAGTGGCGATCGCTGAATACCATAATAGTTGTATAGTGTTAACTAAGGCTTCTAGAAAAGCCATGAAGGCTCTTCCCAGCCAATCTACTAACTGATCTAATAAACCACCAAGCCATGAAAAAAAACCCATGTAATTTATCTCCAAATACCATTATGCCGAAAGCTTAGTAACAATTGGATCTTGCATAGTAGGCAACTGAATCCCACCATATTCATTGTTGAGAGGTCTCACAGAAACAACAAATGGCTGTCGATAAGTCTGTTTTGGATCTATGAAAGCAATTATGGTATCCAAATCATGCCTAAAAACTGCCAATAGCCACTCACTGCGATAACCAAACTCTTGTCGCAGGTACGATTCAATCTCTGACCAGTTATTGTCTAAATATTGGGCTACCAAAGCCAGATAATGTTGAGTAGCTTCTGTTACATAGCCCCAAATCTCTTTGGTTGTTGCAACTAGGTTTTCCCATAACCGGGCAAATGCTCTTGATAAAGCCTCAACGATCGCCGCCAAGCCATAACCCACTGCTGCACCGATAAATATTCCGGCAGCAGCTTGCAGTAAGATGTCCCAAACCATTCCTGATTACTCCTTTATGATTACCCTTCGCCCTTTTACAATAATTAGTTGAATAGAGGAATTTCTAAGTTAAATGTGAGGCTGTTTTTGCTAACAAAAATAGCGTTTAGCCTCTCATGAAATTTTGCAGATATGCACGCTGATGGCGATGGGAAATAGAGCAGTTAGCTGAAAGCTATGCTTCTACTATTTGTATTCATTTAAGTATTTTCAATGAGGCCACTTTTTGACCACATTTATTGAGCGATAATCTAGAATAACCCTATTATAAACTAGCTAATAAATAGGTGGCAACTAACTTAAGCTATCAATTTAAGCTATGCTTACGTTAGTCGTTTACTATTTACTCTCATGGCACCTGAGAAAGAAGAAGCATTTGCTGAGGCTGGAAAAAACTGGGACTTAGAAAGGCTATACCAAGCTTTAGCTAAAGTTAAACGAAGAATCTCTCCTCGCTCTCGTAATGGACTAACAGATACTGAAAAGCTATATTTACGAGGAATACTTTGCGGTTATAGTCCTGCTGAAATTGCTCGCCAATTCCATCGGAAACCAAAAGGAGGAGAAGTTTATGTTTCTAAAACTTTATACCAGTACCTTAAGCAACTTGTAGATACATCTAGCGAACAGGTGGGAAATTGGAGAAATATTCATACATGGTTGGAAGATGCCGGATATAAAACGCTGTCATCTGTTGAATCTAAATTAAATCATAATTGTTTGCCTACGGAGGCTCTAGTAAAGATAGTTAATATGGGTTTTGAGAACTCGAATACATTAAATATTGATATAAATATTAAATTATCATTCCCTTCAGTTTCAGAAACGGAAAAGACAGAAGAAAAAGATTCAGAAGAATAGAATAATGAATAATCTATTTAGGAAAGAGTTAATATTTTTTTTGTATTGGTTTAAGCAGAAAAATTTAAATTTCAGCATTTGTATTCTCTCCGTCATCAAGATGTTAGCTAAACCGGATTTAGTATTATTTATGTGTTGATTTTCGGATTCCTCAACCCCACCTAAAAATACTAAAATAGAGTCTAATGTTGTCCGAAGCGAGGTGGGAATCAAACGAGTCAAGCTCCAGGAAAAGGCATATTCTCAGCCGAAGCCATTTAATCTCAAATCCGCCTAATGGCACATAAATCCAATTACGTCATAATCAGAATTTTAGCTAGGGTGATTATGAGGTTTTTTAACCGGATTTGATATGACAGCTTTACTACTAGGCTCAAGATTGCCACGGGGGGCGACAAGGGTAAACCGAAAAATTGTTTTCCCTGCCCCCCTCGCAATGACAATAATCAGCACTTCAAACACATAAAAAATGCCAGACTAAATTCAGCCGAGCATTTATTCTATTTATTTAACTTCTATTTATTTAACCAAAAAAAACTAATTTTTTTGCAACCCCAAAATATTCGGTTTAGTTGCCACAGAATCAGTTTTTACAGTCTGAACTAAAGACGACTGCAACATTGGAGTATTAGCAACAGAATTATTAGCTAAAGTAAACAAAGGATTAGATAAAATTCCTGCTAAAGATGTTGCCACAACTGACAAAATCAACCCCACTTGTAAAGGTCGCATACCGGGAAGATTCCATTGAATCGGGGGATAATTTTTGATAACATCCGACATCTCTTGAGGTTCTTTTACTACCATCATTTTCACCACACGAATGTAGTAGTAAATAGAAGCCACACTAGTAATTAACCCTAGCAAAACTAACCCATATAATCCGGCTTGCCAACCTGCCCAGAATAGATAAATTTTGCCAAAGAAGCCTGCTAGTGGGGGAATACCACCTAAAGATAACAAGCAAAGACTTAACCCCAATGTTAGCAGTGGGTCTTTTTGGTATAACCCGGCATATTCACTAATTTGGTCTGTACCTGTACGCAGAGAAAATAGAATCACACAGGTGAAACCGCCTAAATTCATAAACAAGTAAATCAACAGATAGAATACCATGCTAGCGTAACCAGCTTGGGTGTTTGCTAACAAACCAATCATCACAAAACCTGCTTGCCCAATAGATGAGTAAGCAAGTAGACGTTTCATGCTGGTTTGGGCGAGGGCAACCACATTACCCAATATCATACTCAGAATAGCTAGGGCGGTGAAGACAAAATGCCACTGTTCGGAAACCAGAGGAAATGCTGTAACTAAAAGACGAATAGCTAGGGCAAAACCTGCTGTTTTAGAACCCACGGAGAGGAAGGCAACAACTGGAGTTGGGGAGCCTTCGTAAACGTCAGGAGTCCATTGGTGGAAAGGAACAGCAGAAATTTTGAAGGAAATACCAGCGATCGCAAATACTAAAGCAATAATTAAAGCCAGAGAAACTCCGCCACCCGAACCTTCGGCAAGACTAGAGGCGATCGCTGTTAACCGAGTTTCCCCACCAGACAAACCGTAAAGCAGGGAGATGCCATAGAGGAAAACTGCGGAGCTGGCAGCTCCAATGAGTAGGTATTTTAATGCTGCCTCGTTAGAACGAGGGTCGCGTTTTGTGTAACCTGTCAATAAATAAGAGGAGATACTTAGAGTTTCCAGGGAAACAAAAATCGTTACCAACTCATCAGCCCCAGATAGTAACATGGCCCCCAAGGTGGCCGTGAGTAGAAGACAAATGAATTCTCCAAGTGGGGTGCCAGTTTTTTCGATGTATGCCACAGACATCAAGATAGTCGTGATGGCAGACAGGGCAATAATCCCTCTAAATACTACACTCAGGGGATCGGCATTAAAGCCTCCGAGAAAACCGATAGTATTGGTACTGTCCCATTGAATATATAGGGCCACAATAGCGGCCAATAAACCTCCAATGGCTACGTAGGGAGTCCATTTACTGGAAGTACGTCCCACTATTAGGTCTCCTACGAGAACGACCATTAAGGTTATAACTACTATTGCTTCTGGGAGGATAGTGCCTGGGTTAAGCTGGGCTACAATGCTAGAGAAATCCATAAGTTAGATAATCTGAAATTTTTTGTGAAATTAACAAATTTGACTGATTAATAATCCATTACAGTAGAGGATTGTAGCGTGTATCTAGCTTTTTTTTGGTTTTTTCTCAGGATAATAGCTAAATTCATGGCCATTTTGCAGCGAAATGAAGAAGGGGAGTCTTGGGTGAGTTGGGTGAGTTGAACTAAAATTTCTCAGCATTACTTTTTCAAAATGGTATCAACGATTACCTTAAAAATATTTCATCCAGTTCTGGTTTTTTGAGAAAATAAATTTTTTTGCTGCTTCAGGCATACCACTGCTAATATTACGACGGGCGATCGCTGCTGTGGAAATTATTGTTTCAATGGTGGGGTAAATACAGCTCGGGAAAACTTATCTAAAGTTTATCAAATTTACTCATAATTATAGCTTTTAAACTAAAATGAGTAAGTTTTTTCAGTTGTCTATCCATTGAGTCGTTATCAGCTACAATTAAGGTATGAAGCTAGTTGAACGTCATGTTATTACTAAATCACATGATTTGTGGTCAATTTTTGACCACAAGGCTTTTTTGTCAAAAAATCTGTTCAATTTAGCTTGCTTACCATCCAGCGCCAATATTTCTTTAAAAACAAAAAGAAACTCAGCTTTAATCAACTGTATCACAAGGTCTCTAAAAGTTACGATTATCAAGCTTTACCAACTAAAGTTAGCATTTCAATAATCAGAAGATTAGACTCAGCTTGGAGTAGTTA
>JBARXI010000381.1:0-1817 GCA_049647275.1 Microcoleaceae cyanobacterium
TCATAAAGTAGGTCACGGCTATATTACTCAATATATCTAACAAAATTTCCGATAGAAGAAGATAAATTAGCAGGCTGGCCTTTTTGGGAACAAGGAGTAGAGTATCCCAATTGTCCGATTTGTGGTGAAAGAATGGAGTTAGTTTTTCAACTTTATTCAGAAGGTAACTCGCCTTTTATACTTCATAAAGTAGGTCACGGCTATATTACTCAATGTCAAAATCATAAACATCAATTAGCATTTTATTCGTCTTATTGATTGACGCGATCGCTGACGCAAAGCTCCGCTATCGCTAAACTAATAATTTATCAATAAATGCAATAATCTAATCTGAGATATTCATTTTTTTCAAGTAATTACTAGGGTGCATTTCATATTTGCAAAAATATTAAGTCGTAGGTTGGGTTGAGGCACGCTCTTCGGCAGCTTATCCGCTCGATCCGTAGGAGAAACTCAACAAATAGATGTTATTAATGTTGCAATTTTTGGGTTTCCGTTAGTCAACCCAACCTACGAATATCAAAAGTCAAATATACCCAATTACTACTTTCTGAAAAAAATTATTTATTCCTTCCACAAACAAAAATTATGACTAATATTCCCCCAGAAATTCAACTATTAAAACGTCACGCTTGGAAACCAATAACTATTGATGGAGATGGTGATTTAACTGCTTCTAAATTTGCAGGTAAACCTTGGTTGGGAAAAAACGAAGAATGGCCGAAATGCCCTCATTGCCAAAATCCCTTACAATTCTTTCTTCAGCTCAACTTAAATCAGTTACCAGAATCATTAAAAAATGAATTTGGTAGTGGTATTTTGCAAATGTTTTATTGCATCAACGTAGATACCGTATGTGATGCAGATTATGAATATGAGCCATTTTCAGATGCTCATTTTCTCAGGGTTATTCAGCCAGAAGGAGAAGCACAAGATGTAGAAATTCCTGAAACGCCAGAATTTTTTCCTCCTAAATTAATTGTTGATTGGCAAAAGTTAGATGATTATCCTAAGTATGATGAAGCAGCAGAGTTAGATGTAGAATTAGATTTGGATTCAGATAAATTATTGAGGAACAAATTCCCACTTCCAGGAGATAAATTAGGAGGATGGCCTGACTGGATTCAAAATATAGAGTATCCTAATTGTCCGACTTGTGCTGAAAGAATGAGGTTAGTTTTTCAGGTAGATTCTGATGACAATTTACCCTTTATGTTTGGGGCGCTTGGTTGCGGTCATATTACTCAATGTAAACATCATAAAAATCAATTAGCATTTGCTTGGGCTTGTTGTTAATGTATTTATTTAATACACCTCGCACGAATTGGAAAAGTTCAATATTTTGGCGTTGCTGAAGAGACTCGTTTGAAAAATTATTTAGCAATACTAAAACAAAAAACTTTATATTTTAGGCATCTCTAAAAATGTTGAACTATTTGGTTTGCTTGCTACTGGAGTAATTAAATTTAAGAGTGTGCAAATTCCTATCTACAGTGTTAGGCATTCACTGAGACCAATTTATTTTCACTCTCCCTACGATAGAACTATACCTTTCTCATACCAGAGCATCAAACTACTCTGAGAAATTAAATCTACACAAAGCAACTATTTTCCTCAAATTACAAATCAAAAAATAAAAACCGATAAATGACTATTGCCATATACGCAATAGTAGAGCATCAAACCCTCGCAAATACTTAACTTCAACTTGATTGAGATATTCCAAGCTACAACTGAGTTAAGTAAACTCTCTGTACAAAATAACTATTTCCCTCAAATTACAAATCAAAAAATAAAAACTGATAAATGACTATTGC
>JBARXI010000382.1:0-13760 GCA_049647275.1 Microcoleaceae cyanobacterium
GCGTGGTAGGTTTAGGATTGAACCTACGAGCTTATGACTTCGTATCCCAAGAATTACGGGCAGCAGAAGACCCTGAGTTTGAAACATTCTATACCAAAAACATCTTGCTGAATGAGGGTATCCGAGCATGGATGGCACCTCAAGATCAGCCACATCAAAACTTTATATTCCCTGAAGAAGTCCTACCACGTGGTAACGCTCTCTAATTTAGAGTAATTTATCGCAACGTTGGCTTTTATGGCCGCACTTTGATTAAAAGGAAGCTTTGAGAGTGTGATGTGTGCGAAAGTAATTCCGCACACATCACCTCCCTCATTAATACAAGGATCGGTTAAAAATCTAATACTCTTTTGGCTCCTTCATTTTTAAAATGTAGGAGCATTTTTTCTGCAAAAATTGCTCATAGTCTCAAAAATAAATTGACTGATTATTGCTTTCTATAATTTTTGTGCTATGATACTAACTGTGTAAACAAAATAATAAATAAACCGCTCAGGGACAAAAGGAGGTGATGCCCATGCAAGATAGTAGTATAACCATGGGTCACCAGATTGGAAAATGCCGGCTGTGTGCCGGGGCTGCTCTCTAGTAGTTAGCCTTTGTTCCCTCCTGGGAGCTTTAAGATAAACCTTAAACCAGGCTGACCTAGGGTTCCACCCGGCAGTTAGGTTCCAATCAAGGTGACCCGCTAGACCGCTCTTATCTCAACTAGTGCTAAAGCATTTGCCAAAACACTACTAGAGATAAGAGCGGATAGTTTTTTGAATATTTAGAATATTTATTTTTGAGGAATAGTTAAATGACTCAATTACTAAGTGCAGAAGAAATTAATCAACGTGCTACTCAGTTATCAGACTGGAAAGTGGAAGGAAAAAATCTCAAGTGTGTAAAAACATTTAAAGATTTTATTGAGGCGATTGGTTTTGTTAATAAATTAGTAGATCCGGCTGAAGCATCACAGCATCATCCCGATATTGAAGTATCTTACAATAAAGTTATAATTAGTTTGACAACCCATGATGCTGGTGGCTTAACAGAAAAAGATTTTAGCATGGCTCGGGAAATATCAGCTTTAAATTAGACTAGCTTGAGTAGGGGATATTTAAAGATATATCTAAATTAATATGGTATGAATTGAGCAACCGATTATTCTTACTATGTTATTAATTATAAAATTTTCCTATTAAAATTCAAACTTAAATAAAAAGAGTCTACAATTATTATATCCCTATGTCAAGACGATTTGATTTAAAGGTATTACTAGGGAAAAGTTAAATTTATTAATTAATTATTAATCAAGTTTGTTCAGGATCGAGGCTATTAACCAGGCCTAAACTATGCTCCAACTAAATATTCTCAAGTGGTTGCAAGAACCCGCCACCGAGAGCACACAATTACTGATAGAGCAGCTACTAGACATAGGAGCTGCTCTATCAGATACTTATGAGCTGGGTGAGCTATTAAATTTGATTTTATCCAAAAGTCGAGAGATAACTTGTAGTGATGCAGGTAGCGTATATCTAGTAAATAATAAAGAAAATCAACTATCAAGTTTGTTGTTCAAGGTAGCCCAAAATGATTCCGTGCCCAAGTTTTCTTTTCACGAGCGGGTTATGGATATGACATCGAAAAGCTTGGCAGGATATGTTGCTATTACAGGTGAGAGCTTAAACTTACCAGATGCTTACAATCTACCTATAGATATGCCTTATAGATTTGACAAAAGCTTTGACAAAAATACTGGTTATCGCACCTGTTCTGTCCTGGTATTACCTATACAAAACCGACATCAGGAAATAATTGGGGTGCTTCAATTAATTAATCGCAAGGTTAAGTCTAATGCAGTGCTAACAACAGAAAATGCTCAAGCATTAACTCAACCATACACAGAATGGGAAGAACGAATACTGCGTTCTCTAGCCTCTCAAGCAGCAATCTCGATCGAAAGAAATCATCTACAAGAAAATATAGAACATCTGTTTGAGGGCTTTGTCAAAGCATCAGTACAGGCAATAGAAGCAAGAGATCCATGTACATCAGGTCATTCGGAGCGGGTAGCCAAATTAACAGTAACTCTTTGTCAAGAAGCAAATATTATTACTAAAGGACCTTTCTCTACAATCAATTTCAGCGAGCAGCAAATTCAAGAAATTCGCTATGCTGCCCTTTTACATGATTTCGGTAAAATAGGTGTTCCAGAAGCAATATTAACAAAGCGCAAAAAATTGTATGAAGAACAACTTGAGATTATACAGCAGCGATTTTCTGTAGCCCAACGTACCTTAGAAATGGAATCTGCTCAGGCTAAGTATCAATATTTACTACAACATTTATCTGACAAATCCCAACCGCATATTCAAGAAAATTGTCCTTTTTGCCAAAAAATCAAACAATCGGATTTAGAACTCGAACAAGCAATTACTCAGCTCAACAACTACTGGAAAGTAGTATTAACAGCTAACGAACCAACTATCTTAGCAGAAGAACCACTAGAACAACTGAGGCAACTTTCAGCTTATACCTACAAAGATATAGATGGCCAAACTAAACCCATGATTACAAGAGAAGAGATGGCTCAACTAACAATTCCTAGGGGTAACTTGACTCCAGAAGAAAGACTTGCTATCGAATCTCATGTAACTCATTCTTACGAATTTCTTAAGCGCATTCCCTGGACAAAAGACCTGCGAAAAATTCCAGAAATTGCTTATGGACACCATGAAAAGTTAGACGGCAGTGGTTATCCGAGGGGACTAAAAGAAGCAGAAATTCCGCTTCAAGCTCAGATGATGGTGATCGCTGATATATATGATGCCTTAACAGCAGGCGATCGCCCTTACAAAAAGGGCTTACCTGTAGAAGTGGCTCTGAAAATTATGCGTTCTGAAGCAGCCAAGAATAAAATTAATAGCCACTTCTTGGAACTATTTGAACAACGTCAAGTCTTTTCCATACTAGGACACCGTAAAGAAATATAAGTAAAAAAATCAACAGGGCCATTAAGGGCCATTAGTAATATAATAAAAAAAAATTTCATAGAGCTTGTTGACAGGAAAAATTTATGATAGTCTGTCACTCAGCTACCTAATCTATATTTATAGACAAGCTGTTGGTTTTGTAATCTTCAGTTTTGTCATACCTCAACCAAACATTGGGGATAAAGATTTAACTTGTAGTAAAGCTAAGAGACGGCTTCGTTTGTGCTATAAAAAAATCGAGCAAACCTCTAAGTTTGTTCTGAGGTGGGAATGATTCTAGGATTGCTCAAGCCAAACAGATTCTGGAAACAGTCTTATGGACTCACCAGAAAACATTGGACTAGCTGCAATGTAACTCCGTCCATAATATTTATCTATAAATTTATGGTCAAGGAATTGCAAAGCTGCAAAGCAATTAAGTATGCTAACCTATCAAAATTAACTAGATAAAATAGCCATTTATAGTCTCTCTATAATTCGGTGTGAGGATGAGAGGGAAAATGTCAAAAACATTCTTAAATTGTCTGCTACTTAGCCCAGCAGTTTTGGGAGCAACCCTTGTTGCATCCTCAACCGCTTTGGCTACTGAAAATAAACTAACTGATACAGTTGTTCAGCCCCAAGCTGTAACACTAGAGTCTGGAAATTTATTAACAAATAAAGATACACAGGAAATTGAACTATTAGCTCAAGTACCTGGAACAAATTCGGCTAATTCCGTTGCGAATACACCAGCAACTACCATACGAGAAATCAATCGCTACGGTAGGGAAGGTCGTAATCTTCGTCAACCAAATGGTATTCGTAATATCAATAGAAGCGGCAGAAAGAAAAAGGGTCAGGTTACTTCTGTATCTCAACTTTCCGATGTTCAGCCTACAGATTGGGCATTTCAAGCACTACAATCCTTGGTTGAGCGTTATGGATGTATTGTGGGATATCCAGATGGTACTTACAGAGGCAACCGCGCCCTTACACGCTTTGAATTTGCTGCTGGTGTGAATGCTTGCTTGGATAGAATTACAGAACTTTTACAAGCATCCGTAGCAGACACAGTAACTAGAGAAGACTTGGCAATTCTGCAAAGAATACAAGAAGAATTCTCTGCCGAATTAGCAATTCTCCGAGGTCGTGTTGATTCTCTTGAAGCTCGTGCAGCTGAATTAGAGGCCAACCAATTTTCTACCACCACCAAACTTAGAGGTGAGGTGATTTTTGCCCTTGTTGATAACTTTGAGAAAGAAGGGCAATATGGAATGTTTAATAGTCATCCCCAAGATGAAGATCAAACAGTATTCCAATACCGGGCACGTCTGAATTTTAATACCAGCTTTTCAGGTCAAGACCTTTTATTTACAAGGTTACAAGCAGGTAACGCTCAAGCATTTAACCAAAAGATAGCTGAGTCTGAAGGACTACAAACATTTAATATTTTTGGGGACACCGACGATACTGTTAAACTCGACAAACTTTTTTATAAGTTCCCTGTAAGGGATAATTTGAGAGTAACTATTGCTGCTAACAAGGTAAGTTGGTACGACTTTGTTCCTACTCTTAATCCCTACATGGAAGACTTTGATGGTGGAAGTGGTTCGCTTAGTGCTTTTGGTCAAAGAAACCCGATCTATCGCTTAGGAGGAGGTAAAGGACTTGGAGTTGAGTATGATTTTGGTTGTAAAGACCAGTATGCTTGTCCCAAAAGTCCTTTTTCCGTGGCTTTTGGCTACTTAGCTGCAGAAGGTGAAGACCCTACAGAAGGAAAAGGTCTTTTTAACGGAGATTACGCTGCTCTGGCACAATTGACGTTTACTCCCATCAGAAATTTTCAAATTGCATTAACTTATAACAAAGCCTACTTTGGACCAGGGAATTTTGGATTTGATGACGGTGCAGCCACAGGTCTGGGTGATAATGGCAGTCTAAACAGTGGCTTTGTGGGAACTGGTATTGCCAACACTATATATGGTCTGAATGCTGAACTCAATAACCGCAATCCAGGATCGGTTAATATTGCCAAATCAGTTTCGACTAATGCTTATGGTGTACAAATGTCTTGGCGAGCTGCTGATTGGGTAACTATTAATGGTTTTGGTACATATCTTGATGCTAAACTTATTGGTTTAGGTGATGCAGAGATGTGGACTTACGGTGCCACTATTGCCTTCCCTGATTTATTTAAAGAAGGGAGTCTAGGTGGTATTGTTGTAGGTCGGGAACCTTATATGAATGAATTAGATGTTCCTAGTGGGTTAGGTACTGGGTTAAGAGAAGATCAGTCATGGCACATTGAAGCATTCTACAAATATCAAGTTACAGATAATATCTCGATTACTCCAGGTGTGACTGTAATTACAAATGCTAACCAAAATGATGATAATGACGACCTAATTATTGGTACGGTCAGAACTACGTTCCAATTTTAATAGTTAGTTAAAAAATGGTTAGTTAGAAAAAGTAGGGTGGTATTATCATCCTACTTTTTGTTTTTAAACATAATCTCAGATATTCTTTTGATTCAGACTTTGATTGAGACAATATATCGAAATTAGAGTTTTCACATTTTGAAACAGGAAGGTAATATAAATCCCGCGATCGCTAGTAAATTTCGGCGGGAATATATCTACTAATATCTAGCTAGGTTTGGAGACAAAAAAAACTTTTAAGTCAAACAGTTGTAGGGTGGGCAATGCCTATAAGTGTATTTGTATAAAGGTTTTAGCTGACTACGCGCATTGCCCACATTATGCGTTTATTTATGCCGACCTACTTAATATCTAGCTAGGTTTGGAGACAAAAAAAACTTTTAAGTTGAGGGGAGGCGGGAAAAAGTATCTTTTGAGCAATAGATTTTATCAGCTAAGACCCATTTTAACGGGGTTGGGTTTTCTCAAATTAGCTACATTTTCTCCAATTCTTTTATTATTACCTTTTGTCTTCTGGAGCTATTGCCTAATCTCAACAACAAATTTAAAAGCATAACAGCTTATGAAATAAAGTAAGAAGTTCAATATAGGGATTCTGATATTAATAAGATACAGAATTTTTTCCCTATTTCCTGTTCCCTATTTCTGAAAATCTTAAATTTGTGTATCCTATACCCTAGCTATTTAAGAGATGCTATATTTATAGGGTATTGCAGGTTTATAGAGTACAAACTATTCAATCATAAATTACAAGGAATAAAAGTTTTTCACTCCACTAGAGGTGTACTTCAGTTACTGGAAAAGTGCTGTATATCCTTAATTTTGATAAAGATAAATATTATTAATTTTTGCAAGTTTTTTTATACTAATTTTTCAAATATCAATACCCGGAAAAATAAGTAGGTAGATATGAATAAAGGTTAAAATGAAAAATTCAAAAATGAACCCACAAGGAAGTTTTCCAGAAGTTTTTACCGAATAATTAAGGTTTAATATTATGTCCGAATAATTAGTGATAGAACTCCGTTCCGCTGACGCGATAAAAAAACTTTCTCCTCTTCTTCTTCTTCCTTTTTCTTCCCTCGTGACTCCTGTACGTCGCCAGTCCGAGGGCTCCCCTACCTGACTCCTCTCTCTGTGCTTATTTATAATTATTCAAGCGGACATGATATAAAGCCTATCCTTGGCTGCCCTACTGACTAAGGATAAAAAAACACAAAAATCTTTCCCATCAATCCTATCCGTTTTAAAAATGGGTAATTATTAATTGTTAATTGTTAATTATTATCCAGGGCTATTTCATTCTAAACTTTGCCATGTTATGTCTTGACGAAAATACGTTATTTCGAGTTTTAGACAATTTATCTTTCCCTATCTAAAAGTAAGTAAATTCATTGCTAAAATCTAGAATGAAATGACCCTGATTATTATCTGCTTGTGTAACTTTAGGAAAATCCGACAAATTTGCTTCATTTTAACTTACAAAAAATCAAAGTTTCACCCTACTCTAACAACAGAGGAATAATTGTTAGAAATTTTCAATCTCCCTCGCTATTTTATGGATAATTAAACCCATCTACTTATCAATATTGGTGAACTTGAAATCAATCAGATATCTAAAATATCTTCAAATCAAAAACAAACCAAAGGATTTATAGTAGAAAAAGACCTTTGAGAAAATAAAGAAAAAGAAAAAATTTATGATTTTGTAATATTTGACACATATCTTATATAAAAGCACAAGCAAGTATATTTATATTATTGTTAGTATACTTATCTATATCTATTCTTTTTTCACCGGAAAATTGGGTCTAAAGCCTCGCCCTAGTAGGGCGACTTTTTATTTGATTTTGGTTTAATAAATATGCTATAATTTTTTTAGTTGCCGGGGGGCACTCGGAAACTCTAAACGGACGCGGAGGAAAGCGTAAGACTAACATATTAGTTAGCAGCATCCGATGTTAGCGGAGCTTTGCGCCAGCAAAACGTCAACCCGCCGAAAAGTTAAGGCTCGGTAGGAATCTCTGTGCCTTTAGGCCGGAGAGGATGTCAAAGAGTAGATGTTGAATGATTCTAGATTTAGGATACAACTGAGATATTCTAGACACTGTTTACCATTGCTTATAAAAAGATTATGCGTATTTCTCATAACATTACAGAATTAGTAGGCCGTACACCGCTGGTACAATTAAATCGTATTCCCCAAGCAGAAGGTTGCGTGGCGAGAATAGTAGTAAAGCTAGAAGGAATGAACCCAGCCGCCTCTGTAAAAGACCGCATTGGCGTGAACATGATTAATGTAGCAGAGCGGGAAGGTCTAATTACACCAGGCAAAACAACATTAGTTGAACCAACTTCTGGAAACACGGGTATTGCTCTGGCAATGGTAGCTGCAGCTAGGGGTTACAAGCTAATTTTGACAATGCCAGAAACAATGAGTATGGAACGTCGCTCAATGTTACGCGCCTATGGAGCTGAACTGGTGTTAAGTTCAGGTAGTGAAGGTATGAAGGGTTGTATTACCAAAGCACAGGACATTGTTGACTCAACACCTAACGCATATATGTTACAACAATTCAATAATCTAGCTAATCCACAAATTCATCGCCAGACTACAGCATTAGAAATATGGGAAGATACAGATGGCCAAGTAGATATTTTGGTCTCTGGTGTTGGTACTGGTGGGACACTTACAGGTATTGCTGAGGTTATTAAACAAAGAAAGTCTGATTTTAAAGCCATCGCAGTTGAACCTGATAATAGTCCAGTATTATCAGGTGGGCAAGCAGGACCTCATAAAATTCAGGGAATAGGGGCAGGTTTTGTGCCAACTGTACTAAATGTTAATATTATTGATGAAGTGGTTCAGGTTAGTGATAGTGAAGCGATATCCTATGGTCGGCGCATAGCGAGAGAAGAGGGTATTCTTTCTGGAATTTCTACAGGAGCTGCTCTGTGTGCAGCGATAAAAGTGGGCCAACGACGAGAAAATCAAGGTAAATTAATTGTGATGATTCAGCCTAGTTTTGGAGAGCGCTATTTAAGTACTCCACTTTTCCAAGAACCAGAAGAAACTATGGCTACAGTGGGTAGCTAGCCATCCCATTTAGAGTTATAAATGCCATTCATTTGATCATACCATTTGACTAAATAGGATAATTAGGACTTACGGATTAATATTACTTGTGGTACCTAAAAACTATAGTGCTAAGTAGGTAGGCGTGAATAAACTTCACTATGTAAGGAAATGTTGATGCAATCTAAACCCAAGAGATTGCTTTCGGAGTATTCTGCACCGAAAACCTTCGACTCCGTTCCAGTCACTTCGGACGTACTTGTAAATTTTTCCACCTACCTACTTATATATTATGTAATGTTTTAAATGGATACATCCATAAGTCCTAGATACAATCTGAAATCTCAAACTTCATTAGTCATAAAAAATTCATAAAAATTTGCTCTTTGAGTTGGTAAATTACTAGTGAGAATGAATAAAATAAGTAATGAAAACGAAAATGTATAAATAATAAATACGCATAGTCGTGTAGATATTGAGTAGATATAGTATTAATAGTATGGCAAGTTCTGACTATTATCAAACTTTAGATGTTAGCCCAACAGCAACTCAAGCACAAATTAAAGATGCCTATCGTCGTTTAGTTAAATTATTTCATCCAGATACTAATACAGAGACAGGAAACCACGAACGTATTATTAGTATTAATGCAGCTTATGAAGTTTTAGGCGATCCCCAACTTAGGAACTCTTATGATCGGCAACTAGATCGACATTATCAGAAATATAGAAAGACTGCCCAAGATTACCAAAAGCGAAAGAAAAGAGGGCAAAATGCTGATGAACACTTACAAAAATGGTTAAGTCAAGTATACAAGCCCGTTAACCAAATTCTGCTTCAGATACTCAAACCTTTGAAGAGCGAAATTAATGAACTAGCAGCCGATCCATTTGATGATCGACTATTAGAATCATTTCAAAATTACTTAGAAACTAGTCGGTATTTGCTCAAACAAGCTCATAATCTATTTAGTTCTCAACCTAATCCATCTAATGTTGCAGGAGTAGCAGCTCACTTGTATTACTGTCTAAATCAAGTGGGTGATGGAATAGAAGATTTAGAGTTGTTTACTCTAAATTATGACGATTACTATTTACATACAGGTCAAGAACTATTTAGAATTGCTGCTAGATTACGTCAAGAAGCACAAGCAGCAATTAAAGGTATTTTATAATTAGAAATGTGGTAGATAAAGATATAGATTTTTTGCCCATAGTAGGGAACAGCGGTGCGACCCCGCGTCGTCTTACGGCGCTAGGGAACGCGCACCAAGAGAGGAAAAGGACAAGATATTTTTAGAAAAAAGGTATGAAAAATGATATAGGGAAGTTAATTTTACAAGTTTAGCTGATATTAATCAAAAGCAAGTTGATTTGATGGAGATATCTATTTAATCCAGACCAGATAAAGCTCAAATATTAAAATATTAACAACTATCAAATTTTCAAAAAGTGTGAGGTACAAAATTCTAGGTATTTAGGTGTTAGGTAGTAGGTGGTAGGTGGTAGGTAAAATTATTTGTTTTGACATTCCTTATTTCCCATAGCAATTCTCGTACTAATGAAGTATAAAATTCGTTTGTTTTAGGCAACAGGGAATCAAAATAAAACTGTACCTCACTCTTGCTGAAAAACCCTATATCGAGTTCTAAAAATATTTTTAATCCGTTAAATCCGATTTTATGATTCTGGTAGAGAATGTATATAGATTGATAATGAATAATTGACGCTTCGCTTAAGGAAAAATTTTTCTTTTTTTCCCTTAGAATAGAGTCGGCTTTAAACCTGAATCATTAGCTAGTTAATGATTAATTATTAATTATTAGGAGGCTAGCTGAATGCTAAAAGCCAATATAGAGTTTCCCAAGCTACTGAGGTAAAGCTGTTTTTCTGATTTTCTATTCCGCTTTATTCTGAATTACTAACCCCTACTCCCTACTTCTTAATTCCGAAAAGAAATGAGTTTTGTACCTCACACTTTTTGGGAATTACTATAGCTAGTTAATTATTAATTATTAATTATTAATTATTCCCAAAAGCCAACTCAAGAAACTGGGTTTCTAGCTAGACTAAATTTCGCCTCTACAAAAATCTAAGGTTAAACCTTATGGCTACTCTCAACCTCAAACCTACCCACAAGCCAGTAAAGTTATATTATCAAACGCTACAAAACTTTGCTAAGTTGGGGGCAGCTAATGAAGGGGCGGTAAAAGTGGCTTTTGCGGACTTACTGACCGCTTGTTGTCAGCAGTTTAATTGGACGTTGGTACAAGAAAATAGCATCGCATCAACTAAGAAAAAGCGGATTCAAGTTGACGGGTTATTAGTTAGAGATGATACTCTCAAACATGGCATCTGGGAAGCGAAAGATACTGAGGATGATTTACCCAAGGAAGTACAAAAGAAATTTGCTAAAGGTTATCCCAAAGATAATATTATTTTTCAGTCTCCCGAACGGGTGATTATTTGGCAAGGGGGAAAGCAAGTTTATGATGGAGAAATTACTAAACCGGAAGCTCTAGTAGAAAGTCTCAAGTTATTTTTTGAATATCGCCCACCCCAGATAGAAAATTGGGAGAAAGCAGCAACAGAATTTGGGGAAAGAGTTGATAATTTAGGGAAAAAATTAGTTGAGTTAATTCAGAGTCAACGCAAAACTAATAAAAAATTTATTGCTGCGTTTGACGGGTTTAGCGGTATTTGCCGTCAGTCTATTAATCCGAATATTTCTGATGCAGCAGTGGAAGAGATGTTGATTCAGCATTTACTAACGGAACGAATTTTTCGCCAGATTTTTGATAATCCAGATTTTACTCGCCGGAATATTATTGCGGTGGAAATTGAGAAGGTGATTAATGCTTTAACCTCGAAGTCGTTTAGCAGGAATCATTTTTTAGAGGAGGTAGATTATTTTTATCGGGCGTTAGAAGAAGCTGCTAAAACTATTAACAACTATAGTGAGAAACAGCATTTTTTAAACACGGTTTACGAGAAGTTTTTCCAAGGGTTTGCTATTAAGGTTGCTGATACTCACGGTATTGTTTATACTCCCCAGTCTATTGTTGATTTTATGGTAAAAAGTGTCGATGAGATTCTGCAAAAAGAGTTTAATAAATCTCTCAGCGATCAAGGGGTACATATTCTCGATCCGTTTGTGGGAACGGGTAATTTTCTGATGCGGATAATGCGGGAAATTAGAAAAACTGTTTTACCTTATAAATATGAACATGAGTTGCATTGTAATGAGGTGATGTTATTGCCTTATTATATTGCTTCGATGAATATTGAGCATGAATATTTGGAAGCAACGGGTAAATATGAGCCGTTTGAAGGTATTTGTTTAGTCGATACTTTTTCGGATCAAGAATTTTTACAGTTGGATTTATTTACTCCAGAAAATACCGAACGGGTAAAACGACAGCAAAGTTCATCAATTTTTGTGGTTATTGGTAATCCTCCTTATAATACAGCGCAGGTGAATGAGAATGATAATAATAAAAACCGGAAGTATGAAGAAGTAGATAGACGGGTAGCTGAAACTTATTCAAAAGCCTCAAAAGCAACTTTAAAAAATAAGCTTTCAGACCCTTATGTAAAAGCTTTTCGTTGGGCTGCGGATAGAATTAAAGATGAAGGAATTGTCGCTTTGGTAACTAATAAAAGCTTTATTGATAATATTGCTTTTGATGGGATGCGACAACATTTAGCCCAAGATTTTGATGCTATTTATGTTTTAGATTTGGGGGGTAATGTACGAACTAATCCCAAGTTATCGGGAACGACTCATAATGTTTTTGGGATTCAGGTTGGGGTGAGTATTAATCTGTTGATTAAAAAGAAGGAAAGTAAAAAATCTACCTGTCAAATTTACCATGCAACTGTGGGTGAGTTTTGGCGGAAAGAGGAAAAATATGCTTATTTAGAAAAGTCTCAGCATTTAGGTCAGATTGACTGGCAAAAAATTAAACCGGACAAAAAAAATACCTGGTTAACGGAAGGGTTGCAGGCTGAGTTTGAAACTTTTATCCCAATGGGAACCAAGGAAACTAAAGCTGCAAAGGGAGAAGCTACGGATACTATTTTTAAGTTATTTAGCAATGGAGTAAAAACTAATCGCGATGTGTGGGCTTATAATTTTAATACCGATGAATTGGCAGAGAATATTCAACAGACGATCGCTACTTATAATGAACAAGTGAGAAAATGGCAGGATAGGCAAGACAAATCAGTTAAGGTTGATGATTTTGTCACTTATGATGATACTAAAATTAGCTGGTCTTCAACTTTAAAAAACTATTTTAAGCGAGGTGGAAAGCTGGAAGAAAATCCAAAAGCCATCAGAATTTCACTGTATCGTCCTTTTACTAAATCTTTTCTTTATTTCGATGATTATATAAACGATCGCCGTGGTCAATTTCCCTACATATTCCCCACCCCGGATACTGAGAAAGAAAATCGGGCGATTTGTGTAACTAATCATACTCAAATTCCTTTTTTAGTTCAAATAACAGATGTCATTCCTTCTTTAGATGTTGGAGGTCGTCCTGGTCAATGTTTCCCCTTTTACACCTACGACGAAGACGGAACAAACCGCCAAGAAAATATCACCGACTGGACCTTAGACACCTTTCGCCAAGAATACCAAAACCAAACTATCGCTAAATGGGATATCTTCTATTATATCTACGCCCTCTTACACCATCCCACCTATCGGGAAAAATACGCCGATAACCTAAAACGGGAAATACCCCGCATACCTTACGCCCCAGATTTTCAAGGATTTGCCAATGCAGGAAAACGGTTGGCCGAAATTCACATCAACTACGAACAACAACCGGAATATCCCCTAAAATTTATCGAGAATAATGAAGTTCCCTTAAATTGGCGAGTCGAAAAAATGAAACTCAGCAAAGATAAAACCCAATTAATTTATAACGAGTTTCTCACCTTAGCCGATATTCCGCCCAAAGTCTTTGAGTATCGTCTCGGCAACCGTTCCGCCTTAGATTGGATTATCGATCGCTACCAAGTAAAAGTGGACAAACGCAGTAGCATTGAAAATGACCCTAACCGCTTAGACGACGAACAATATATTGTCCGATTAATTGGTCAAGTAATTACAGTTAGCCTAGAAACTGTGGATATTATCAATAACTTACCGTTGTTAGATTGACAAACAGAAAAATTCGTTGTAAATTTAAAAAATAAAGTTAAAGTGGGAAACTGTGCCCACATATATATAAGGTCAAAAAGTAGGTCATTTCAGTTTAGTAGGGGTGTTTGG
>JBARXI010000383.1:0-15308 GCA_049647275.1 Microcoleaceae cyanobacterium
AGTATGGAGCAGTTTGCCTGTTTCTAAGTTCCACAGTTGAATTTTTTTACCGCTACTACTGGCTAATATTTTCCCATCTGAGCTAATTGCTACAGCAGCAGCAAAGTCTTTTTGGGGAGTTGAGATATAGCGAACTAATCTGGGAGCCAGGACAATATCGTTATTTTCTGTCTGGGTTTGTGAGTTAGTGGTTTCAGCAGTTTCGGATGCTGTAGTTTCTGTTGCTGTTGTTGGGGATGAGGTTTCGGGTGGTAGTGTTATTGGTCTATCAGTATTTTCTGTTTCTGTAGTTGTTTGGTTGTTAGTTGCTGCAGTTTCTGGCGGTGTTGTTTGAGTATTTTCTGTTTCTGTAGTTGTTTGGTTGTCAGTTTCTGCAGTTTCCGGCGGTGTTGTTTCGGTATTTTCTGTTTCTGTAGTTGTTTGGTTGTCAGTTGCTGCAGTTTCTGGCGGTGTTGTTTCGGTATTTTCTGTTTCTGTAATTGTTTGGTTGTCAGTTGCTGCAGTTTCTGGCGGTGGTGTTTGAGTATTTTCTGTTTCTGTAGTTGTTTGGGGAGAGGTTTCTTCAGTTTCGTTAGTTGTAAAAGTAGCAGTTTCTTCAGTTTCGTTAGACGAATTTTCTTGCACTACCGCATTAGTAGCAATTCCTTCGTTTTTAGCATAACCTTTATCTGCCAAAAACTGACGTAAATCAGCAAAATATTCTTGGCGATCGCTACTTTGATATACCTTTTCTATTAGCTGCCAACCATCCTCTTCTTGACCCAACATATATTTATTTGCTAGGTAAGCTGCCAATACTCCTTTTACATCTTGATTTTGAGTCGAACGCCTGTAAAATTCCAGCCAAAGTTCTGACGCACTAGTATTTATTTGTACTGGATATTGCTGAGTTACATCTAACATTTTCCCTTGACGGTACTGCCAAATTTGAATTGGAAATGCGGAATTATTTATATCTGTAAATGCTCTAGCAAATCTAGTATCAATACTTTGAAATTCTGGAATATTATCTTTATCTAAATCTGTGAGTCTATAGTTAACATTTCCCCAGAAATGCTGCTGTTTCGTATATCTTTTTCTTGTCGGTTGGTAACGATAAATCAAAGAGTAAGTGCCACCATCCAATGGAATCTCACTATTATTTATAGTCACTAAATCTATCAGTACCTCCGATTCGCGATCGCCATCTAAGTCTAGTAATTGTACTTTGACAAATCTGCCTGCTAATACTTCCATTGAAGTGTCGGACTCTGAGTTGTTTTCGAGAGATTTTACTGGTACTGGTTCATTTAGGATAACTTCTCCATCTCTAATAATTTTGAGACGTAAATTACTAACTAAGTCTGTGTTATTAGCTTGTTCATAAATAATTTCTGCCTGTAAATTTCCATTACCAAATTTTTCTATTATTCCTGGTGGATTTGTATTTTCTCTCGGAGTTTCGGCAGGAGTTTCTATAGGAGTTTCCCCATTAGTATTAGCAGAACCTTCTGTTGTTTCAGTTGGAGTTTCTGGAACTGTTGCAGTAGTAGTTTGTTCTTTATCTATAGATATTTTTGCGATATATTCTGAGGGAACTTTAGTAACTAATTCCCCATTATTTTGTTGACTATTTGCAATAGCTTGACAGAGAAAAACAGCCACATCCGAGCGAGTAGCATCTTGATTAGGATTCAGTTCTTTCACATTAGGATAATTAACAACAATCCCTTTTTCTGTTGCTGCAGCAATAGCTTTTTTTGATTCTTCAGGTATTGCTTCTGCATCTGCAAAAATTGCGTCTAATTGTTCTACAGTAGATTCACTTGCTTGATAATTTAATCCGCCAGTTAAAGCCGTCAAAACTTGCCATCGACTAATCTTAAGTGTGGGATTAAAAGTTTTTCCTATATATCCGGATAAAAAACCCTTTTCATAAGCTTCGATAATAGCGTCATAACCCCAATAATCTTCAGGAACATCTACAAACTTTATCGGTTCACGAATTGATTCTGTATCTGGAAAAGCTTTAGTAATCATTGTGGCAAATTCGGCTCTGGTTACAGCAGTATTGGGGCGAAAAGTTTCATCTTCGTAATAACCATATATAATTTCTCGTTCTAATAAATCTTCTATACAAGCTTTAGCCCAATGATTTTGAATATCTCTCAAAGTAGTTTCTGCTAATGCCGATTTAATTCTCTTACTGAAAAATACTTCTGGGGTGATTATGCTACTTAATACTACTACTAAAGTAAAAATGAAATGCCACTTATAGATTTTTATCATCAATAATTCCTCCACCAATTTTTTTGTCCAGAAAATCACCTATCTTAACTCTGCCAATTTGACATATAAATGCCTGGGCTTTTAGACTCCTATAATTTTCATAGGGTACATCTTTTACTAGAGATTGACAAGTTATTATTTTAGCTACCTTATTAGTCTTTGACAAAGGAAAATTCTTGTTTTGTATGTGATTATTGAAATAGTAATTTTTTTTTCGTTGAGATTGTGAATATTTTTCCCAAAATACTTAATATAGCAATTATATTTAAGTCATATTAAGTCATAATTTTTTGGTATTTCTGAGTTAATTGTACTTGGTATAAGTAGGTGGGTATAATTAAACGGATAATTGCTCTTCGCAAGTAAATTTTTACCAATAATTCTCTACCTCGTCAAACTTATAGCAATCACCAAAAATAATACTTTATTTACTCCAAACTTCAGTTATTAAGTAATGAGTAAGGTCTATTCAACAATTAATAATTAATAATTAATAATTTGTGAACCGCTCCCCGTTCCAGGCTCCAGGCTCCGGTGCTCCTACTAAGATGTAGCAAAAATGCGCGAGACTTGGTATTACAGCTCCTCTCATTAACAGTTAACTTTATTGATAACTAGGTAAGTAGGTCAGCATAAATAAACGCATAATGTGGGCAATGCGCGTAGTCAGCTAAAACCTTTAGACAAATACACTTATAGCCATTGCCCACCCTACAACTATACAGCTCCTCTCATTAACAGTTAACTTTATTTATAACTGGGTACTTAAGCCACAAAAAAATATACCTAAATTTATTAAAACCGCTATATCAGGTGTTATATAACTTCTCATTTTGTTGTGATTCCCCACATTTGCTCTACAGAAATAAATTGATAGTCTTTATTTAACAAAATCGGAATTATTTCTGCCACAGTTTTAGCTACATCTTGACCGCCGTAATATCCATCATGCAAAACAATAATTGAACCATTATGAGTTTGCTGAATTACCCGATTAACCACTACAGAAATTCCTGGTCTTACCCAATCTTCCGGCACTACACTCCACATTACTGAACGATATCCCCACTGGTGTAATAATTTGAGAATTTCGGGTGTAAATATCCCATTTGGTGGACGTACATCACGGACTAATTTTTGCTCTAATCCACAAGCTTGATAAATAGCAAGCTGAGTTTTTTGTAAGCTGTTTTTTAGTTGAATGAGAGTTAGTTGAGGAAATGAAATATGTTCATAACCATGTAATCCTATCCAATGACCTTTTTCATAAACAGCCTTAGCTATTTCTGGATAGCGGTCTACACATATACCTAACCAAAAAAAGTTAGCTTTAATATTATATCTGTCGAGAACTTCTAATAGTTGTGGTGTATATTCGGGATGAGGCCCATCATCAAAGGTAAGAGTAATTTCTGGTTTATGAATTTGTCCTCTCCATAAACAATTAGGAAAGGTTGACTTTAAGATGGGATGTAAAATAGGAAATAAAGGTGCAAGTGCCATGGAGACATATAGAAGATATTTTGTCCGAAATTATATCATATTTTTATACTGACAGTTGTTACGACAAAACACTGAAGATTAATATCAATATAGCAATCTTATTTAAGTCTTCAACAATTAATAATTATTAATTATTAATTGTTGAAAAGAAGAGGATTGATTAAAAGGAAAAATTTTTCTTTTATCTTGATGGTATTTTCAAGATAATTATGCGTAAGTCCTGATAAATATTAAATCACCTAGTGGACTGACACATATTCAATGGTGCCCGGCGACGGATTGTTAAATGCCTTTGACAGTCTAAATTTTAGCCGTCTAACACACCCTACAAGTTTGGCACAAAATTAGCTGTGTCGGTCCAGTAGGGTGCGAAGCGTGTTACGTAACGCACATCCCACAGCACGCGGTGCGTGAGGTGTAAAATCAACAATTATTCCAGAAATGGTAAGGGTGTCGTCACACACCCTAATTAATCTTTTGTTTATAAACAGTCTCTTCATTATTTGGTAAATGTTTGCTGTAGTTAGATGGTAGGTAGTACTTCAATAATTAACAGTTAACAATTAATAATTAATAATTGCCTCTTTTTTTTTTCGGAAGAGGATTAACTAAAAGGAAATATAAATAATTTTCCTCCGGTTCCAATCTGAAATTATTAATTCTCAATCATCAATTATTAATTATTCACTGATAGGTGGTAGGCGGTAGATATAATCCGTGAAAAATACATCGAAATTTATTAAAACCTTTACAGGGAGTGCTATATTTGAGGCTAATTATTATCATAAAACTAGGGGCTGATATATGTATTGGTAATTTCGTCATTTTCTTCAGCTTTAATTATGCGATCACAAAAAAAATCACCTTAGTAAAAGTCAGCTTTGAGTCTAAAAATAGTAGACAATTACTCAAGTAGTAAAAAAAATGATTCATACATTGTCTAACCAAAGTTTATAACTGAAAATAATATGAATAGGGAAGCTTTAAACTTAACTTTTTTGGTTAATAATTAATTACACTAAATATCGAATCAGCCAAAACTTTTAACCCTTCCCATTGGGAATGCCCAGATATTTGACTAGAGCTGCCAAAAATAACTTGCCCAATTTAATTTATTAGCATCGCACCAAAGTCCAAAATCTCCAATCCCGGCATTGGTAGACTTTTGACCTTCGTAGCACGACTAACCATCAACAAATTAACAAAACTTTGCAAATTGATAGTGGAACCTCTAGCCCACAAGCTTGTAAAATCCAATGGAACTACTAGAGAGGAAAAAACTAAAATGAAAAAGTATGTCTGTTCCGTCTGTGGATATGAATATGACCCAGCAGAAGGAGACGAGGATGGAGGAATAAAACCAGGAACACCCTTTGAAGATATCCCAGACGACTGGGTATGTCCAACTTGTGGCGCAGCCAAATCAGATTTTGAACCAGTTGATGAGTAACTAATATATATAATGTCTTTCCCACCTCTCAAAGTTGTAGTTGTAGGTGGGGGGGCCGCAGGTTTCTTTGGAGCGTTGGCGGCAGCCGACATCGCCTGTAGCCACCCCCACACCCATGTCACCATCCTAGAAGCAGGGCGACAACCTCTAGCGAAGGTTCGCATATCTGGAGGTGGACGTTGTAATGTTACTCACGCCTGTTTCGAGCCTGCTGTTTTGATCCAAAACTATCCTAGAGGTGGTAAAGCACTTCGGGGTGCATTTACTAGATTTCAGGCTCGCGATACTGTAGAATGGTTTGCAGCTCAAGGTGTAAAGTTAAAGACAGAAGCAGATGGGCGGATGTTCCCCACTACTGATAATTCTGCCACTATTGTTGAATGCTTAACTAACACTGCATTGGCTAGGGGAGTAAATATTCGCACAGGTGCAGCAGTGGTTTCTGTCATACCGAAGCCTAGAGTGGGGGATAATAATTTATTTGAAATTAAGTTAAGATCGGGGGAAGTTTTAGAATGCGATCGCCTACTTTTGGCAACTGGTAGTAATCCTTTTGGATATCGTTGGGCAAAAGAATTTGGTCATAAAGTTGAAGCACCTGTTCCCTCTTTATTTACTTTCAATATCTCTGACCCACGTCTAAAAGATTTAGCAGGTATTTCTGTTGAGAATGTCTGTTTACAATTACCGATCGCTAAATTAAAGCAAACCGGGCCAGTGCTGGTTACTCACTGGGGTTTAAGTGGCCCGGCGGTTTTGAAGTTGTCAGCTTGGGGTGCGAGAGTGCTTTGCGAAAATCGTTATCAAACCGAGTTATTAATAAATTGGTTGCCTAATATTAATCCTGAAGAAGTACGAAAAGAGTTATTGGCAGTAAAAAATCAAGAGAAAAAAGCGATCGTTAACAGTTGTCCGTTTTCTCTACCACGTCGTTTGTGGGAACGTTTAATTATGGCTGCGGATATTGACCCGCAAAAACGTTGGGCGGAGTTGTCAAATAAAGCAGTTAATAAGTTGATTTTAGAGTTAACTCAAGGTAAGTATGAAGTTAAGGGTAAAGGTGTTTTTAAGGAAGAATTTGTTACTTGTGGTGGGGTGAGTCTCAAGGAAGTTAATTTTAAAACTATGGAAAGTCGTTTTTGTCAGGGGCTATATTTTGCTGGTGAAATTTTAGATATTGATGGCGTGACCGGGGGTTTTAATTTTCAAAGTGCGTGGACGACTGGGTGGTTAGCAGGTCAGGCGATCGGAAAATATTAGCTTTGTTTCAACCCTGCTGCTTTGGGTTAGTAAGTAGGTGGGCATAATTCAAGGTCAAATAGTTGTAGGGTGGGCAATGTCTATAAGTTTTTTTGTCTAAAGGTTTTAGCTGACTGCGCGCATTGCCCACATTATGCGTTTATTTATGCCGAGCTACTTATGAATATACCGGATAGTGTTTAATGCTATTTCTTTGTCAGAGTTGGGTGTTATTCAGGATGATTCACAAGGTATAGAATTTAAAATGATATTTTTCTTGTGCTTTTTTGATAATATGCAGCAAAATTTCCTTTGTTTCATATTATGTCCGGTTGAATAGTTATAAATAAGTAGGGGTAATTCATGAATTACCCCTACTATCGGGGTAATTTCGGACCGAATGCGGAGCAAACATGAATTACCCCTACTGTAGGGAAAAAAAAGAAGAAGAAGAGGAGAAAGTTTTTTTATCACTAATTATCCGGACATGATATCACCACGCGCTAAGTTGAAGTTTCGGTTAGGGATGAGCACAAAAATCATGTACCAGTGTCTAGCTTTCTCGGTGGGCAAAATATTCTTTCGGGATTTTTAATTGAGCCGATCTCTTCGTTTTGCCCACCCTACTTTAATCGTCTGTAAATATTCCATTAGCCAACATACAAAACGATCGGCTTTCTAAATTAAAATCAATCCATTTTGAACCTCTAATTCCGTAACTCCAGCCATAACCGCAATTAAATCACCATCCACAAAAATACCTGTACCTTCTAGGATACCCACAGGAGAAGGCCCTAACACAATTCCATCACCACTAAATGTAATAATTTCATCACCTTCAATATTATTAAAATCCACAATTACTGCATAATCACTACTACCCGCAGATCTGTAAAAAGCAGTATTACTATTACCCAAAACAAACGTATCCACTCCTACACCACCAGTCAAAAAATCTATCTCATTTTCCCCAGACTGACGACCTGCACCAATAATAAAATCCCTACCACGATCACCAATAATAGTATCATTACTCAAGTCACCATTGAGAACATCATTTCCACCACCTCCATTAATAAAATCATTATCTCTACCTCCAAATATTAAGTCATCACCTTCTCCCCCACTCAACTCATCATTACCCAAATCTCCTAAAATGAAATCCAAGTCAAAACCACCATCAACTATATCGTTGCCTTTGCCCCCATAAATAGTATCATTACCTCCATGACCTTCGAGGCGATCATTATCTCTATTGCCAAAAAGACTATCATTACCTTCATTACCATCAATACTATCATTGCCCTCATTTCCAGCAACGCTATCATTTCCGATACCACCATCAAGGCGATCGCTATCCTCACCGCCACCAACACTATCATTACCAGCACCACCATTAATACTATCGCTACCCACATTACCGATCAGACTGTCGTCACCACCACCCCCATCCATCTCATCACTACCTTCATTACCAAAAATAGTGTCGTTACCATCACCCCCACCAAGAATGTCATTATCTTGATTACCAAAAATGCTATCATCTCCCATTTCACCATCAATGGTATCCGTGCCTTCATTACCAAAAATAGTGTCATTATTCATCCCGCCAAAAATGCTATCACTTCCGGGACTACCAAATAGGCTATCATCACCTGCTTGCCCATCAATAGTATCATTTCCACCTAGACCAAAAATGGTGTCATTCTCAGGAGTACCTTGAATAAATTCAGGAGTATTATTACCGATAATTGAACCAGGGGGAAATTGACCATCTGGTATAAAAGGTGGGGGAGTAGGAATATTTGCACCATCGACAATACTCGAACTATTAACATCAATTCTGCCATTATCTAAGCTAACAGAGCCAGAAATTGTTATGGCTTGATTTTGCCGTAAATTTAAAGCTATGGCATTGAATTCATCTAAGAGATTAACAAAGTATATTTGACCGTTGGAATTGAAAATAAATTCATTATCATCAACCACAAAACCAACAGTTCCAGATATAGTTTGTTGTCCTAAAATTGGTGGCGGTGGTCTTGTACCATCGTCATTTATCAGAATTGTATTAATCAGGTTCAGTCTGTTATCTTCTAAGTTAACAAATCCTGTTACTCTGATTGACTGACCAATTTGTAAGCCTAATATTGAAGTATTTAGTTCATCTATCAGGTCAACAAAAAAGTTTTGACCATTATCAGCCGTCAGAATGAAAGTATCATTACCAGTGATAGAAAATATAGTTCCTACTACTTCTGTTAATGTCAATTCTAACTGAGAGATGGTTCGGATGGTTGTCATAATTAATGATGTTAGTCAGTCGCTTTATAAAAATTAAAAATCATCAAATTTCCGCTTTGAGGATAGTTAAAAGTTTAAGTTATTTTTTATCCAACTTAAAACTATTTATTTGATTGTTCCTTAGCTTTAAGTTAGACGTAAAAGTTATGATAAATGTTCCATAAATTTATTGGTATATTTGGGGAATGTGGGATAAATTACTCTTGATAATGAAGAAAAAAAATGCTCTGGAGGGAAGAGATAATGATTTATAAATATCTCTCATAACCAGTTCAGTCAACTCAAAATATCCTTGATTAGCCTCGTGATTAGATAAATTTTGCTTAGAGATAATCAACAAAAAAATTATCTATCAGAATTTTTAGTAAACTTAGACATAAGTGTGGAAACTAAATCTCCCTTTTCTCGAACCCCTGTAGGGAAGTTCCATGAAATATCCCTATGTTCTTTTTCACCAGATGTGTATTACACTTTCACAGAAGTTGTGTAAACTATAATATAAGCAAGCAAGACATTGTAGGCACAGTCAATGAACCCTGATTTTATCAGTTCCAATGCTCAACAAACCCAACAAAATTCATTATTAAAGTATCTCCAACACCAAAAC
Source organism: Microcoleaceae cyanobacterium (assembly GCA_049647275.1). Lineage (GTDB taxonomy): Bacteria > Cyanobacteriota > Cyanobacteriia > Cyanobacteriales > Microcoleaceae > JASJEE01. Next base: position 9,372 of record JBARXI010000383.1, read on the forward strand.
CCCGAAGTTTTGGCCCGTGTCGCTAAATCTGCTAGTCCTGAAGTTAAAGAAATTGTCTCTCAAAACGTTCAAGGGCTGCTAGGAAGTCTACCCCTAGACAATTTTAATGTCCAAATCACCACAGACCGTGAAAATTTGCTAAATTTGCTAGGCTCGGCCATGATGACTGGCTATTTTCTGAGTCAAATGGAGCATAGAATGAACTTGGACCAAAACTTGTCCACAACTGCCTCGATTCATCCTAACTCTACCTCCGATGAGTAATAGCTCAAACAAAATTTAGAGTGTGTCATGTATGGCACACTCTATAATTTTATTGGTGGTGGTGCAGCCGTAATGGTACAGGAAGGAGAGGAGTGTGGGGAGTAGTTCAACAATTAATAATTAACAATTAATAATTAACAATTACCTCTCCTGAAAAAGAAGAGGATTGCCTAAAAAAAAAATTTTCTCAATTGTTTAATTAATAATTAATACTGAATAATTAATTATTATTCGGTAAGGTGTGGGAGGTGTGGGAGAAATTAAAAAATATATATCCTCACCATTACGGCTGCAGGACGACCTATTTATTATCTATTCTTGACCGAATAAATAAGGTCTCAACCCTTCTCTTGGCTCCGCCACGGACTGTTACCCCGTGAGGGATAAAAATTAAAATATTCTTGATTTAAAGCCAACCACAGATGGCGGTAGTCACTGAAGGACGCAGTTACGACCCAGGAGGCGTGCCTGAAGGGCGCAGTTCCTCTGCAGGAGGCTAGCGTAGCTCCTCTATCAAGAGGCTACTGATTCGATTGCTTTCTTCGGTCATGCTGCGCCAACATTTCCGCGCAACAAGCCTTTAATTATAATAGTGAGAGTGTCAAAAATTATAGCTAATCTAGCAATCCTAAATTAGTTGTGAAATTAGTTGTAAAAAATTTTATAACAGTCAATATTAACTGAAAAACTTTTAAATTCTGACTCCTAATCACTACTAAAACATTACAACTGAAATAGGATTGCTATAGTTTGAATTATGCTTGCCCTAACCTTTATTTTGCTCCTACTGATAAAGGAAAAGCATCAGGTTTTACCATAACTTTTACTACTTTACTATCACGAATTATTTCTACTACTAAATCTTCACCAACCAAACTCTTTTCTACCTGTTGCTGAACTTCTGTCGGACTTTTAACCACAACCCCACCCACTTTTTGAATCACATCCCCTTGACGCAAACCTGCTTTAGCAGCAGGAGAATCTTGAATAACTCGCATAATCACCACACCTTGATTCTGCTTAATATTAGTCTCAAGTCGTTTATTAATTTCATCCTTTAGCTCCGGGCTTAAATCAACCATTGAAATACCCAAAAATGGATGCTCTACTTTCCCCTTATCAAACAACTCATCAGCAATTTTTTTAGCAGTTTCTATCGGGATAGCAAATCCTAAACCTTGGGCATCAGCTCTAATAGCTGTGTTAATCCCAATCACTTGACCTCGGTCATTTAAAAGTGGTCCACCAGAATTACCAGGATTAATCGCTGCATCTGTCTGAATAAAGCGAACTCGTTTATCTGGGATACCCACTTGAGAACTAGTACGGCCAATAGCACTAATAATACCCACTGTCACAGTATTGTCCAATCCCAAAGGATTACCAATAGCGATCGCCCATTGTCCGGGAGTTAAATTTTCCGACTTACCAATAGACACCTTAGGCAAGGCTTTGGCCTCAATTTGAATTACGGCCACATCCGTCAGGGAATCGACACCTTTGACCTGACCCTCAAAAATCCGACCATCTTTCAGGGTTACCTGAACTGTATCAGCCCCATCAACCACATGAGCATTAGTAATTAAGCGGCCATCAGAACTGATAATCACCCCAGACCCTGTACCGCGCTTCATCCGTTCTTCTGGAGCTGGCAAATTTTCTCCAAAAAAACGTTTAAATAGGGGATTATTAAAGGCCTCTGGAACTTGAGTTCCCAGATTTCTCGCTGCATCAATTCTTACCACAGCCGGGCCAACTTTTTCTGCAGCTTCGGCAATAAAATTATAATTAGTGGGTGAAATCACTCTATTTCGAGAAGTAGAGGGTGGCAAGTAGTTGGGTGTTTGTTGCTTGACTACAGGTATTGCACCAGAGTCTACGGTCAAGCCTTTTGCTTCTAGATAACGATGACCCAACCATCCTGTGCCACCACCAATGGATAATAGACAAATATACAGGGTCAATTGTTTGAAGGATAAATTCATTTGTTTTTCCCGCTAAATAATCCCATCTTTAAAATGTATGGATAGGAGGGAAGCGGGGCGGGGTTTACCACTTTCCCATGAACAGAATCAGTTGGCTTAGTTATTTAGTTGAGCACTATAGTTGAAGGATTTGATCAATGAAAAATCCTTAATGCTTTATTTTAATTAGATTCTAATTTATCAATATTATTATTATTCTACAGTATCCGCTAAAGGCTTTCTGGCAAACTTAAGTCAGTTATAGTTATATAGTATCGGGATAATTAGTTATCGTATGATTTAGGAGTCAGGAGTCAGGAGAAAGGAAGGATGAGAGTGGGAATTATCTGGGGATATTCCGGCATTTTATGTCTACATCGAATGGAAATAGAAAGTGTGATAATTATAACTGTATAACCGGATTTCATATTAGACAAAAAATTGGGTCTGTAGGCTCCCCCTTTTAGGATAACTTTCTGGTTTGATTTTGTGTCAATAAATGTATTATTATATTCTTAGTTGAGAAAAATAACATGAAAGCTCGATATCGGTATGGAATTTATCCAACAAAAAAATAAAATATAAGTTTGGGAAAACTATTTTGTTCTATGAGAGTTGTTTGGAATGATAGTCTAGCTTACTTTCAGGAAAAGTATAAATCAGGTCATTTCAGTTATCAGTTATCAGTACCTCTAAGGGAATGCGCACCAAAAGAGGGAATAGGCAATAAGAAATAGAAAAAATACTATACTTCATCAAGGATGAGAACAGCTATATTAATTACCTCTGTTTGAAACGGATTGGATTGACTAAAAGGAGAAATTTTTCTTTTTGCCCCTTTTAGCTCTATAGTCGGTGGTGCAGCTAAGGAGAGGCTTTTTACCTTTATTATTCGGTAAAAAAGTAATTTTAGATGAAATACAAGTCATTATGTTATCTACTCATACTCCCCACACTTCCCACATTCCCTATCAATCATTTGTAGCAAATATTAACCTATTTCATATGAGAAATTAATTTTGTGTAATTACTTCAAACCTCTCCTTGGTTGTGCAGCGGACTCTCCCACTACAAGAATAAAAAAGAATAACAAAAATCTTTTTAGTCAATTCTCTTTTTTTTTAAGGAAAAGTAATTGTTAATCGTTAATTGTTTAAAATATAGAAATTCTCAATTGCTTTGACTTTTGAATTACTTCTGAAATAAATCTAATAGTCTATGGTCTAGGGAAAATGAGCCTATTATTGGGTGCTAATTTTACCGGAAAAGTGTTATTGTTTAAGTTGTATTTATTAGCGATAAAAGACAGGCTTATTCAGATAATGTCAACACAAATAAAGAATAATTTCACGGCTCAAATTACACCGAAGCAACAAAAAATAAAAATATTCGACCGACTATTTTCACTAGATGTAATTGCTCCACTAATCCTGGGAATTTTGGTATTACTGTTCTGGGAAATTTCTGTGCGAGTAATGAATATTCCTCCCTATTTATTACCAGGCCCGATATTAGTATTTCAAACAATGATTCAGGATTGGAATCAATTACTTCCTTCCCTGCTAATTACTATCAAAATTACAGTTGTTGCTTTAGCAGTAGCAATAGTTTCAGGGGTGTTTATTTCCATGTTATTTGCTCAGAGCAAATTAATCGAAAGAAGTTTATTTCCTTATGCGGTAGTTTTGCAAACTACTCCTATTGTTGCTATTGCTCCTTTAATTATTATATGGATGAAAAATAACACCTTTGGAGCATTAATTCTTTGTGCTTGGATTGTCGCATTTTTTCCAATAATTTCTAATACAACGTTGGGATTAAATAGTATTGATAAAAATCTCAGCGATATGTTTAAAATATACGGAGCATCCCGTTGGCAAACTCTAATTTATTTAAGATTTCCTAGTGCCTTACCTTATTTTTTGGGCGGGTTAAGAATTAGTGGCGGTTTAGCATTAATTGGGGCAGTTGTAGCTGAGTTTGTGGCAGGTACGGGAGGAAATCGTTCTGGTATTGCTTATCAAATTTTAATGTCGAGTTATAACCTCGAAATTCCCCGAATGTTTGCTGCTTTATTTATGACAACTGGTTTGGGAATAGCTATTTTTGTTTTGTTCACAGTTTTATCAGATTTTCTCTTAAAAGATTGGCATGAAAGTGCTGTTAAGAAAGATAGTTAAATCATTCAGCAGCTTACCAATTATGACAGTCATTATACGATTTGGAAAAAATAATGCGATAGTTGATAATTGAAGTAGGGGTAATTCATGAATTACCCCTACTACGGTTTCTTGGTTTTTTAAATATTACAAGTGGGTTTGGTTACTGTATTAGGGTTTACGCATTTGTGAGTTTTAAACACTACAGATATAAGACGTTATAGTTTTGATGTACCATACATAGTGTCTTTGCGTAATTCCTGTGTATGTAGCATTATTTTTCAAAATTTTTCAATATTTTTCAATAATTAAACTTAAAACAGATTAGGTTGCTGAAATTTATAAACATCCTGAATAACCCGTACCCAACTGTCAGTAATAGACTCAAGAATACGATCGCCTTTTTCCTTCGTGCCAGCCTTCCCATCGCCCAATACACCACTACGAGTCAACTCCCGCGTTAACCAAGCAAAAGGCAACTGACCCTCCATACTCAACATACTGTCTTCCGGCAAACCTTGGGGATATTCCGTTACTGCCTTATCCATCCTCACCACATCCGGCAACATCGAGAGCATCACACTGGTTTCTGCCTCTCCAGCATGAATACCTAACTCCACCTCCTTAAGACTTAGTAACTCCTCAGTAGCATTAGGAGCGCGCCAAGCAAAAAACGGAAATACCAGAAAATCTTGATATTTCTGGTGCAAGTCTCGCGCTACAATTTCGATAACCTGGGGTTGCCCGCCGTGGGCGTTTAAAAATACCAATTTGCGAAACCCCGCACGATAAATACTTTCTGCCATTTCTGTCAATACTGCCATTAATGTCTGAGCTGTGAAGGTAATGGTGCCGGGAAAATGCCAATGTTCGTTAGATTTGCCGTAATATTGGGTGGGCAAAGCGTAGGCAGGAATATTGGAGTCGAGTTTGGCCAGAGCTTGGCCTGTGATGTAGGTTGCGATCGCAGAATCAACAATTAAGGGTAAGTGTGGCCCGTGTTGTTCGATGGAGCCAACTGGTTGAATAATGACTACATTTTCTTTATCTGGCATTGGCTCAATATCTTGCCAGGTGAGATAGGGAAAAAATCTTTCTGGTGGGATAAAATTGTGCATCTTTGTTAATCCTAGTTAGTCTGGTATTTTATACTATAGTTATAAGTACCTGTGCCAAATTAATTTAACATTTTTAAGGGAGTAGGTAGCATGGAGCAGTTCAACAATTAATAATTAACAATTAATAATTATTAATTACCTATCCTAAAAATGAAGAGGATTAGCGAAAAGGATTTTTTTTATTTCTTCTTTAAAAAAGAGGCTTTTTACCTTAATTATTCGGTAATAGGGAAAAAATACACTTATAAATTATACAAGTGTATAAAAAATAATTTCGACTGTATATTCAGAGAATTTTTACCTTTAATTTCTAGAGTAATGGATGAGCAACTTAAACAACTTCTACAAAAAATTCACAATTCTCCCGCCACAAGTCTACCACTTCAGCCAAAAGTGGAAAGTTTATTGACGCTTATTTCTGGGAAGATTTTT
>JBARXI010000384.1:0-14666 GCA_049647275.1 Microcoleaceae cyanobacterium
TAGCCTTGCTTTCCATCACTTTGGGTGAAGCTACGATGAAGATTTTTTCTGACTTAAATAGATAAATTTACTGATAAATTTTTGCTAATTTGGAGGAGTTTAATAGCTGTAGTTTTTACGGATTTCAACTTAACTATCCAGATGCAACTGCTGAGGGGATTTTGTCTGTTTTTTTTACCAGAGAGAGTTTTGAAAAAGTAAATCTGTTTGTTACTAATAAATATATTTACGGATAAATTACTGGAAATTCCAAGTTAAAAGATACAGTCAATATCAGTGAGAATACCTTTTAATAAGGAATACTGTTAAACCAAAGACGACGTAAATTACCTAGCCACCCTAAGCCTAAATGCGTAATCCACGCAGACAGAAATTATCACCTTCATTTTGGCTTGATATTTGAATTCCTCACAGGGACATCCGCAGGGATAAGTGGACATCACCTCAACAAAATATAGGGACATTGAATAGGCCATGAATTCCATAGCTCCTCTACTCCTACAGCTATGGGGCAGATATTCTACCTAAGTAGGTAGGCACGAATAAATCTAACTAGATAACGAAATCTAAAGTTGCAGCAAATCCTTGAGATTGCTTCTCTACACTCGGTTCCGCTTGCGCTTCGCAAAGCTGCGCTTTTTCCTACGCAATGACGTACTTGTGAATTTTCCCACCTATCTATTTACATTTAAGATAAATGGCCCAAACCTGAGAATAATGAATTGGGTCGAAGCAATAAGAGATAATTTGTTAACTGGAAATAGGAGGAAAATTTTATCAAATGAAGCGCTCTCTATCTTTATTTATATGTCTAGCTGTTTTGGGGTTAACATCCTGTAGCGCTGTCAAGGAAATTCAGGAATTAATCGACCCACCCCCACCACCTACACCCACTGAATCTCCTGTCAAAAAAAAAGAACAAAGACAATTATTTCCAATTGAGCAAAATGGAAAATATGGCTATATCAATAAGATGGGCAAAATCGTCATCCCACCAAAATTTGATCGCGTAAAAGATTTTTCAGAGGGATTAGCAGCAGTAAAAATTGCAGAAAGATGGGGCTATATCGATGAAAAAGGCCAAATAGTTATTCCGCCGGAGTTTGAGTCTGTATTACGTTTTTCCCAAGGACTAGCACCAGCCAAGAAAATTGGTCAGAAATGGGGTTACATTGACCAGAGTGGCGAAATGGCGATCGAACCACAGTTTGAAGATGTGGCATATTTTTCTGAAGGGTTGGCACGGGTCACAGTAGATCGTCAATGGGGTTACATCGATCGCTCGGGCAAAATAGTCATTGAACCCCAATATAGAGGACAAACTGGACGTGGATTCTTTTTTGAAGGGTTGGCTGCAGTCAGAATTGGTGGGTATGAATATGGTTATATAGATCAAACCGCAAAAGTGGTAATTGAGGCAAAGTACGATTTTGCTGGAGATTTTATCAATGGTTTAGCCAGGATAAAAGTTGGTGATTGGTGGGGGTATATTGATAAAACTGGTAGAGAGGTTATTAGACCACAGTTTGTGTTTAATCAAGAATTTTCTGAAGGTTTAGCAGCAGTCAAAATTGATGATAAGTATGGGTATATAGATTTTTCTGGCAAAAGAGTAATTATACCAACCTATGATTTTGCTGGTAACTTTTCAGAAGGTCTAGCAGAAGTCAGAATTGATGACAAGTATGGGTATATTAATGCTTCCAATGAGATGATTATTGAGCCTGAGTTTGATAATGCTTTTGCTTTTTCTAATGGTATTGCTGAGGTTTGGGTAGACGGCAAAAAAGGCTATATCGATCAAATTGGTAGATTTGTCTGGAATTTAAGTAAATAGGGTTTGCAGCAATAACTGTAAGGAAAGCCAGTAGGGTGCGTTAATCAAATGTAACGCACCATTACCATTAAAGCAGGTGTCTTACTGACCAGTCTAAAAAAGTAGCCAGTAGTGGACTGACACATCTGAAATGGTGCCCGGCGACGGATTGTTAAATACCTTTGACAGCTTACATTTTAGCCGTCTAACACACCCTACAAGTTTTGCTGACCAGTCTAAAAAAGTAGCCAGTAGGGTGCGTTAATCAAATGTAACGCACCATTACCATTAAAGCAGGTGTCTTACTGACCAGTCTAAAAAAGTGCATTTATTTAAAGTACAGCTTAAATCCATTTGAATTAAGAGTTTTAATCTTTTTCTATTGCATTAATTAATCGCGCTCACGCCACTAGGAAAAGAAATTACCCTCAAGGACTCAAGAGGGGGTCATAGACTAAATCTACTTACTCTTTTTTTATGTTCTTGAAGAACAAAGTTAATATCGTAGCGATTGTACATTTAACTTGCAAGCCCTCAATATACTAAATGTTTATTTGCAGTAGTTTTTAAAACTAACTATGGTAAAAACTATGTTCTATGTATAAAAATATTTTAATTGATTATCAATTTAAGTTAATTTTGTATCTAAAATTATACATTAAAATATCATTTTTCGTCAACAATTATATTGATTTTAGTTTAAATTAAGAAAAGTAACAGTCGATACTAAAACCCTTCAAAAACTTGTGATATTTTGAAAACAAGGTTGAAAAATAACGACCATTAGAGGCTATAAAAAGCCACTATTCTTAAATAGTAATTGCCAAGCTGAAAGAAGGAAATAACTATGAGTATAAACCAGGAAAAGCATCTATCTCCTCACCATGTCGTTATCGTTGGAGGTGGTTTTGCAGGTCTAGAAGCTGCCAAGCAACTTGGAAAAGCACCTGTAAAAGTAACCTTGGTTGACAAAAGAAATTTCCATCTATTTCAGCCATTACTTTATCAGGTAGCTACAGGCAGTCTTTCCCCCGGAGATATTGCTTCCCCTCTTCGCGGTGTAGTTAGCGAACAGAAAAATACTCACGTTTTAATGGGTGAAGTCGTGGATGTCGATCCCGAACAGAAAAAACTCATAATGAGCGATCGAGAATTAGATTATGATACATTAGTTATCGCGACTGGAGTCAGCCATAACTATTTCGGAAATGATTGGTCAGAAAAAGCTCCCGGACTAAAAACAGTAGAAGACGCACTAGAAATGCGTCGTAGAATATTCGCCGCCTTTGAAGCTGCAGAAAAGGAATCAGACTCGGAAAAACGAAAAGCCCTATTAACCTTTGCGATCGTCGGCGCAGGTCCAACAGGAGTTGAATTATCAGGTGCTTTAGCAGAATTAGCTCAGACCAAATTAAAAGAAGAATATCGCTCTATTGACACTAGCGAAGCGAAAATTTATCTGATCCAAAGTGGAGAGAGAATTTTACCATCTTTCAAACCTGTTCTCTCAGCGAAAGCACAAACAGAACTGGAGCAGTTGGGAGTCACAGTGATGACAAAAACACGGGTGACTAATATAGAAAATGATGTAGTCACGGTTCGTTATGGAGACACAACCCAAGACATTCCCGCTCATACAATATTGTGGGGAGCAGGAGTCAAAGCATCAGCAGTTTCTGAAGCAATATCTACTCGCACAGGGGCAGAGTTAGACCGTGCGGGTCGTGTCACTGTAAATGAAGACCTAACTATACCAGGTCATCCCAACATTTTTGTCATTGGAGACTTAGCTAACTTCTCTCATCAGGGAGACTCCCCAATACCTGGAGTTGCACCAGCAGCAATGCAGGAAGGATTTTATGTAGCGAAACTGATTAAAAAGCGGTTGAAAAATCAGACTTTGCGTCCATTCCATTACATTGACTACGGTAGTTTGGCTGTTATTGGTCGTCACCAAGCAGTTGTACAGTACAAAGCTATTCGTTTCTCTGGCCCTCTAGCTTGGTTTGCTTGGTTGTTTATTCATATCTACTATATGATTGAATTTGACAACCAACTGATTGTAATGATTCAGTGGGCTTGGAGCTACTTTACTGGTCAAGGTGGCGCTCGTCTAATCACTGAAAAAGCAACAAGGGTACCTACCTACGAAGAATGTGAGACTCGCTATACTCCACTGGTAACAAGTGAATCATCTGCAGATGCTTAAGTTCAAATATAAGCTGTAGTGACGACAATAAACTAATGGGTTTACAGATATCCTAACTGAATTTGGTCTATGTCTCAAGCCAGGATATTTGTAAACCATTCTTCTATCTATAAGCAATTCTAAATCATTTGTAAAAAATCTCAAATTTATAGATAAAAAGTTTAGATTGCAGAATATTTTTTACGCAACTAACTGCTCCGAGGACTACTATATTTATATTTATGACGAGTGATAATTCCAATAGATTAAACAGGAAAAATCAATAAAAATTAAGGAAGATTTATAGTTCTGCGTTAGGGATTTAGAATGAAAGCTTTTAGGTTTCTAAAAAAGATAAATTCCTCGTCAGTTATAAATAAAATTTAAGAACTGACACTACCGAAGAAATACTGAAATTATATGAAATTATATTTTATTTCCTCCTTTAGTGGCGTTACCAAGTATGCCCCAGAAAACGGCCATTAACGCTCCGCGATATATGTGCGTTAGTACTCAGGAAAACGCCCCAATCGACTCCTCGCAACCGTAATTTAAAGTATTCAACCGTTAGCGCAGCTCCCCTGAAAGGGGCTAGCGTAGCTCCCCCGGAGGGGGCACACGATCTAAATAATAGGGTAATTATTGTGGCATAAAAAAAATCCAGGATGTATAGATAACTGACTCCAGATTTTGTTTAAACCCCTTTTATATTTTATATTACATATAGTCACAACTACAGACTTTTTAAAATCCATTACCTCTTTTACCATCAGGCATAATTGTCCGCCAATTAGTTTTAGCCATCTCTATTTGCCGGTCATTTACCATCGCATTAGTGAGGTTAGCACCACACAAATTTGCCCCCCGCAAATTTGCTCCATTCAAATAAGCCTTTGTCAAATCCGCTCCCTGCAAATCTGAGTCTTCTAAACTAGCCGTACTTAAATAAGCTTGAGTCAGATTTGCATCTTTTAGAATAGTATTTGTTAAATTACAATGACCAAGATTCGCATCAGATAAATTAGCACCAAGCAAATTTGTTTGATGTAAGTTAGCTCCATAAAAATTAGCTCCTGATAACTTAGCTTTGCGTAAATTCAAGCGACTCAAATTACAATCGGCAAAATCCCTTCTCCCCTTAGCATAAGCACTACGGAACTTTGCCGCCGTCCATTTCTCTGAAGCTTTTCCACTCAGTTTAGTTTTCTGATTTGTTGGAGATACTGTAGTCAAATATCCCTGAGTCATCTGTTGCTTCATCTTCAGAGAATTTCTCCTAGGTTGTGCAACAGAAGTTTGCTCTAAACGAGTATTGCGTTCTCTAATCTTTTGAGCAATTTTAGAAGCAGGAGACGTCCATGAAACACCTTCTCCTTCAAAAACTGTAGGTTCATCCCGAAATACAGTATTGACAGAATTAGTTTCTTCAGCAGGAATATTCTGCTTCTGTTGAACTTTTTGATTATTCAATACTTTTAAAAGTTCTTCTGCTGACTGGAAGCGATGTCGCACCGAAGCCTCAAGCATTTTCTCCAGCAGTTTCCCAAAGCTATCGCTCACATCAACCAGAGACCGCCAGAGAATTTCACCATTAATTTGATCGTAACCAAGACTATTGGGAGATTTTCCTGTCAATAGATAAATACAAGTTATTCCTAACGCATAAATATCACTCGCATATACAGGTCGCAAAGCCATCTGTTCTGGTGGAGCAAAACCAGAGGTACCAATAGAAATTTTAGTAAAAGCAGTTTCTCCTGTACCACCACCTACAATAGTAGTTTGGTTAACCTTATCTTTAACAGCCCCAAAATCGATCAAAACCAGGTGACCATCTTGACTACGGCGAATAATATTAGCAGGTTTGATGTCTCTGTGAATCACTTTCTGACTATGGATGTAGTCTATTACTGGGAGTATTTCTATCAGAAATTTATTGACTTGGGCCTCAGTAAATAGCCCTTGTTTTTTGACTTCCTGTTTTAATGTTGAGCCACTTACATATTCCTGAACCAAATAAAAATGTTTATTCCATTCAAAGTAACCCAATAATCTAGGTATCTGTGGATGATGGCCTATTTTCCCTAAAGTTTCTGCTTCTCGCTCAAATAGTTGTCGCGCCATCTCTAATACGCCAGGTGTTGTAGTTGAAGGGCGTAATTCTTTAATGACACAAATTGGTTTACCAGGCAGAGACAGATCCTTACTCAGAAAAGTCGCTCCAAAACCTCCTTTTCCCAAAGGTTGAATAATTTGATAGCGATCGCGTAAAAGCAGTTGCGAACCACAAGCTTGACAGTTGACAACTTTATTTGGGTTCTGAGGTTGAGGGCAGGCAGGATTTATACAGTAGCTCATCTTATCCAACTATGTTAGTTTAATTTTTTGTTTAATTTGTTTAAACAGTTATCACTTCACAGTAATGTCTTGAAATAAAAGTCATTTGTCTGATTTAAAACCAATAAATTAGGTATTATCTAAATTCAGGTTTGTCCCTAGTGCAGGATGGCGGAAATAATAAACCAGTAAAAAAAGGTCAAAAGCTGATTGTACAAGGTTTCTTGTCTTCTGCCTTCTGCCTTCAGCATAGCTGCCTTCTTGCACTAGTTGTTTCTAAGTCTTGGTAGATAAATTTATATATTTCTCTGATATTATAGATAGATATGCTAAATATTTATTCAACAGATATGCTGAAACTCAAATACTTAAACTTATTTGTTTCCGTCTACCCACATTATACTTATTTATTCATTTACTGAGTGCTTGAAACTATATCTTTAGTTTTAAAAGTAATTTCATATCACAATAAATTGCCGTTCAGCTAAAGTTAATGTTTGAATTTATCTTGAATTTCTCAAAGGAAAAAATACTTTAACCAAAGTAGAGCAAAAAGTAATTATAGTCACTAATATTCTATTTGAAGGTATCATACTTCAGAAATCAATTTAGGAACATCAGAAAATTTTTCTCCCTAAATACTTCTAACAATCAGAAAAGTTAATTAATAATTACTACCTCAATTTTGACACCTCATATATTTTCCCCACGACCACCAGAGATAAAATATTATTTGAAGTGATTATCAACAAGGCCCAAGAGCAAATTATTTGCTCTGTCACGCCTACAGATTAGGAATTATCAAGAATGCGTATCTCTCTGAACTGGCTACGGGAACTGGTAGACATTAAAATAACTCCAGAAGATTTAGCCGAAACTCTGACAATGGCGGGCTTTGAGGTAGAAGAAATAGAAGACCGAAGCGCCTGGGCTGCAGGAGTAGTAGTTGGAAAAATACTAGAGGCTAATAAGCATCCCAATGCTGATAAACTCCAAGTTTGCCAAGTGGACATTGGCAAACCAGAGCCACTAAATATTGTCTGTGGGGCTCCTAATGCCAAAGCAGACATTTATGTCGCAGTAGCAACTATTGGCACTCATTTACCAGCAATTGACTTAAAAATTAAAAAGAGTAAACTACGGGGTGTCCCCTCTGAGGGAATGATTTGCTCCTTGGCAGAACTGGGCTTGACAAAAGATACTGAAGGAATTCATATATTTGAGCTAGAAAACCCAGAGTTAGGCAGTGATGTCGGGCCTCTACTTGGTCTAGATGATGTAATTTTAGACTTGACAACAACGGCAAATCGTGCAGATGCCCTGAGTATGATTGGGGTAGCCCGAGAAGTGGCAGCCTTGACCGGAGCATCCTTGAGAATACCAGAAGCATCTGGTGTTCTGATCTCAGACGAAGATAGCGACAGTAGTCTAAAGATAGATATCTCAGAGTCGGAAGCTTGCCCAATCTATATTGGTACGATTATCGAAGGAGTAAAAATTGGGCCTTCACCCACATGGTTAAAACAGCGATTAGAAGCTGCAGGTGTCCGATCTATTAATAACGTAGTAGATGTCACTAACTATATTTTACTAGAGTGGGGTCAGCCACTGCATGGGTTTGACCAAGACAGACTAATGGCTCTGACGGGTGATAACTCTTTGACAATTGGAGTTCGGTATGCAAAAGAAAGTGAATCTCTCACGACCCTTGACAGTCAAAATCGTACCCTGGAAGCAGAAACTTTATTAATTGTGGCCAATGACAAACCAGTGGCGCTAGCAGGAGTCATGGGAGGTGAAGAAACTGAAGTCCACGACAAGACCAAAAACATCTTATTGGAAGCTGCAATTTTTGCTCCCATCGCTATCCGTCGTTCGGCTCGAACTCAAGGCTTGCGCACAGAAGCATCAACCAGATATGAACGTGGGGTTAATCAAGTAGAGTTAGCATTAGCCTGTCGTCGTGCCATCATGTTAATTACTCAACTGGCGGGGGGAAGTGCTACAACTCAAGAAACTTTTAGCTCTTCTACAGGAGACTACCTCAGCGTAACCCGTGAAATTTCCCTCCGTCTCGACCGGGTTAACAAAATTTTAGGACCACTAAAGCGCGGAGAAGGCACACTGTATGAATCTTTTCTGCAACCAGAAGAAGTTGAAGGCATTCTCAAATGTTTAGGATGTGGTTTAATCAGATCGGAAATTACAGAGGCGGTTGTTTGGGATGTCACAGTGCCACCCTATCGTTATCGAGATTTAGAAAGAGAAATAGACCTGATCGAAGAGGTCGCCCGTTTGTACGGATACGATAATTTCTCTGAAACTCTACCAAGCAAAAGTGCAGCAGGTTATTTACCACCCGAACAGTTAGCACTGCGTAATCTCAGGGCAGCTTTCCGGGGGGCTGGGTTAACAGAGCTTATGCACTATTCTCTGGTTAAGCAAGGTGAGGAGAATAAAATCGCGATCGCAAATCCCTTATTTGTGGAATATTCTGCCCTCCGCACAGAATTACTAAGCGGACTTATTGATGTTTTTCAATATAACCTCGAACAAGGAAATGGGGCAGTTAATGGGTTTGAAATAGGTCGGATTTTTTGGCAGCAGGAAGACAAATTTCACGAAGCAGATGCGATCGCCGGAATTATTGGCAACGGGCCGAAAAGTTGGACGCAAGGTGGTCGGGAACAGTCTTTGAGTTGGTTTGAAGCTAAAGGAATTTTAGAACAAGTATTTGAACGGTTGTATCTAGAAATTGAGTACAAACCGGACTCAGAATATCCCCTATTACTGCATCCTGGTCGAACAGCATCATTATGGTTGCAAGGTCAATCTATCGGTGTATTTGGGCAACTGCATCCCCAACTGCGACAAGAGCGAGAGTTGCCAGATGAAGTTTATGTTTTTCAACTTAATTTGGCGGTGCTGTTGTCGGTAATGACTCAAGCAGATATTTTGAGGCGCAAGTTTGGTGGATATTCTACTTTCCCACCTGCTGACCGAGATATTGCTTTCTTCGTGCCAGTTGCGGTATCAGTGGATAAGATTAAACAAGTAATGTCTCAAGCTGCTGGAAAGTTGTTAGAGTCAATTGAATTATTTGATGAATATCAGGGTGAAAATGTACCGGAGGGTGAAAGGAGTTTGGCTTTTCGATTGATTTATCGGGTGAACGATCGGACTCTTACTGATGCGGATATTGACCCCGTGCAACAAAAAGTTCGAGATGCTTTAGTTGACAAATTTAAGGTTAATCTCAGAAGTTAATACTTTTGAATAGCTTTGTTGATAGTTCATCCTTGAGAACGGAAATATGAACAGGACTTACGCAAAGTATTTATAAATAGTGTTTCTGGTAGGGGTAATTCATGTTTGCGGAGCATTCCGTTTGCGTAGCATTCCGTAGGAAAGGAAATTACCCCTACAAGTAGCGTCTGTGCGTAAGGAAAAAAAAGAGATTTGCGATCGCAAGTGATATTAAATCCGCTAGCTTTGGAGACTGATAAGAAACCGGGAAGGGGCAACTGACATCTACCTGCACAAACCCGGTTTCTGTATTTATACCGATACTACCAGATTTGATATGAAAGGATAGTTTTCATAACTTATATCATCTCCGGATAATTAGGTAGAAAAAAAGTTTCTCCTCCTCTTTACCCTATTTGCCTCCTGACTACTGACTCCTGGCTCCCGACTCCTCCTTAGTTATTTATAACTATTCAACCGGACATGATATTAGGTAGTTATATAGCGGTTTTCATATTTCTGAAACTCTTACCTCTGTTCCCTAATTGCAAAATAGTTTTTTCACAACTACGGCGAGGCTTGCTATTATATACATACTTACTAATCTTTTCTCTTTTTTAAGATAATTAATGACTTGTTAATCAATCAAAAAACGAGGTGTTAAAACATGAAACTTCCCGCTCATAAAATTCAAAGATTGAAAAGAAATATTAATTCTAAATTTTATCTCGGACTGATATTACTAATCATCCTAGGTTATTTAGGCAACGTATTCAAGTTCCCTTTATTTTTTGGGATAGATTTTCTATTCGGCAGTATCGCAGTCTTAATAGTAGTTTCTATTTATGGAATTAATTGGGGCATTTTAGCAGCCTTGATTGCCAGTAGCCACACATACTTCTTATGGAACCATCCCTATGCCATTATTATCTTTACCATGGAAGCAATGTTTATGGGAATAATGTTAAATCGACGGCATTCCCAAAATATTGTCTTGCTAGATGGAATATATTGGGTTTTGATTGGAATTCCGTTAGTAGGATTATTTTATGGGTTTGTATTAAATGTAGGCATAACACAAACTCTATTAATCATGTTGAAGCAGTCAATTAATGGCTTTTTTAATGCGTTAATCGCCAACTTGATTATTACTTACTTACCAATTCATAAATTAGTCAATAGCCCGAAGAAGAAAACAAAACAATCATTTCAAGAAACAATTTTTAACTTATTAGTTGCATTTATTTTATTTCCCACTTTAACACTCAGCATATTTAATACTCAACACATACTAAATACTATTGAACAAGATATTCAAACCGAACTACAAGCAGTAACAATTCCTTTAGCAAACAATTTACAACTTTGGAATAAAAAACACTTGCATGCTGTTGAACAGTTAGCAGAAATAGTCGCTCAAACAGCCGATGATGAAATATCTGCTATACAACAAAGTACATCAGCAATCAAAAAAGCATTCCCATCTTTTATGAAAATGTATGTGACTGATGCTAGTGGTAATATAATTGCTGCTGAACCTAAATTTAATGAAGTAGGAAAATCAGTGATCAACTTAAACGTATCTGATAAGTATGATATGAGCAAGTTAGCAGAACAACTAGAAACAAAAATCACAGATGTTCATAGAGATGAGGTATCGCCTGTACCCCATGTAGGTATCAGAGTACCAATAGTTAAAGATAATCGCTTCCAGGGAATAGCTTATGGTTCCCTAAATTTAACTGAATTAACTGATATCCTCCAACTAAATACCTCAGTAGAAGGAATAGAAGCAATACTTGTCGATCGCGAAAACCAGGTCATTGCTAACAGTGCGAATAGTAACTCAGTGGTGACAATGGAGCAACATTTTGACTTACTGGAAACTGGAAATGTGGAGTACGATGGAGATATTTTTAAGTGGGAACCAAACACACCAGGAATGCCAGCAATAAAACGATGGAAAAACTCTTTTTATGGAAAGAAAACACGAGTTACCTCGGATCTTCCTTGGAGTTTATACATCAAGCTACCAACATCGCCCTACATAGATTCTTTAGATGCTAGCTATATTAGAAATCTAGCAACAGTCCAAGTAGTTGCACTCTTGGGATTAATCATATCAATTCTAGTTAGCAAAAGATTAGTAGCGCCGATGCTAAAACTAGCGCAAGTAACCACAGACTTACCTGAAAAACTCCTGTCTGAATCAGCTCCTGTAGGTTTGCCACGGAGTAGAATCGTAGAAATTCATACTTTGACTGCGAACTTTCAGTCAATGGTAAGAGCACTTCAGCAACAGTTTACTGAAATCCAAGACACAAATGAAAGTCTAGAACAACGAGTCGAGGAAAGAACCGAAGAACTATACAAAAAAAATCAGGACTTAGCTGCAGAAATTATCCAAAGACGCCGGGTAGAATCTCTTTTAAGCGATCGCGAAGAACGTTACGCACTTGCTATATCTGGTACAAATGATGGAATTTGGGACTGGGATATACAAACAAATCAGGTTTATTATTCACCCACATGGATGAGAATTCTTGGCTACGAAGATAACCCACTCTCTCACACTTTATCTACTTGGTCAGATAATGTACATCCAGACGATCTAGAATCAGCAATTAAAGATATAGAAACACATCTGGAAGGAAAAACAGCTCTTTATGAAAACATCCATCGTATTAAACATCGCGATGGGAACTATATATGGGTATTTGCTAAAGCTAGATGTATTCGCGACGATTCAGGTCTACCTTATCGACTTGTTGGCACAATAACAGACATTACAGATAAGAAACAAGCAGAAGATCGGCTGAGATTCGCAAAACATGAAGCAGAAATTGCTAACCGATCCAAGAGTGAATTCCTTGCTACAATGAGCCACGAAATTCGCACCCCAATGAATGCAGTAATTGGGATGACAGGATTACTATTAGACACACAACTTAATGCACAACAGCGAGATTTTGTGGAAATTATCCGCAACAGTGGGGATGCTCTGTTGATGTTAATTAATGATATTCTTGATTTCTCCAAAATTGAGTCTGGCAAACTAGATTTAGAAGAACAACCTTTTAATCTCCGCATTTGTATAGAAGAATGTCTAGACTTGCTAGCTTCAAGAGCAGCCGAAAAACATCTAGAATTAGCCTACCTACTCTCAGCAGAAACTCCTGAGACTATAGTCGGAGATGTGACTCGACTGCGACAAGTATTGGTTAATCTTCTGAGTAATGGGGTCAAGTTTACACAGACTGGGGAAGTAGTAGTATCAATAACTTCTTCGCCTCAAAAGTCAGATTTAAACAACTCTGAAGAAAGGTATTATTCTCAAGAAAATAACCAAGTTCGCATTTCATACGAAATACAATTTGCTATCAAAGATACTGGTATTGGCATCCCTACTGAACGGATGGATCGTCTCTTCAAGCCTTTCAGTCAAGTTGATGCTTCTACAACTCGTAACTATGGTGGTACAGGATTGGGGTTAGTTATTAGTAAGCGATTAACTGAAATTATGGGAGGGACAATGTGGTTTGAAAGTGAAGCAGGAGTTGGTTCAACTTTCTTTTTTACAGTAGTAGTTACTGCTATTTCTACTGATTTGTCTCAGAGTGAAAATTCTAATACTGAGAATTTGTTGAAAAATCGACATTTATTAATAGTGGATGATAATTCTACTAATCGACAAGTTCTGACACTTCAAGCCGAATCTCTACAGATGACTTTTCAAGCAGTTAGTAATGGGCAAGAAGCAATAAATCTATTACAGTCAGAGCAGAAATTTGATATTGCTATTTTAGATATGCAAATGCCACAAATGGATGGTATTACTTTGGCTAAAGAAATTCGTAAACTACCTCATTGTCAGGACTTACCTTTGGTTTTTCTGAGTTCTTTAGGTCAATTAGAAGTGTCAGAGCGGATGACGGACCTTAATTTTACTACTTATTTGAATAAGCCTATTAAACAATCTCAACTTAAGAAAGTTTTGCTGGAAGTACTTACGGGTAATGTAGTTAATAATTCCCAAAAAGATGAAATCAAATTAGATGTCAAGTTAGGAGAAAAATTACCTCTGAGAATTTTATTAGCTGAGGATAATGTTGTTAACCAAAAAGTGGCAATTAATATCCTGAAAAAGTTGGGATATCGGGCGGATATTGCTGCCAATGGTTTGGAGGTATTAGCAGCTTTACATCGTCAATTTTATGATGTGGTATTAATGGATGTACAAATGCCAGAAATGGATGGGTTAACTGCTACTCGCGAAATTTGTGCTCAATGGGAGCGAGAAAAACGCCCCCACATTATTGCGATGACAGCTAATGCGATGCAAGGCGATCGCGAAAGTTGTCTCGCTGCTGGTATGGATGATTATATTAGTAAACCAGTTCGTTTGGAAGCATTGACTAACGCTTTAAGTAAGTGTAAACATCGAGAAATAGAGATAGAATTAAACCAACAAAAACCTGTGGCAAAAGCAGAGGCAGAATTAAACCAACAACAACCTGTGGCAAAAGCAGAGGCAGAATTAAACCAACAACAACCTGTGTCTCAAGTCAAAGCAGCGATCGATACAGCCGTATTGGAGGAGTTGAAAGAGATGACAGGAGGAGAGATGGAAATTCTCATAGAGGTGATTAATTGTTATCTTGAAGATTCGCCAAAACTCTTGGATGCAATTAGTCAAGCAATTGTAGAAGGAAACGCAGAGGTTTTACAACTTTCTGCTCATAGTTTGAAGTCCAGCAGTGCTTCTGTAGGTGCAATATCTCTTTCTCAGTTTAGTAAGGAGTTAGAATACATCGGTCGTGAGGGTACGACAGAGGGAGCAGAAAGTTTGTTATCTCAGGCAAAAGCAGAATATCAGCAGGTCGAGGCTGCTTTGCAAGCGGAAATTCAGGCTGATATTTAGAGAGTAGGAATTTGCAAAATTAGGGAGCTGGGATATAGCAATCCTATTTCAGTTATAAATTTTTGGTGGTGGTAGGTGGTAGGTGTTAGGTATTAGGTGGTAGGTAGAAGACAAAATAAATACATCTAAATTTTTCACAAATCATTTAGGATTGCTAT
>JBARXI010000385.1:0-2101 GCA_049647275.1 Microcoleaceae cyanobacterium
ATTAAAGTATTTATGATAATAAACCAACACCGCATCCAAACCTACATCAATCTAATTCAACAACTATTAACAACCCCCACAGAAAAAACACATCAAATTGTAGCAGCCAACCAAGAATTACTAGATGCAGGATTATTGCAGACAATAATAATGGTGGCACAGACATCAGCAAAAAACGGCAACCAAGAAGCTAATGAATTTTTACTAACCTTAGCAGTGCAACTTTCAGAAAAATTTGAAGTCTCCATAACAGAAAATATCTCAGAAACAGCAACCCCTGTAGAATATTTAAAATTTTTAATCCAGATATTACAAGCAACCCATGAAAGCAAAGGTAACCCTAAAATTATCAACCAGATATTGCAAGAAAACCTAACTAAATTAGATCGGGGTTTGGCAGAAACTTTGCAAGGTTGGGCTAACTTTACTTTTAAAGAAGTAAAACCACAAGAAGCTCATAGTATTGCTGCAGATATAGTTAACTTAAGTAACCAGATACAAGAATTTAGCCAGGGAAACAAAGCAAACAATTTAGAAATAGCTATTAGTGGTTATAAAACTGCATTAACTGTTTATAACAGTGCTTCCAAACCGCATCAGTGGGTAAGGGTGACAAACAATCTTGGCACTGCCTATATAAACAGAATTTATGGAGACAAATCCACAAATATCGAAGAAGCAATAGAAATTTATCAACAAGCATTACAATTGATTTATCAAGCAGAAAGCCCTCACGATTGGGCAATAACTCAAAATAATCTTGGTAATGCTTATATTCGTAGAATTGAAGGCGATAAAGCGAAGAATATTGAGCAGGCAATTGCAGCTTATCAAAAAGCATTGCAAGTTATTACCAAAGAAAGTTTACCTCAACAGTGGGCAGCTATTCAAAATAATTTGGCTAATACCTATTTAACAAGAATGACAGGAAAGGTCGGCGAGAATATTGAATTGGCAATAGAGGCTTATCAAAAAGCGTTAGAAGTTATTACCGAGGCAGAAAATTCTCAAGATTGGGCAATAACTCAAAATAATCTTGGTAATGCTTATATGAATAGAATTACACCAAAGGTAGAAGAAAATATTGAATTAGCAATTGCAGCTTATCAGCAAGCATTAAAAATTATTAGCCGAGCAAATAAACCGAAGCGCTGGGCGAAGATTCAAAAAAATCTTGGCACTGCTTACTTAAATAGAGTTACAGGAGAGGTAAACCAAAATATTGAATTAGCAATTTCAGCTTATGAAGGAGCATTACAAATTTTTACTCCTGTAGATTATTTCTTAGATTGGGTAGTAATTTCAATTAATCTCGGCAGTGCTTATCTCTATTCAGAAAAAGCAGAGATAGATGAGAATATAGAACTAGCAATAAATTTGTATCGACAGCTTTTGCAAGTTATTAATCGGGAAAATTTTACTTTATGGTGGGGGGTTATTCAAGCGAACATGGGTGACTTTTACAGTCGGAAATTTACAGACAATATCGGAAATTTTCAAAATATTGAATTGGCAATAGAGGCTTATCAACAGGCATTACAGATTTTTACAGTTGAAAATTATCCATTTGAATGTTTGGGAGTTTCTAGAAAATTAGGTGACTTAGGATTTAACCAGAAAAATTGGCTACTTGCTATTGAAGGTTATCAAGTAGCAATTAAGGTACTGGAAATGACTCAAAGTTTGGCAAAATGTGAGCCATCTTACAAAGAGATGTTAGTGGAATCTGTTTATATGTATGGCAATATAGTGGAATGCTATGTTAATGTTGGAAATTATCGGCAAGCTTTGGAATATTTGGAGGCTTCTCGTTCGCGTTGTTTGGTAGAGTTGATGATGATTAATGACATTTATCAAGATGAGGAAAAGCCTCCAGAGGTAGAGGAATATTATAGTCTGCAACAGGAAATTAATCGGCTAGTTTTTGATGCTAGTAGAATTAATAAACTAATGATAGTGGGAAGTCGGTTTGGCATCAATGAAGTTGAATTAGAGACTCAAGAAAAAATTATTGTCTTGAGAGAGAAACAGCAACAACTTTGGCAACAAATTCGGAGTAGCGATGGCGTGCTTGCCGAACAATTACAAGTTACACATCTGA
>JBARXI010000386.1:0-19959 GCA_049647275.1 Microcoleaceae cyanobacterium
GAGGTGGTTAAACCCATGCCAGAAGTAGTTAAGCCGATACCCGACATTCCCATGCCAATACCAGAAGTGGTTAAGCCAATACCAGAGGTAGTTAAGCCCATACCCGACATTCCCATACCCATGCCAGAGGTGGTTAAGCCCATGCCAGAGGTGGTTAAACCCATGCCAGAAGTAGTTAAGCCGATACCCGACATTCCCATGCCAATACCAGAAGTGGTTAAGCCTATGCCAGAGGTGGTTAAGCCCATACCAGAGGTAGTTAAGCCCATGCCGGAAGTGGTTAAGCCCATGCCAGAAGTGGTTAAACCCATGCCCGACATTCCCATGCCAATACCGGAAGTTGTTAAACCAATGCCAGAGGTGGTTAAGCCCATGCCAGAGGTGGTTAAGCCCATGCCAGAAGTTGTTAAGCCGATACCCGACATTCCCATGCCTACACCAGAAGTGGTTAAGCCCATGCCAGAGGTGGTTAAGCCCATGCCAGAGGTGGTTAAACCCATGCCAGAGGTAGTTAAACCCATGCCGGAAGTGGTTAAGCTGATACCAGACATTCCCATGCCTACACCAGAAGTGGTTAAACCTACACCGGAAGTGGTTAAACCTACACCGGAAGTTGTTAAGCCCATACCAGACATTCCCATGCCTACACCAGAAGTGGTTAAACCTGCACCGGAAGTTGTTAGACCTACACCGGAAGTTGTGAGACCTGCACCGGAAGTTGTTAGACCTGCACCGGAAGTTGTGAGACCTGCACCGGAAGTTGTTAAACCTGCACCGGAAGTTGTTAAACCTACACCCGATGCCAGAGCATAAGAGCTTACACCTTGCTCTATCATCTGGCTCGAACCAGGAACCATCTGAACAGAACCAAACATAGAGCCAGCAAATCTTTGCTCCTCCGCTTCACCTATGCCAAACATCTCGTCATAAATATCATCGGGATTATCGTGAAAAGTAATCTGGCGGCTGGCAGGAACTAGTTCCATAAAAGTTTTTCCACGCAAATCTTCATCCCAACTGACAGTTATGAATTGATCGTCAATCCAATCTGAAGGATAGACTGGCGGAATATGTACTCGTGCAGAACGAGCCAGAACTAACCACCGACCGTCAGCACACCGATAGCCTATTTCCAGAGCATACTCGCGATCGCTAACTGGGATTGGTATATACCATTCACGAGCGAATTCGTCACAAGGATATTCCTGAATACTATGAGGACTTTGGTACTCCAAGTTGATGTCGGTGACATCGTAAATTCGCAGGGCCAACTGCTGTCCCCCTTGGCTACGTAATTCTTCCTTTCGTTGATTTGGAATATCCCAGTAGGCGTAGGCCCATTCTGGATCGCGGGGCATTAGTACGATTAGGTTTTTACCGTATCCATTGGGTAAATCAGTCAAACCCTCATCAACAGATGAAAGAAAATCATCACTGTAGTCTTGTTGACCTAGTTCAAATTTTTTAGCCTCTACTTCTTCCTGTACTCCCATTATGGAAGATGGAACTGATGAGATTTGATGGATACCTTTGGCTTCCATGATTGCTGATAGCAGTTGTGCTTTACGCATTCTGCTGTAACGAGAAATACTTAGTTCACTAGCTACTTTGCGTAGTTGTCGCAAGGTCATTTCTTCTAAAGGTGGGTATTCTTTGACCATGTGTATATTCTCCTGTGTCTGTGAATAGTATTTTTCCCAAAGGCTAGATATGCGATCGTCTTTCTATTTTTGAGTCCTAACTCAAACTAAAAAATAATTATTTTAGGTTGGTATTTGTGGACTCATAGCAGCTCCTAATATAGAGAGGCTACAAAAACAGAATTTTTTTTGGGATCGTTGGGATCGCCTTTAAGTCTATATCTTGCAGAAAACTTCAGATTTGGTCAAGGGTGATTAATAACAGATTTTGAGTATACATACGGGTTTATAAGCAATTCTAGACCGAGCGTGTTAAGAAACCTTAACATTACTTGATTTATGACAAATTCAAGCAGGAATAAATTAATAAAATAAATTTATACTAAAGTTAAAAAGAAGCAATCACTAGAACTAAAAGCTACAGAAGTGGAAGCAATTTTTTGTTAGGTTATTAATTAATTTAATGAATTTAATAATTAATGTTTTTGTTTTTTCCAAAAGTTTAACTATAGCAATCCTAAATCATTTGTCAAAAAGCAAAAGATAGATAATAAAGTCTGAGACTCTTATCCATGTTGCCTTCTAGAACTGTTTCCTTTTTGTGAGATATTTTTATACAACTCAAATCAACTATGGTGTCGTATTTAAACTACATAGTCAATAATGGGTTATTATTGCTGAAGTGCTTATTTACAGCGCTTTCCGTTGCCCGTGAGGTACAATAACCGGAATTTTAACAGGGTAAATATTTTTTACTTGTTTCCCATCACCCTATCACCCCCCATCACCCCATCACCCCATCACCCTAAAATCGTCAATATATGTATTTCATAACTTGGAAAACTGCTGTATAGAGGGCTACGACAATTTACCGCGATCGCCAAATATGCAATTTTAAATAAAATCTATTACAGCTTAGGGCTGCTATAAAAGAATAAAAAAGTAACGTATATGTCACTAAAAATCTCAAGATTTTAGGATATCTTTAACTAAAAAATATAGTAATACCAAGCGCGAAAAAAGAATATTATAAATAAATTGAATAATTTATAGTAGTTGATTTTAATGTAAGTAGCTAGGTAGGAAAATTTACCGAATAATTAAGGTAAAAAGCCTCTCCTTTAAAGGAGAAACAAGCGGTCGCGCATGCTCCGCAACATGTTCTTCGGAGCTTCCCGAAGGGTGGGATGGCGAGGAGACCTCGCCATATCCAATCGACCAAGAGAGAAAAAATTTTCATGATTAGTCAATCCAATCCGTTTCAAACAGAGGTAATTATTAATTATTAATTATTAATATTAATTATTAATTGTTGAAAAGTACGTCCGAAGCGACTGGAACGGAGTGGAAGGTTTTCGGCTGTCGCCGACATGTTTGCGGAGCATTCCGTCAGGAAAACGCTTCGCGACATGAATGCTCCGCATTCCGGACCGAAAGCAATCTCAAAGTTTTCGACTGCATCAACATTTCGTTACATAGTGAGGTTTATTTGCACCTACCTACTTATTTCAGATACAAATCAAGATTTAGGTTGGTCATAATAAAGTCAAAAGAGCTGTAAATAGACAAAAAAAATTCTGAAAATATTCAAGAATAAATGACTATCAGCCCTGCCTACTAATTCCTAAATTATGATTTATGTATGTCGCTAATCCGACTGCTCCCCTACCTAAATTATGATTTATCACTTCCAACTATTTGTAGCAAACATTTATTAAAATTAAATTGGTATAAAACTATCGAATCAACTGAAACAATTTAATCATAATAAAAAGTATGAACTACTTAATAACATCCCAATCACGAATTTTCCATTTCCCGTCCTGACGAACTAAATTGTAACGAACTAGTAAATTATCATTTTGGGAGTTGCTCAATCTACCATTGTCATAAAACTCAACCTTTTCCTGAACTTGAGCATCTACCTGAGCTCGATCGGCATCAGTCATCTTCACATTTTTGATATCTAAACCATGCTCATAGGTCCGATAAGAGTTCTCTCGCTTGAGTGCATTCGCCGTAGGTAACCACCGTGAAAGCGCTGGCTCTACGAGAATGTTAGGTAGTTGCTCAACCTGATGATTACGACCTAGGGCTGAAGCTTTAGTATCCAACCAACTTTGAATGGCAAGTTGTGCCACTTGTTCTGTCATAGGGCCTGATGATGCGACACTTACCTGATTAGGTATGGGAATTTCTACAGGTGGCCTATCTAGTTGTATGATAGGTTGTTCTCCTTGTAGTCTTGGTCCTCCTAATCCCAAAGCACTTGCTAGCCAACCAAGAGTTTTGACAGTCAAAAACCCAATCAATCCTATAGCTAAGACTCCCAAAACCAGAATTAAGATTAAACGGCCTACCTTAATAGATTCTCTTCTATTGGAAGTTCTTCGGAAATTATTCTCTAAAGTAGGCTGGGGTAGTTCTTCCATACCCACTTGTATATTTTCATTAAAGCTAGGTAGACCGCTCTTAGTTCTTTCTCTGATTCTGACTGAGGAAGGAATAGAAGCAACAGAAGTGCCCTGTTTTTGCAGTTCTATAGATGGTGATTGGTCTGATTTTTGAAGTGGCCGACCGGAACTAGAGCTCCACTGAACAGAAGAGTCGCCAGTGTCAGAAGAAATAATCGCCCCACCAGCAGTTGTGCCACTAATACCTTGATGTTCGGGAGTAGACTCTGACACTGAAGATCGATTGACTCCCTTGGAATCACGACGAGGTTGAACAACTACCCACTGATTAGCTGCTTCGGCATCTGCGGGTAAAGCTTCGAGATAAGCTTGAACGTGGCGATCGGCAAAATAGTCTTTTAAAGCGGCTGATTTGTCCAATAAATCTCGAAAATGGGGAAAAACTTCTTCAGTTAACCAGTGTTCTGCATAAAGGCAAAGTCCGGGTAACAAATCTGGAGAATCTTGAGAATTTTCCCTGATAAAAGATAGGGGTTCGTGTTCCTGGCTCAATTCTAAAGAACGACTTGCCTCTTCGGTTTGCCCTAACAGTAAAGCGCAGACAGCTTTCTCTAGGTTAACATCTTGACTACGACCCAGTTGCATCAACATAAATTTGGCCTTACGAATCAAAGCAGGTTGTTTTTGGGCAAACCCTTGAGCTAAAAAGGTATAAACTGCTAGATATGTACCAACTGCGGAAGGGCGATGAGCTTCAGCCTCAAAAATGTTCTTTTGTTCTGCTGTGGTTAAGTAGTGACGTAACTGCTGAACAAATTTCAGAAAATCTTCTATTCCTAATCCAGATTCATCGTTACCTTGACCATCAATTCCGCCTCTTTCATTCAATAGGTCTCGCAGAATTTCTAAGCCACGGCGACGATCTAGAGCTCGCTCTTCTGGTAGTGCCAATAATTCCATAACTCGATAAGGACGCAGCTTGTAGAGGTCAGCTTGCATCTCACCTCGCACTTGGGCAAATAGGTTTTCCCGTAGTAACAATCCTTGGCCTGCTTCGAGAGAAGTTGCTGCACTTTCATATTGTCCTTGCTGCCACTGTTCTCTACCTAATTCTAAATCTGCCAGAGCCACTGTTAGGACAATATCTGGCAACACCAGAGCCTGGTCTCCAAAACGCCCATCTTTGATGGCAATACTATTGTTGGTAAGATAGGGACGAGTAAGTTTTAATACAAGTTCGTATTCTCCCAACTCTTGTAATATGAGAAGTGCTCCAACAAATTGTCGATCTTCTATTTCTATGCTGGGAGTATTGGGGTCAAACTCAGTGCTAGCTTGAGTATCTTTGCCTGGAGAACTCATCCTTCTGTTTGAGAGCCGAGAATTTACAAAAGGTGGTATTTCTTCTGTTTCCTGAAGTTTTGTCCCTTTCTCTTCTAGTTTCTCAATATTTTCTTCCGAGGCAGGAGTTATTTTTTCTGTTTCTGGTTCGTAGGTTTTTGCTAGAAAGCTCCCATCGTAGGTTTGGCGTTGTTCTGGATCTGACAGAACAGCATAGGCCTCGTCTATTAGTTGTTTGCGAGCAACAATAGTGGCCTCGGAATACTCTCTTCTGGGAAGCTGCTGGGTGCGATCGCGATGTGCCTGCCGTAACTGTTCGGCAGTAGCCTGAATTGGTAAACCCAAAATTCGGTAATAATCAAGTGGAATCCGCACAATGCACTTCCTCAAGGGCCAGTTAATATATTACTTCATCTATGTCAAACAAAAGCTAAAGTCTAATAAATTACTTTACACAAATTCTAAATTTTTCTCAATTTATGCTTTTGACTTTTTATTTTTGACTTTTGACTTGATTTTGCCAGAAGCGTATAAGTTTATATTTATATTAGCTGATATTGCTCACTAATTGGAGTGTTGTTGATGAATTGACAATACTCTTTATTAGAAGCTAATATAATTTGCTTGCTCTACTACACAATTGCCAGATAAGCATCTAAATATAAAGTCCTTAGATATCTTTAGGTTGTTCTGATTGCGGGCACATATTAGAAAAACTACCTTTAATTTAAATATTAGTTAGAGAGATGGGATGGTCTTAGTTGTGATGCTTACCATAATAGAGATATTAATACAAGTCAAGTACAAGTGAAAATATTTTGGCTGCCGGGCTGGCAGTGACTAGGGGGCTGTGCCATGGGCGACCTACTGTGGAGCACGCCTTTAGAACTGAAGGGAATAAATCTCCTCGGGTAGGTGCTATCAAGCAGAAACCATTATTGTGTTTCGTTACACGACATTCCAAGTGCAGCGGTGCGTAGCACGGTTTGGAAATATCTGCGTCTGATTCTTGCCTCCTGCCCAGGAACTGCGTTAACACAAGAGCTACCCTAACACTAACAGGCCGGATGAAGATATCAACATAATATTAGCTTAGGAAAAATCAAATGATCCAAGAACGTAGCTTACCAGTCTTTGATACCAGTGCTATAAAAATTACTAAAGAAGAAGGATTGATACTATATGAAGATATGGTATTAGGGCGCTTATTTGAAGATAAGTGCGCTGAGATGTATTACCGAGGCAAAATGTTTGGCTTTGTTCACCTTTACAATGGACAAGAAGCGGTTTCTAGTGGTGTGATTAAAGCGATGCGCCGTGATGAAGATTTCGTTTGTAGCACTTATCGAGACCATGTTCATGCCCTAAGTGCAGGTGTACCGGCCCGGGAAGTTATGGCTGAATTGTTTGGCAAAGCTACTGGTTGCTCTAAAGGTCGTGGCGGCTCGATGCATATGTTCTCTGCTGAACATAATCTATTGGGGGGTTATGCTTTTGTGGCTGAGGGTATTCCTGTGGCTACTGGCGCAGCTTTTCAAAGTAAATATCGTCGGGAAGCGATGGGAAATGAAAATGCTGACCAAGTGACGGCCTGTTTTTTTGGAGATGGAGCTTGCAATAATGGCCAGTTTTTTGAATGTCTCAATATGGCAGCTTTGTGGAAACTACCAATTATTTATGTGGTCGAAAATAATAAGTGGGCAATAGGTATGGCTCACGATCGCGCTACTTCTGAACCTGAGATTTATAAAAAAGCTCATGCTTTTGGAATGGTGGGTGTTGAAGTTGATGGTATGGATGTCTTGGCAGTACATTCTGTCGCCCAAGAAGCAGTTGCTCGTGCTCGTGCTGGTGAAGGGCCTACTTTGATTGAAGCTTTAACTTACCGATTTCGGGGACATTCTTTGGCTGACCCTGATGAATTGCGAGACCCTAAAGAAAAGGAATATTGGTTCTCTCGTGACCCAATTAAGCAATTTAGTGCTTATTTGACAGAGCATAATTTGGTAGAAATTGAAGAGTTAAAGGCGATCGATCAAAAAATTGAAGAATTAATTTCTGAGGCAGTTCAGTTTGCTACAGACAGCCCTGAGCCTGGAGCTGATGAACTTTATCGCTATATTTTTGCGGAGGATTAATCCAGTTAATTATTGGTTGAATTTTTCCTAAATTATCTGTCAATATGTATCGATCGGGTTTCTCGTCAAAATGTTTAAAATCAGTTTGTTATACGTTGAAACCCGATATATTAGATTAAGTATAAATACTTCATTGATTTCGACTAAGTAGCTCGGCATAAATAAACGCATAATGTGGACAATGCGCGTAGGAAGCTAAAGTTTTTAGAAAAAGACACTTATAGCCATTGCCCACCCTACAACTTCATTGATTTCGACTATGGCTGATTCCCTAGGGCACGCTACGGAAATCCTATGCCCTTTTCCTCTGAATTCCTCATTATTCATACTACTGGAATGACACAGCTAAAATGGTGCCGGTGCGACGGATTGTTAAATACCTTTGAAAGCTTATATTTTAGCCGTAATGGCCCACCCTACAATAATGAACTATTTTAGCTGTGTCGGTTTACTACATTGCGAATTACGAAATGTAGCTTCTACAGTTTGGTTCTCACGGTACGACCTACTTACCATTAGAAGTCCTATATCTTCAACGGGACTAAACCAAGCACTATAAGTATAATTCTCTAGACTAGAGTGGAATTACTAACTCCAAGTAGCCGGACGTTAGTTTTTTCCAGTGTTAAATTTAATGTGAGCAACTGTTATACAAACAAACTTTAATTTTTGACTTCTGCGAAGCGGTTAAATTTCTCTACTGCCTAAAGGCCAGGAGATTCTTACCCTATAATTCACCAATTCAAAAGTGACCCATTCTCACAAAATCAGGAAAAATCCTATAGATAAATCTAGTTGCTCTAAGCCATTTTTTTTGGTAATAGACCCCAGGGCTATTGTAGAAATATTTATCGAAAACTTCTCCATTAGGAAGCATAACCTTTATTATTCATTCTCAGCACACTAACCAATTACAAATAAATAACCATGAATAGGACAACAGGCAAAGTTTTTTGGAAACAACCTTTAACTTATCTATTATTATTAGCAGGAGCTGGAGGAGCATTGTTAGGCCAGCGCGTCATACTTTCCCAGACCAGTAGCTCCTCTGCAAACCCGACCCAGGTGGCACAATCACAAATTGTTAAATCAGAATTAACTACAAATATTGATGGTAGTTCTAGCTCAACAAAGCCCCAATGGTTACAAGTCAGAGCTCCTATTGCAAATGGCAACTTCATTGTCAGTGCAGTGCAAAAAGTTGGCCCGGCAGTGGTGCGAATTAATGCTTCTCGAACAGTTTCCCAACGGCCCAATATGTTTGGCAGAGGAATGCCAGATGATTACTACGGTTTTGAATCTCCAAGAAGTCCATCTGGACCTATGGAAGAAGGGACTGGCTCTGGTTTTATTATTAGTGCTGATGGTCAGATATTGACTAATGCCCATGTTGTGGAAGGAGCAACGACTGTGGAAGTAGTGCTTAAAGATGGTCGTCGTTTCCAAGGTAGAGTATTGGGAACTGATTCTGTGACTGATGTGGCAGTAGTGAAAATTGATGCGAATAATTTGCCTACTGTTTCATTGGGAGATTCAGAAAATTTGCAGCCTGGAGAGTGGGCGATCGCTATTGGTAATCCTCTGGGTCTGGATAATTCTGTGACGGTGGGTATTATTAGTGCGACGGGTCGTTCTAGTAATGATGTGGGTGTTCCAGATAAGCGGGTAGGATTTATTCAAACGGATGCTGCGATTAATCCTGGTAATTCTGGTGGCCCTTTATTGAATCAAAATGGTGAGGTGATCGGGATTAATACGGCGATTATTGATGGTGCTCAGGGATTGGGCTTTGCTATTCCGATTAATAATGCTCAACAAATTGCTCAACAATTAATTAAGGTGGGTAAAGCGGAACACGCGTATTTAGGTATTGCGATGCAAACTCTGACTCCTGAATTGAAGCAAGAACTTAACAGGAATTTAAATACAAATATTAGTTTATTTAGCGACCAAGGGGTATTAATTATGCAGGTTGTTCCTGGGTCTCCTGCTGATAGAAGTGGTTTACGACCAGGGGATATAATTCAAAAAATTGACAATGAAATTATTATTAAGTCGGAAAATGTACAACAAATTGTACAGAAAAAAACAGTAGGTAGTCAGTTGAGTATGGAGGTAAACCGTAACGGGCAAAATCTAAATTTAGAGTTGCGAACAGGAAATTTACCAGCTCGATTAAGGGGGTAATTTTTTAATATTATCTGGTTTCACTCATAAGTTAGATAGTCAGGAATAGAAAAAGTAATAAAATTTTCTATTCCCTATTCTTAATGATTATGTAGTTATTGAAGTTTAGATAGGGAAAACGTATTTGATTTGGGAGTGTTTATACTGATTAAATACTAGAAAGCTAAATAGCAAAGACTTCCAGCATTTATATCTGTATTCTCCTGGGGAAATTTCAACCCTTAATTATCCGACCCAAAGGCACTTGGTATAGGTCTCAAGGACTAGGTTAATTAAAACTCAAGATACTCAATCAAAATGTTTAGTTAGTTTTACGCTTTAAGGCAGAGACTAAACCAAACAAACCTAACATAGCAATGCTTACTGTTGAGACTGGTTCAGGAACTGATTTAGTTGGTAAGTCAGTTAGCTCAGTTAATTGATAAAAATCTCCAGTTCTTTCTAGCAAAACACCTGCAGAGCCATCAGAAAAGTTGAAGAAACGTGGATCTGCTCGTCCCCCTGCCAACTCTAAAAGAGATGTTTGATTTAACATCGAATCGAAAAGATTAACCCGAAAAACCGGAGCGTTCTTCTGTGTCAGTGATGCAGTTGTTGCAAACACTTCACTACTGGAAAGATCGCCGAACAGTGAAGAGATTGTATTAAAGGACAATGAACTAACTACAGGACCGCTAATAGCAGCAAGGTTTGCCCCTTCTCGTCCGTATTGGGCGAATGGTTTTAGAAAACCTGATTCTGGCTCTGGAGCATTTGCAACTGCCATCGGCTCTTGCTCATCAAGGGCAATACCAGGGCTAATATAGAATGTACCTTCTCGTGCTAACCCATCAGGATTACGTCCCCAGCCAAAGTTCTCAATTTCGTCTGTATTGTACAAGTCCAACAAAGAGACAAAGTTAACTTCCTCAGCAGTAACGCCTCCGATATCAGCAAAGCCAAGTAAAGAGGAATCATCTGGCATTGAATCAACAATTTGGAAGTGTTGGACATTCCTCACACCTTTTGCAGCCACCTCAAACGATCCGTCGTCAGGATTCACAATCAGAATTTTGCTCAAGTGAGAGTCATCATCTTGTGGGGCAAATCTCCCATCTAAACCGAATGTCAGCCCATCTCCAGTCGCAAACAATAAACGACCGTTAGGCAATACTTCTAATGCGCCTCCATTGTGACTGGGGCCACGCTGGGTTTCAAACGCGACAATAGCTTTCGGGTTCAAAAGCTTCTCCCCGTCAAATTTGTATTCGTACATCACCTGGTAATCTGTGGGGAAAACTCGATACAAATCAGGTACGGGCCCATCGACTGTTTCTCCAGGGAGTGGGTCTGGGAGGGTGTATATAGAATTTTGGCCGACTAATTCTTCTGGGAGGGTAGAGGATGTATAGACTACAAAAACTTTGTTACCTGCGACATTAGAAGCGACGTTGAGAATTGATTGTCGAGCCTCCAGTGTTAGGGTTAGTCCTGGTGGTGCGTCATCAATTTGAAGAATCTCGGAGACAGTATTGTTATTAAAGCGATAAATAGCATCGTTCTGATCCAGCAAGAATAGCTGCTCTCCCACAGGTACTGGCGACCCTAAATTTGGAGTATCGCCAAAGAAACCAGGCCCGAGTACAAATGGCATTGTGCCGACATAATCTAGTTTAACGTTCAATTCTGAGTCACGAACAGAGTCTGGAGCTAATTCTATACCCATGGCTGCTGTACCTGAAACAAAAAAAACGCCTGCAATGGCAAACGTATTCGGAAGAAATCTTTTGAACATAGGGCACTTTGTTAATTGACTTGCATCAAAAAATGTTATGATTACAAAGATAAAATTAGGGTACATATTGATTACCTTTTTGTCAAACTCCCTACACCTGAATTTTTAAATCCTAAGCTATTATCAAGTCACAAGTCCTAATTAAAGCATATTAGGCAGTTAATGTGATATAGCCAAATCTTAATCTATTAGTTCTCTGTTTAACAGTGAAAATTCTATACATCTGTACCTCATGAAATTTAAAAATTTTGTAAAAAACTAAATAAATATTTGGGAGAAAACTATGGTAGAAGTTTTACAGGTTGCTCAGTTAGGAAATAAAATATTAAGCAGTCAGGCTCAAGCTATTAATAATATTTGGGATGAAAGTTTACAGAGGCTAATTAATGATTTAATTGTGACAGTAGTTGCAACAAATGGTGTTGGGATTGCTGCTCCGCAAGTTTCAGTTGGCGATCGCCTATTTATAGTGGCATCTCGACCTAATCTGAGATATCCGAATGCCCCAATAATGGAACCAACAGCTATGATTAATCCTAAGTTAGTATCTCATTCGGAGGAAATTGTCACGGGTTGGGAAGGTTGTTTGAGTGTGCCAGGAATTCGAGGATTAGTGCCAAGATATCGGGCAATAGAAATTGAATACACGAGCCGAGTCGGACAAATAGAAAGACAAGAATTAACGGATTTTGTTGCTAGGATTTTTCAACATGAATATGACCATTTGGAAGGTATTTTATTTTTAGACCGGGTGGAAACTACCAAGGATTTAATGACCGAAGATGAGTATCAGAAACAAATTGTCAATCAATTGTAAAAAGGATATAATTTAGTCTGAATATGCGGATTTGTCAAATCCGATCGTTAATTTTTTTAATGTTATCAATATTAACGGTCGCTCCGGATTTATATAATCATCAGCTTGTGGGCTGTAGCTACTTTTATAAATTCGGTTGTTTGGGTTTTTCCGTAATGATAATTTGGCTGATTGTAGTAAAATGTAACCAATCAATAAAATGAGGTAAGAAAATTATGAGTATTAATCTGAGCAAAGGTGAAAGAATTAGTCTATCTAAAGAAGCACCCGGAATGAAAAAAGCTGTAGCGGGTTTAGGATGGGATGCAAATGTCTCAGACACAGGGTCAGATTTTGATCTTGATGTTTCTGTATTTATGTTAGGAGCAAATGGCAAAATTCCTCAAGATAAATACTTTGTTTTTTACAATAACTTGAAGTCTGGAGATGGTTCCGTAGAATCGATGGGAGATAGTCGCACAGGGAAAGGAGAAGGAGACGATGAAACTATCAATTTAGAGTTATCAAAAGTAGACCCGACAATTGAAGAAATTATCTTTGTTGTGACTATATATGAAGCAGATAAAAGAAGGCAAAATTTCGGACAAGTGAGAAACGCTTATATCAGAATTTACGATGGAGAAACTCAACAAGAAATAACTAAGTATGAGTTAGAAGAAGATTTCTCTAGGGAAACAGCTATAGAGTTTGGCAAACTATATAAAAAAGATGGTGAATGGAGATTTCAAGCAGTGGGAGAAGGTTATAATGAAGGTTTACAAAGTTTTGTGGAAAAATATGGCTAACTAATTAGTGAGGTTATCAATAGGAACTATTTCAAAAAATAGTGTTTAAGTAAAGTTGATGTGAGGTAGAAAATTCAAGACTTAAGGATAAAAGAAAAATTTTAAGGGAGTTGCGTTGAAATAAACTACCGATTAGAGTAGGGTGGGCAAAACGAAGAGATCAACTCAATTAAAACATACAGAAAGAATATTTTGCCCACCGATAAAGCTAGACACTGGTAGATGATTTTTGTGCTCATCCCTAAGCACTAAGGAAATATTTCAACTACGCATTTAAACTGGATTTTTTGATATCAGCAAAACCTTCCCAAATGTCTTTCCTACTAACTATTCCCAGTTGCCTGCTGCCTCATCTCAAAAACCAATTTCAAACTATAACAGGTGATCAATAGGAACTATTTGAAAAAAGAGGGTTTAAGTAAAGTTGATGTGAGGTAGAAAATTCAAGACTTAAGGATAAAAGAAAAATTTTAAGGGACTTGCGTTGAAATAAACTACCGATTAGAGTAGGGTGGGCAAAACGAAGAGATCGACTCAATTAAAACATACAGAAAGAATATTTTGCCCACCGAGAAAGCTCAGGGCTATTTCATTCTAAACTTTGCCATGTTATGTCTTGACGAAAATACGTTATTAATAGCTCCCGATAATTTATCTTTCCCTATCTGAAAGTAAGTAAATTCATTGCTAAAATCTAGAATGAAATGACCCTAGAGAAAGCTAGACACTGGTAGATTATTTTTGTGCTCATCCCTAAGCACTAAGGAAATATTTAAATACATCAAAGTTTCTTTTACTTCTGGTTGATTACATTTCTACCTCCATCAATTATTTGGTTTAATCACAAGGGCGTAAATTATCTACATAGCACTAGACATTAAGGTTAGGACATTCCTCTTTTGCCAACTCAAGTTATATATTAACCAAAATTTATTCTCCTAGTTAATTAACGTAATGCTATGTCAAAGAAAAAAATCATAAAAACTGCCCTCAGCCATTTTTGATAATTCACTAAAAATTATGAATTAATTATCGCCAATAATACTTTAAAGTTTTTTAGTTAAAAGAGGGAAAATCAATGTCTGTGAATATTAGCAAAGGTCATAGAATTAATCTTTCTAAAGATGCACCAGGATTAAAAAAAGCTGGTATTGGTTTAGGGTGGGATGTTAACCCCACTGATACAGGTACTGAGTTTGACTTAGATGCTTCTATATTTATGCTAGGAGATAACGGTAAAATTCCGCAAGATGAATACTTTGTTTTCTACAATAATTTAAAATCTCCAGATAATTCTGTCAAGCATTGGGGAGATAATAGAACTGGTGAGGGAGAAGGAGATGACGAAACAATTGAAGTCGATTTAACTCAAGTTAATTCTAGCATTCAAGAAATTATTTTTATTGTTACTATCCATGAAGCAGATAAGAGAAGACAAAACTTTGGACAGGTTAAGAATTCTTCGATCAGAATTTATGACTTAGAAACTCAGGAAGAAATAACTAAGTATGAGTTAGAAGAAGATTTTTCTAGAGAAACTGCTATAGAATTTGGTCGTCTCTATAAGAAAAATGGTGAATGGAGATTTCAAGCAGTAGGAACAGGATATAACGCAGGTTTACAAACTTTTGTCGAGAAATATGTTTATTAATAGGTAACAGGATAGTTTGGATTTAACTAAATATATAAAAGATAAGATTAACAATCTTATTAGGGTTAATGTTAATCTTAACTATGAACAATATCATACAGGTATATTGATTGAGAAAATATTTAGCGATAATAGTTTGCCATATTTAGATTGAGATATAGCCACCATAAATAGCTTACAGCGCTTTTCAAATTGATAAACCACATCGCCATAACCAAAATCTTATATGGACCTTGCATGCAACGTCCCTACTGTGGTCTACCGAAATGAAAACCGCTGTATGAAAAAATATTAGTCTGAGAAAATATATCTAAATACCTAGCCCTACTTCCCTGAATGTAAGGCTAATATTCATCTCCTAATTTAGAATGGCGATTCTATAGAGTATATTTGGAATTAATTATAAATATCTATAACTCAGTCAAGCATACCATTATTGTTAATAATTGGTATAAAAATTTGGCTGCCTACTTAACTGAAAAGTTCTGTAAGTTGAGAATGTTTAATTCGTGGGAAGTTAAAAGATAGCGATCGCTATAAATTTTTTCTCGCATTTCTCCTAAACTATAACTGCGAAAAACAATAAACGGAAAATCCTGATATTTCCGACCAATTGGTAGGGTATTATATGCGGGATAAAGGTAATGAACATATTTAGATAAAAGGGTTCTAAATTCTGTTTCTTCTTCTTCTTTTGGTTCCGACTTAAAATAGTCACTCATGAGTTTTCCACTCATAAATACAAATAAAGGTACAGCATAATATTGGTCTAGGTTTTGACTATTTTGTTCAAACCATTGAGTTCTATTAATATCACCATTCAGCAATTTAACAAATTCTAAGACGCTACCTTTGATGGCAGATATTAGGTTAGGTGGATAATCTTTGCTTTGGCTAATTTTATTCATTTTTTCGATTAATTCATCGTTGGCAAACTTTCTAATTTGCGACTCTAATTTCATCAAATAAGTTTCCTCTAATTTTTTCCCTGAAATAGGCACTGCTAATAAATTGCCAGTCAGATGAGCTGTTTCCATATTGCCAAAATTTAGTAATTTATCTAGTCGGTCGTAGTTAGCAAAGCGTAACTCACCACCTTCTATAATTGAAAGATAGGAACAATATTGAGAATCTAATTTTTTCGATTTATTGTCATCTTCAATCAAGGCAAAATCTGCACTCCTAAAAATTTCTATCAAACTACTATAAACATCTTTAAGAATTTGTTTTTGAGGATGACGACGATGTTCATTTTTTAACTCTTTGATGAGATTAGTTATCTGACTGCTAAATGTATTTCCGGCTGCGGAAATAGATTTCCCACCAATAGGAATCATCATAAATTTTTTCATTCCCAGAGAACCCGCACCGACTATTCTAGTCATTATCGACAATTTGAGAATTAATAAAATATTCCACAGATTTAATAAACTTTCTGCCAGGGATAATTTTTGTTCTTCAGCATAATCTTCTGTACATATATCTCCTTCTTGAGGATAATAAATAGAGCGATCGCTCAAATAAAAAGTTATCTGTTTTGCCCGGTCGTCCAAAGTTTTTCTTTTCCCATTTTCCCAATATTCTCCCCGCGCTCGATAGATAACTTGTATGACTTCCATTAAATTTCTTTCTATTTGAAATTTAGGAATTTCAACTAATATAAGTTTGGCTTTGGGAAAAGATAAACCTCGACTTGCTGAAGATGTCATAAATACAACTTTTACATCTTGTTTAAATTCTTCTATTTTGCTTCTTTTTTCATCAGATAAATTAGCGTGTATTTCCAGATAGTCTATATATTCCTCAAATTTCCGAGACTTACCAAGTTTATCTATTAACTCTTGTAATTTTCTTTTGTCTTGAATATAAACTAAAATTTGACTGCACTTAGGATTATCCAAGTAAGCATTTATATCGGATAAAAGATTTTCCTGAACCGTTTTGACTAACTGCTTATTATTATCTTTAAATGTGGCTTCATTAAATTTATAAAATGCGACAAATACTTTATAAGTTATATGTAAACTACTGGCTGGGTAAGAGTTTGCATTAATAGCAACCGCTGGCTGTTTATTAAACTCAAAATTTTCTAGGGAAAGTGGTTCAGCCTCACCTTTAGCCAACCGAAAATAAATTTTATCTGGCTCTGGAGAAGTCAAAGATAAATGCTGTTTAATAACTTCTTGCTCAACAATAGAAGCATCAGCAACAATAACTTTTGTATTAAATCCAAATTCGGGATTCGTCAGATTGTATTCTTTCAAAAAATCTTTAATTCCATGCAAAAAATTTACCCCACTATTATCCCCACTTACTTCATCTATCATGATAAATATGTGCTTTATCCTCTGAGAAATGTTCCGCATTTTCTCAGGAATCACACCTGTGTTTCGGTTATAAGCATCTTTAAATATTTCCCGGAGATGCTGGAGAGTATCTGCACCATTTGATGTTTTTATTAAAGATTGAATAGAGACTGTAGCCACAATATTATTAGAGAGATTACTATTAATCGTAGAATATATTCCCTGGCAGATACTATAGAGAACTCCCGTACTTTTTTCCCCAATATCTTTAATATTATCCTGAGTTTCTCTATAAAATCGCGACTTTCTAGAAGCTGGTATTTCTGAAGATTTAGAAACCAAGCCCATCGGCATAAAATTGATAGTATTTTCAATAAAATTATCTTGACGGAGATTGGAATAGTAACTAACTGTAGGTTTGCCATTATTTTCTTTAATAATAATAGAGTTAGCAGTCAGACCAAATATATTATCGTTGCATAAAGACTCGCCAGTTTTAGACTTAAACTTACCGATTAAATCAATGTTAACTTGAGTGCGAGGACTAACATAAAATAATAAAAATCCCTCATCAATTTGAGACTTGAGAAAAGTAGCGATCGCCGTAGTTTTTCCTATACCTGGATTACCTGTTAAAAATACATAAGTCTGATTACTTTTCAGCGCTTTATAAATTAATTCAGCATGAGCATTTCTTAAAGTAGACTCGAGAGTAACATTCATTTTTTCTGCCAACTCATCTGGGATAATACCTACTGAATTAAAAAAACTATCAATTTTTTCGTGATGAATTATTGGAGTAATTTTATCCTCATTCTGAATCAGATTTTCTACAGATAATTCTTGAATAAATTTTCTACCATTTTGAAAGCTTTTTTTTGCATTGGTTTGAATTTTTTCCAAGACTTCCCGACGAGCAATTTTAATATCTTGCTCTTTAGGCTCATTTTGATAAATTTCCGCACAAGTAGCAAGAATATTGATATTTTTTGGTTTGACAGAGAGAGTAGCAATATTGCGATCGCTATATCCTACTACATTAAATAGTAATGACTTAGATTTATCTAATATATCGGTCTCTTTTTGCAAAAAACTATAAAAACTATAAGCATAAGCACCAGCTTGAATTAACTTAGTAGTTTCCTTATCCTTACGTTTAAAAGCAGTAAAATATCGTTTTAAATTTGGGGAAAATTCTAAACCAAAATCCTGAGTATCTCCAGTATCTATGCGCAGGTTAGAAAAAACACTTTTGGAACGTATATATTTAATATCTATCATCAACATTCGTCGTAAATTTTCTATATTATCCAGTGGCAATAAATCTTCTGCCGACTTTACAGAAAATATCGATAAATCTACACAAATAATTCTAATTTCCCTCCGATAACGCAGAAGTATTAAAGTATCTGCTTGTAAAAATTCTCCTTTTTTGTGATATTTGGTAATGTAGTTTTTGAGGTTATTACTCAAGACATCCGCAGATAAAAATTGAGATAATAATTCTCTGGTTGCCTCTTGTTTATCTTTGGGGTTAGTAGCAAAAGCATTATCTCCATGAAAGCTACATTGGTAATATAAAATTTCTGGTTTTTTGAGTTTGAGACTCCATTGAGTTGACTCAATATACTCGCGGAAAAAATTTAATCCAGCCAAAAATCCTTTCTGAATGAAATATTCACTCCATCTTTCTAAGTTTTTAATACTTTCTGTACTAGATATTTTCTCTGCTTTTGCTATTTGTCTAACCAGGCTTAATAATCTGAGTTTCTGTAAATCTTGACGATATAGATCGCCGAAGTAGTTTTGATATTTCTGGCATTCAATATCAGCAAGTACGCCAATATTAAATCCGACTTCAAATAAACGTCCTAATTTTTCAGCAAGTGGCATAATTTTTACCTTTGTTTCTGTTGAGATAAGTATAAATTTTTTCTGGCTACTAAATATAGATAGACAGATGAATTGTTATTTTCTGACTTTTCCCAAAATTATCTGCTGTTACTCAAAAACTCGGAGTCTGATTTTGAGAGATATTCCAGGAAAAGGTGAATTTTTCCATACTACTAAATTCTAGATAGACATAAATTTTCAGTTTCCAGCTTTTTCCCAAAATTATCTGCTTTTGCTCAAAAATTCGGAGTCTGATTTTGAGAGATATTTCAGGAAAAGCCAGATTTTTCCCTATTACTAAATTCTAGATAGACAGACAAATTTTCAGTTTCCAGCTTTTTCCCAAAATTATCTGCTGTTACTCAAAAACTCGGAGTCTGATTTTGAAAGATATTCCAGGAAAAGGTAAATTTTCCCCTACTACTAAATTCTAGATAGACATAAATTTTCAGTTTCCAGCTCTTGTGAAAAATTATCTGCTGTTGCTGAAAATTCGGAGTCTGGTTTTGAAAGATATTCCAGGAAAAGCCAGATTTTTTCTGACTAGTAAATATAGATAGACATAAATTTTCAGTTTCCAGCTTTTTCCCAAAATTATCTGCTGTTACTCAAAAACTCGGAGTCTGATTTTGAAAGATATTCCAGGAAAAGGTGAATTTTTCCCCTACTACTAAATTCTAGATAGACATAAATTTTCAGTTTCCAGCTTTTTCCCAAAATTATCTGCTTTTGCTCAAAAATTCGGAGTCTGGTTTTGAGAGATATTTCAGGAAAAGCTAGATTTTTCCTGACTAGTAAATATAGATAGACATAAATTTTCAGTTTCCAGCTTTTCTGGGAAAAAGTCGGCTTTTACTCAAAAACTCGGAGTCTGATTTTGAGAGATATTTCAGGAAAAGATGAATTTTTCCCCTACTACTAAATTCTAGATAGACATAAATTTTCAGTTTTCAGCTACTAAATATGAATAGAATAGAATTTCATCTCAGCAAAAATTTCAATATTAAATCCCG
>JBARXI010000387.1:0-26363 GCA_049647275.1 Microcoleaceae cyanobacterium
CCTCGACCAATTTGAAATGAAACCAGTAAACCTCCATTCAGGAATTGATAGTACCTTATTGATTTTACAGCATAGATTGAAACCTAGACCAGAATTCCCTGAGATTGAAATTGTGAAAACTTATGGGAATTTGCCTTTGGTGAAATGTCATCCAGCCCAAGTTAATCAGGTGTTTATGAATCTGCTTAGTAATGCCATAGATGTATTGGAAGAAAAACTGCAAATAGACAAAAATTTCATCCCTACAATCGTAATTACTACAGAGGTTAAAAAAGAGAATAACCAAGCCGTTTTGATTAAAATTGCGGATAATGGTTTAGGAGTTCCGCAGGAGGTGAAAGAGAAAATATTTGACCTGTTTTTTACTACTAAAGATGTAGGAAAAGGAACTGGTTTAGGACTTTCAATTAGTTATGAAATTATCGTACAAAAACATAGCGGTCAGCTCTTATGCAATTCTCAACCTAATCAAGGAACTGAATTTATTATAGAAATTCCGATTCAGCCAGCCAAAGAAAAAAAATAATGGGTAATTAGTTTTATGATTATAAAAACTGGTAATCTCATGTTCCGATCATTAGTTATAAGTTAGAAAAAAATCTTACTCTTATTCTTCGGCAAAATTCGCCCTATTTATTCTTCAACTGTTCCCTTTCCTCTATTTGTCACTATTATAAGTATTCACCGGCAAATGATATAACTCGATCGTACCAATAGTTTTTATTACAACTGATTATTTAAACTTGATATCAGTTATATTAAAGCATTTTTCCTGATTATTCGACTACAGTATGGACGTTTAATGGAACTTCTCTACAAGGCGCGTGGTTATGAATATGTGGTTCATCAATCAGCAAAATCGCTGTAAGTCCGGTTGAATAATCACACTTATGAAGTCTGCTAAATTGGTCTATTTATAGCTAGAAAATTTACCAAATCATTAAAGTAAAAAGCCTCTTCTTATTTGAATAAATCAAGAAAAAAAATCTTTTTCGCCAATCCTATCCGTTTTAAGAAGAGGTAATTATTAATTGTTAATTTTTGAACTCTACTGACTCCTTCTTCAATTATAACTGTTCAACTATTTCCCCTGAGCCACATCCATAATATTATCCATCATTGACCCTGACTCTTCCATTTTGCCAATATCCAAAAGCGTCTTCAACAACGAATCGGGATTTAAACTCAACGAATCAATACCCTCCTCAACCAAAAACCTGGCAAACTCAGGATAATCACTCGGCGCTTGACCGCAAATACCAATCTTGCGACCATATTTTTTAGCAGCCTTAATGGCAATTTTCACCATCCGACGTACTGCCTCATTCCGTTCGTCAAAAATGTGCGCCACCAACGCCGAATCTCGGTCTAAACCCAAAGTCAACTGAGTCAAGTCATTTGAGCCGATAGAAAAACCATCGAATACTTGGGCAAACTCATCGGCAAAAATCACATTACTAGGCAACTCGCACATCACATAAACCTGCAACCCATTCTCGCCTCGCTTCAAACCATTTTTCTCCATCTCCGCCAATACCTTGCGACCCTCATCCGGAGTCCGACAAAATGGAATCATTGGAATTACATTACTCAAACCCATATCATCCCGTACCCGCTTCAACGCCTTACACTCCAGAGCATAAGCATCGCGATATTTCGGATCGTAATAACGAGACGCACCCCGCCAACCAATCATCGGGTTTTCTTCCTTCGGCTCAAACTGACGACCGCCCAACAAATTCGCATATTCATTACTCTTAAAATCACTCATCCGCACCACTACAGGATTTGGATAAAATGCTGCAGCGATCGTACCCACACCTTGCGCCAGTTTATCCACAAAGAAATCTGGTTTGTGTTCGTACTGTGCAGTCAAATTACCAACTTCCCGTTTCACTAACGGATCATCCAACTCGTTATAGTGAATCAAAGCTAATGGGTGAGCCTTTATATGGTTAGCAATAATAAACTCCAACCGTGCCAACCCTACCCCATCGCAAGGAATAGAAGACAAACCAAAAGCTTCCTCTGGGTTGCCAACATTCATCAAAATCTTAGTGCGAGTCTTAGGCAAATTATCCAACAAAGTTTCCTGTACCTCAAACGGCACCATACCCTGATAAACCTTGCCTTCTTCACCCTCAGCACAACAAACAGTAACTTCCTGACTGTTGTACAACAGTTTAGTAGCATCACCACAACCAACTATTGCTGGAATACCCATCTCCCGCGCAATAATCGCAGCATGACAAGTGCGTCCGCCTTGATTAGTAACTATAGCACT
Source organism: Microcoleaceae cyanobacterium (assembly GCA_049647275.1). Classification (GTDB taxonomy): domain Bacteria; phylum Cyanobacteriota; class Cyanobacteriia; order Cyanobacteriales; family Microcoleaceae; genus JASJEE01. Next base: position 2,285 of record JBARXI010000387.1, read on the forward strand.
AGCCTTTTTCATAATTGGTTCCCAGTCGGGGTCGGTTTTGTTCGTCACCAAAACTTCCCCTGGTAGAAATTCGTCAATTTTATGCACGTCAAGAATAACGCGAGATTTACCTTGCCCAATCATTTCCCCAACGGCACGACCGCGAACTAAAATGTTGCTGCTACCCTTGAGTTTAAAGTTACGGAGAATGCTACCAGATTTTTGAGACTGTACTGTTTCCGGGCGAGCTTGTACAATGAATAATTCCCCAGTGAGACCGTCTTTTGCCCATTCAATATCCATCGGGGTGTACTGACGGCGCACTTCAGAATAATGTTCTTCAATAACACAAGCCCATTTTGCCAGTTGCAAGATTTCGTCGTCATTAATGCAAAATTTTTCCCGTTCGGAAACTGGCACCGAGACATTTTTAGTAAGTTTGGAACCGCCGATGTCGTAAATCATTTTTAGTTCTTTTGTACCGAGGCGTTTTTCCAATATTGGGCGGAAACCTTGTTGGAGGGTTGGTTTGAAAACGAAGTATTCGTCTGGGTTTACTGCCCCTTGCACGACATTTTCACCTAAACCATAAGCTGCTGTTACCAGGGCAGCGTTTTTGAATCCAGTTTCGGTGTCGATGGAAAACATTACGCCAGAGGAGGCGAGGTCTGAACGTACCATTTTTTGCACGCCCACTGACAAAGCAACGTCGAAGTGGTCGAAGCCTTTGATAGTGCGGTAGGAGATGGCGCGGTCTGTGAATATGGAGGCAAAACATTTATGGCAAGCTTCTAATACTGCTTCATCACCGTAAATGTTGAGGTAGGTTTCTTGTTGCCCGGCAAAACTGGCATCTGGCAAGTCTTCGGCCGTGGCGCTGGAGCGTACTGCTACGTCTACTTCTTTGGTGTAACGCTCGCATTCTTGTTTGGAGTCGCCCTCTAGTTTGTCGCAATATTCGGCGGAGGTGCCGTAGCGGTCGCACATTTGGTGATATGCGGCGACTATGGCTGTTTCTAATTCTTCTGGAAATGGGGTATCGAGGATGAGGGTGCGGGCTTGTTTGCCTCGTTTACGCAAATTCTTCATATCTTCTACGTCTAGGTCAGCAAATAGTTGTCGCAGTTTTTTCTCTAACCCGGCTTTTTTGACAAAATACCGATATGCGTGGGCTGTGGTGGCGAATCCATTGGGAACGTTTATGCCTTTGGAAGTTAACTGTTGAATCATTTCTCCCAGGGATGCGTTTTTACCTCCAACTAATGGGATGTCACCAATTCCTACTTCTTCAAACCATAGAATAAAAGCTGTTTCTTTATCTACGTTTGATTGTTTTTTTTGACTTAATAAGTTCACCATTCTTTTTACCTCCATTTTTTTTATTTCTGCCATGTTGCGAGGCAGAATCTGTTATGTATTTTTGTTTATTTTTCTGTCAAAATGTTAATTTTTTTGCCTGGCTTGTGGGATGTTAAGCAAGACAAGCTTATCAATACCTAATGGTTAAACTCCCGAACTAAGCTGAATTGTTCCTATACATTCTAGTTCTTTTAGTTAGAGGAGGTTTTTTTACCTCCATTTATATTTTATGACTTCCCACTATAATTACAAGGTAGGCTCTAAAAATTTCTTTAGTTACAAAAAGTAAAAAATTGGGGTTTTTCAGGGTAAAAGGTTAGAATAAAAGTAAAGATAAAATTTTAATAGTTAGAAGAAAATGAAACTTAAAGATAAGAAAGTAAAATCAAATGTTAAGATGGCACAACTCCTGTGCTTAGACAACAGTTGTCCGATTCAATTTGTGTTGGGAATATTGGGCAGTAAGTGGTCAGTGTTGATTTTGCGAGAGCTTTTGAGTGGCGATCGCCGAACTCACGAATTATTAGAAGCACTACCGGGGATTAGTTCAAAAACGCTGACCTTGAGACTGAGACAGTTAGAAAAGCAGGGTTTGTTAGCACGGCGAGTGTTTCCAGAGGTGCCTCCCCATGTGGAATATTCTCTGACAGAAAAAGGGCTAGAAGTGCAACCAGTGATGATGGATCTAAAGCAGTTAGGGGAGAAGTGGTTGGGGGAGAAAAATTGTAGTTGTTCGATGGAGATGTGAGCCAGATCGGATTTTTGTGAGATGCTCTATATCGCGCTCTGGCTGAGTTTTTGTTGGTGTCAGTTGAGCTTGGATAACATACCAAAAAGTTTACTACATATTTCCCTCTTTTTAAGAGGGATTAGGGGGCAATATAGATATGAAACTATATCTCAGTAAGAGTTGCAAAGGTTAAAACTTAAGAAGATTTAACAAAATTGATCGGCTTAATTTATTTATTTAACCTAGTGCGATAAAAGAAAGATTAAATCCTGATGTAGTGCCGTGACACAGCTAAAATAGTTCATTATTGGGTCGTCATGTAGCCGTAATGGTGAGGATATATATTTTAATTTCTCCCACACCTCCCCCACCTTCCCTACTCTTCTCCTTCCTGTACTATGCACCACCAACCATTATTGTAGGGTGCGCCATTACGGCTAAAATATAAGCTTTTAAAGGTATTTAACAATCCGTCGCCGGGCACCATTTTAGCTGTGTCATTCCAGTAGGGCGGGTTCGCGGAGCGACATGAAAAGGCGGGAATATCTATCCTGGCTCACCCTAGGTGAAAGCTGTCCGCCGTAACCAACCAAGAATACCAAATATTAAGCACGGCTTGCTGTCTTAATATTTGGTTTATAGAACCCATTTTATATCTATATAATTACCATAGTTAAGTCTTCTGGCGCATCAAAATTGATGCAAAATCTGCTCTGTTTGTGGAATTTTTCAGCTCGATCCTCTTATATCATGTCCGGATAATTAGTGATAAAAAAACTTTCTCCTCTTCTTGTTCTTTTTTCTCCTCTTGTTCCTTTTTCTTCTCTCCTGACTCCTGTACCTCGCCCTACCGACGGCTCCCCTACCTGACTCCTCTGTGCTTATTTATAACTTATTCAACCGGACATGATATTACCTCTTCCCTCTTGTCTCCTGTACCTCGCCCTACCGACGGCTCCCCTACCTGACTCCTGGCTCCTAACTAAAAAAACGATCTTCATTGACAAAGATACGTTTAGGGGTTCTATAAACAGTCTCTAAGAGTAGAATTCACAAACAGAAAGGAAATATAGAAGAAGCCATCAAACACTTTGAAAAAGCTGGCAATTTGCACAAGCAACAAGGAAACCAAAAGTATTATCAAGAAACCCTTAATCAAATCAGACAGTTAAGGAAAAATTAGATAAACGGACTAAAATATTGAAGTTTTAAGGCAAGGGGGTAAAGCCTAACTGGAGGACACACATTGACTTTGTTACTAACAAGAGTCAAACTCCCAGTATTAAGAAAAAGACAAAACAGATAGACACAAACAAAAACTCTACAATCGAATAATTACGGATATACCATTTATATTATCGGATACCAACTTTAAAGAAAAACTTACCTATCTAAGATTATCCTAGTGAAAGACTTTTCTAGTTTTCTAGAATATCAAAAAAACGATGGTTAAACCTACCGGAGTCACAGCAGTATTTGAATATTTGGTATTCTATAAATCAAAAAAAGGTGATTGAATGACTTCAAATCAATATGGTTGTGGTAAGCAGAACAAAAAAGATAGCCGATAAACCAGGCAGAAAAGAAAATTTTTACATATAATATTGTCTAGGGAGAACATAAATTAATCTCTAATCCAGTGAGCTTACCCATATTAATAATTGGTAGGTGCTGCCCAATCCCTACTATTCAAAATTTCAGACTCTCAATCTTAGCTGAAAAGTCAAGTGGTTATTCGACCGGATGAATATCTAGATTAATACTAGATTAATATTTTAGTGCCGATGGTTAAATTATCCGGAAAGTACTCCTGAATAGCTTAATAGGTGATTGTAAAGGAGATTTAAACATGGAGCCTCAGAAACTAGAGCTTAACTATAGATGAAGAGGCAACAAAAATCAGCGTTACCTATACTAACTAACTCAGTCGGTGGTCATCCCAACAGCCTGATTAGCGATAGATAACGCCAAAGCTCAACGTGCCAAGTAATACTTCTGGCAAATCATAACCAGCAATACTTTTGACCTTTTTTTTACTAACACTAAACTTACAGCCGTCATTTCTCCCTTATTTCCAGACCAAAATCAAAAATATGATGGGAGTTGTGGCGGAGTAACATCAGCAGAAGGATAATAAATCAGTGATTCAGGAATTTCATGTCTCAATTACCCCACTTGGGGAAGACGAATATTTTGTCCGCACAGAAAAAGTACCCAAGGGTGTCACCCATGCCCAGGAAACTGTCAAATGGCCCGTACAACAATGGCTGGCCCAAGCTCGTCAACTATTTCGCGATCCATTAATCGATCTCCTAGACAGAAAGTCCAATTCTCAGGTAGTCATTCCCGATCAGATTATGGCCCAGTCTGGGGAAATTGCCAGTCCAAATTTAGTAGCCTTGGGCCAAGAAATGTATGGAGAACTATTCAAAGACACCCTGAAAAATAGTTGGTATGCTGCCCAAGCAATAGCTCATAATCGGGGAGAGATATTACAGCTACGTCTGGGAACTAAAGACAGACGTATATCCAGTTTGCCTTGGGAGGTACTCCATGAAGGCGATCGCCCTATTGCCACTGGTACTGATGTTGTTTTCTCTCGTTATCAACTTAATACTTGCTTATCTGAAGTTAGCCGGAAACTAACTTCAGAACAACCATTAAAAATCTTAATGGCGATCGCAACTCCTAGCGATAAAGACAGTCTGCAACTAGAAAAAGAATATGAGGCGTTGCAAAAAGAGCTGGAAAAAAATAGTGGGCAAACTCAGATTCACCTGGATATTCTCAGGCAACCAGGGCGGGAAGAGCTTACTCAACGTTTAGAGCAAGGTCAATATCAAGTTTTCCATTATGCAGGTCATAGTAACTGGGGCAACTTCGGGGGTGAAATATGTCTAGTTAGCAACAAAACTGGTTTAACAGAAACTCTCAGTGGTCGTGACTTAGCGGGGCTGCTAGTTAACAATGGGATTCAAATGGCGGTATTCAATTCCTGTCGAGGTGCTTACAATAATATAGTTCATCCTATCGATGAGGGAGCAGAGGTAAATTTAGCAGAGGCGTTGGTTAAACGTGGAATACCTGGGGTTTTGGCAATGGCTGAACGTATCCCAGATGAGGTTTCTCTGATTCTGACACAACTGTTTTATCGAAATCTCAATCAAGGTTATCCCATAGACTTAAGTTTAAGTCGGGCACGACAAGGGCTGATTTCTGCTTACGGCTCTAATCAACTATATTGGGCATTACCTGTGCTATATCTGCATGAAAAATTTGATGGTTATTTGACTAAGGCAGGTACAAATTTTTCCACAGAAGTGCAGCAAGTGCAATCTGACCAGCAATCTTTTGACGAGCATTTTGAGGAGGAAGTTGAATCGACTACCATGTTTGCTCGCGATCTAAACATCATGTCTTCAGAATATTCAACATTTGTGTCAGTTGACGATTTTGAGGAGAAAGACTTTGAAGAATATATTGTTGATGAGTGGGAATACGAAGCAGATAATGTGAATGAACGGGTTGAAGATTCCGAAGTCATTAAAAATCTATTAAATCAGTTGACTAACAATGAGTTATCAACACCATTACAACCAGAAATACAACACCAGGAAATTCCAGAAGTCTACCAGGAGCAAAAGCACTCCATCGTACAACTAGAAACTACTGAGTCAGCAAATAAATCACCAGAGGTGGTCAAATCAAATCCTCAGAAAAACAAACATTCTAAGTTGTTTTCTCTAACACCAGCCAGGGTATTAGCACCTTTGATTTCAGTGATATTGAGTCTTGGGAGTATGGCAGTATTTAATCATCGACAGTCACAAGTGAATGCTCAATTACCAATACCCCCCAATCCTGGTATCAGCTACGGCTATAATACAGTTCGAGCGGTTAACTACACTGCTAATACTACTGAGGAAGCACAAGCTCTCGCCATTCAACAGTTTAATCAAAACGATATCCAAGCTGGAAAAATGGCTGTAGAAAGTTTACTAGATCGAGGAGCATTTGTAGAAGCTAAAAATGTAATTGATGCTATACCTTCGAGATATAGTGATAACTCAGATGTCAACTTTTTGAAAGGTCGATTAGCTTGGGAACTTTTTCAAGAAGGAAATCAAAATTCTCTTGATGAGGCAATAAGTTACTGGGAAAAAGCAATTGAGCAACGGCCACATATTGTCTTATATCAAAATGCTCTTGGCTTTGCTTATTACACCAAAGGTGACATTAAAACAGCTTATGAAGCTTGGTTAAAAGTGTTGCATTTGTCTGGAGAAATTTCTCCAGAAGCAGGAACATTTCGTGCTATTGGTTACAAAAATAATCGGCAGAATTTATCGGTAGATAAAAGGGAAGCTATGAATGCTTATGCCGGTTTAGGATTAGTAATGATGAAATCTGGTGGAGGTCAGGATAAACATCTGAATCAAGCCTTAAAATATGCTCGGAAAGTAATGACAGAAGCTGGCAAAGAGTTCCATATCCAACAACTACAAAAAAATTGGTTGTGGTCTCCCAAGGCTCGTCAAGATTGGGATTTACTATTAAAACAGAGAACAAATCGTAAATCAGATGAACACAACGATTCTAAAAATCTTACTTAACTAAAATTAAACCCTTTATAGAGGTCCGAGCTTCTATTTTCACGCGCCCGTTTAAGAATCAAAATAATCTTTCCATATTTAACTTTAGTTGTGGTTAGAAGTCAGGAGTTACCCGTTCCGCCGATAGAGTGGTCGTCGAATTGGCAACGTACAGATATTAAAAGGTTTTAAGTGAATATTGACTGTTCTAAAATACTTCACAGGTAATGCACGGATTGCTATAACTATCGGCTTAACTGAAAAAGTTTCTCTATATTGGTTTAGTTTTATGGTTTAATAGCTTTCCTAATCTGTATGTCTTTTGTTATGATATTCTGTCCGGTAATATCGGTATTATCTAGTGTAGATAATGAATAAAAAAGGTTTCAAGGAAAGAAGGAAAAAACTTGCATGATATTATCCAGATGCTGCAGGATTAGAGATAAATTAGATATAAAGGAGTTAAATTCCAGCTAAATCTGAGTAATATAGCACTACCCATTAAGGGCGAGGAAATTCCGCTGTTGCCTGTTGCCTTTGAACCTGTACTTATTGTCCTAACTAAAAAACGTACTGCTATATCATGTAGTAATAATTTGGTATAGGCTCATATCTAAACTCAAAATTAACTCATTGCCTAAATATCTAAACACCAGGGTGCTCTTGAGTTTAGATATCATTTAATTAATCAAAGTAAATTAATAAAAACCGGATCAAAATGACAGAAAAAAATAACAAAGAAAAGTTCTTATACTCATTGAGTCGAGGGGTGGTTTCACATTTAATAACGGTCTTGCTAACTCTTGGTGGTGTCTGGTTATTACAAAATAGACAATCACAAATTTTTTATGGGTCTTTATCTGTAACTCCCGATCCAATTAATCTGGAAAGGTATAATAAGGAAAAGCCTGTTAATTATAACCCCAATTCTATAGAAGAAGGGCAAAAAATAGCTATTGAACAATTTAAAAAAAATGATATTGTAGCCGGAAAAAAAGCTGTAGAATCTTTACTAGCAAGAGGCAGCTTTTTCGAGGCTAAAGAAGCACTTTCTTTTGTGCAAAAAGAGGCAAAAGATGACCCAGATATTAGCTTTTTAAAAGGTAGATTAGCTTGGGAATTACTCCATAATGGAGAGCGAAACTATACTATAGATGAAGCTCTATTTTTCTGGGAAAAAGCTGTCAAAGAAAACCCTAATTCTATTCCATATCAAAATGCTTTAGGCTTTGCTTACTACAGTAAAGGTGATTTAAAAAAAGCTTATGATTCTTGGTTCAAAGTATTACAATTATCAGGAGAAATTTCATCAAACATACAAAAAGTGCAGCAGATTTCTACTAATAATGATAATACTGAGTCCAAGTCACCTGTAACAGAAAAAGAAACTTTGAATGCTTATGCTGGTATTGGATTAGTAATGATGAAATCTGCTCAAGCTGCACCAGAAAATGAGGAAAGAGAAAGGTGGTTGAGAGCTTTACAATATCGGACAAAAGTAATGAAAGAAGCTGCGATGGAATATCATATTCCTCAACTTCGACAAAATTGGTTATGGTCGCGAGTGGCATTACGAGATTGGGATTTTCTGATGAGAGTAGATTGGAATATTTTGGGGAAAAAAAATAATTGATATTAGATCATGTAAGTTTAAGCATTAAGAGCATGGATATATTATAGATCATTAAATTTGTCTTAAAGTTTGGCTTCGCTCTGAAAAGACCGCTTAAAATATTAAATTTAATTTAACTTTGCATTAAACTTTGCTGGCTAAGAACCACGGCACTTTTGTTATTGAAGATTTGAATGTTAGTGGAATGTTGGCTAAGTGCGATTCGTTTCGCCTAAATACACCCTAGTTGTCTACGATCAGCCAGCGCTGTAGAACGGTAACTCTAGATAATCATGGAGGTTAAATTCCTTCCCAGGCGGATACCGTGTGACCCCAGAATTCCAAGATGTAGACATTAGCAAGTTTGTCTCTCGTGTGGCTTGTCAATAGATCGAGATTTAAACGCAAGTATAAATTTAAAAAATGCGGTCGGCTCGACCGTGAATGCCTGTGGATGAGTAACCACAGGCATTCACGGTTCCCGAAAAATCAGGATCAGCAGGAAGTAAACATCAGATTATCACGTTATGTGACGCTTTATATCAGTTTTATAGAGCAGCAGAAAGCCCCCAGCACTGATGTCAGGGAATCCCGCGCTGTCTCCTAAGAGCAACGTCGGGAGTATGTCAAAGTCGTTTTAGGTAGATTATCGAAGATGTCTATTGTGAAAAATGTTTTAATGCTTCCCGTCCACTTAGACGCTCTGTATCTGGAAAGCGATCGCCTTGTAGTAGAAGCGATGGCAGATTTTAGCCGCCTTCCTTATTTTGATGGGACATGGGATGTAAAGCCTAATATTGCCAATATTAGTGAAGAGATTGTTTCTCAGCCTTTTCAAAATCAGAATTGGCCTCTGAAAGCAGGAATTCACTTGCATTGGGCTTTGCCAGATGCTTTAACCAAAGGAATTCAAGTTACCGATGACAATAACCAGACTAAAACGGTTTTTCCTGTAGTACCCAATCGTTGGTTAGTGACACGCAGTAACAAGGATAACCAGATTGAAAAGCAATGGGTGGTAGAGAGTGATTATCTCTATCCTGAAGATAAAGGAAGTAAGAAACCTGAAGATAAAGGAAGTAAGAAAGTTAGTATTGCCTATCCTATTAAGGTCAACAAAGATCATCATCAACCTTTTCGCTATTTGGGTCGCAAACAGTCTTTAGCTGCTTGGCCAGAAAATGACCCCAAGGCTAAATACTTATCGTCACTGACTGCTGTAGGTTATGGGGAACCGACTTTTGCTGCGTTTTATCCCAATTGTCATAGTGTTTTTGGGTTTCATGATGATGATTATACTGCTGAGATTCCTGATGGACTACAGTATGATGTGATTGGTTGGTACAGCAGGGCAGAGCAAGATTATTTCAATCAATTTATCAAAAAATTCCCACAGCCCACCAATTACGAATTGCTAAAAGAAATACAAGAAGAATTCAAATGGGCAATTCTAGTTGAAATCAAGAAACAAGTTTTCTTGGATAAATTTAATAATGATGAATCTGTCTGGAATGAGTTAATCGAGAAAGACATTTTAAGAGAAAAAGAGGAAACCACAGACAAAACCACAGCAGTTATATTAAGGATTATTTTCTCTAAAGAAGAACTGTCCAAAAATTTCCAAGATAAAAAACAGCAGATAGATAAACTTTTAAATACAGCTATCTCAGAAGCACAATTACCTGAGCAAATGCTCTGCTACGCCCGCTTAAGCTTTCCACAGAATGAAACGAACATAGACAACTCACATAAGCAAGCTTCTGTAGAAGTGACTGTGGGTAATACCGGTACAGAAGCATTGTCTGCCTATTTGGGTCAAAAGATTGGTAGCGATCGCAAGTCTATCATCGAAGACCAGTTGGAAGCCCTACACCTATCTTCTCGTCTTGAACATCGGCAGTTGGACATGACTCCCAAGTTTAAAGAGGCACGACATGAGAAGGGCTTTAATGCCATTGCTGCGGGGACGATGTGGACCATTCGTTTAGAAAGTGTAGCTTCTAAAACAGCTAATGCTGAAGATGCCCATAATCAAGCACAGGTTACTTTACCTAATGATATCGCTGATTTACTTAATGAGCTTAACCTCTGTCAGCAAGAATATGATCGCGCTTGGCATGAAATAGAGTCAATGCGTCGGCAACTCTTTGCAGATTGGTATAAGTATATGCTGAGTTCCTATCCCCCGGAAGGAAGCAGAGATCAGTATCCCGATATTGATGAGGTTAAGCATTACATTGAGGTGAAAGGAATTGCACCTTTACAGGAAAAATTGACGGCGACCGGAAATCTGATGCTATCAGAAGATGATTCTGGCAAAATTACGGCTGCTTCTGCTGGGAAATCTTCCTCTACGTCGATCGCTTCTCAATTAGCTGTAGCCATTAATCAGTTACTAGAGAAAATAACGGCTCTTAATAATCAAGAAACCGTCAAGAATACTCAAGCAACTTACACCCTCAAGCAAATTTCTAGTCCCCGTTATTGGCAACCCAAGGAGCCTGTGTTACTAATGACAGGCGAAGCAGTGAAACCTACTATCCGACATGGACAGGATGGACGGTTAAGGGATGATGGATTATTGGAATGCGAGATTCTCAAGGATGTACAATTTCCCATTGGGAAAGAGAGCTTTTCTGCTATTCGTAACAAGATTGATCAATTAGAACAAAATAAAACGGGAGAACATATTGCTTTTAGCACTTGGACACAACAACCTTGGCATCCTTTTTTGCTGGAGTGGGAGGTAGAAGTTTTTCCCATCCGAGAGGGATGTAATCATCGAAGTTATAACCAAAACTATGAAACGGGATTTGTTACTAAAAATTATGGTCTGAAGGAAAATGAGGCCGATCTTTCTTTACAGAAAGGAAAGGGGGCTATTCTCAAAGCGGCTAATATTTATAGTGGTCGCAGTATTTTAACGCCCCATGCAGGGATTAAACTTAGAGAACAGTTAGAAGTTTATTTGAAAAAACAATTACTGGATGACTATTATGAACTAAAACAGTCACAGAAGGGTAAAGAAGATTATCTAAAAAAACTTCAGGAATGGTATAGCAACAAGCCAAGTTCACCTGTATTAGACGAAAGAGTTGAGAGATTATTGTCTGGAAATAAGCCAAGTTCGTCTGTATTAAATGAAAGTGAGGAGATCAAAAATAAGATCCAAGAAGAGATTAATGCAATCGAAGGATGGTATAAAGATAAACCCGATCAAGAAGGTAAACCGTTCCATCTATCTGCTGAAAAACAAGCTAAAGACCCTATTTATACTGCCATTCTAGCTTATGAGCAACTGCTAAATCTGAAGAGTCTTTCCCAATCTCTCGGTGGCTTTAACGAAGCGTTACTCATGCACAAGCAAACACTGCAATTAGCGATCGCCGATCCTTTGGGCTTTGCAGATTATCAGCCCTTTACCGAATTGGTTCGAGATGTAGTGCAGCAGAGTATCCGCAGTGCGCCAGAACCTTTAAATGATTTTAACCCGATTCGTTCGGGGGCGATGAAGATTTTGCGGTTACGGTTGGTGGATACGTTTGGACAGGTGAAGGAGTTGGATGTTAGCAATATCATCACCACTGAGCAGATGACAACTCCCAGAAGTCCCTATCTGGTTACTTTACCACCCCGTTTGGTACAACCGGCCCGTCTCAATTTTCGTTGGCTGTCGGCCAGTCAAGGGGAACAGGAAATGAACACTCATCCGGCCACCACTCCGATTTGTGGTTGGATATTGCCGAATAATTTGGATAATAGCCTCGCTATCTATGATAATCAGGGTAAAGCTTTGGGTTCGATTAATCAGCTTGCTGAATGGGAGTCTGCACCAGGGAGAGAAAACTCAATTTCTGTTGAGGAAATTGCCAATTCCTATTTGAAAAGGGTAGTTAACTACATTGTAAATCAGGGGCAAAGTTTTTTAGTTGATTTCATTTCAGCTCTAGATAGTGGCTTAGAGAATATCGACCCGGAAAATTTTGCCCAACATCAAGGTTTAGCACTGTTGATGGGACGACCGATCGCAGTTGTGCGGACTTCTCTTAATCTAGAATTACAGGGACTTCCCTCCCTTAACCAAGATTGGAATGTATTTTGGCAAGATTTAAGGCGTAATTCTAGGGATACTGATGGGTTTGATCAGGTTAAGTTTCCGATTCGTTTAGGAGAATATGAACAATTCAATGATGGTTTGGTGGGATATTGGCAGGAAGAAAAAGATGCTCTGAATGAGTTTTTTTATGCCCCCCAAAGCGATTCAAATGGAATTAATAATCCTCAAATCAAATTTCATTCTGCGGACAATCCTTGGCATATAGATGTAAGTCTCGAAGACAAACCTAAACTATTGACCATGCTCATCGAACCACGGGGTAAGGTTCATGCTACCTGTGGCATTTTGCCCACCAAAGCGATCGATATTCCACCCGATCAATATCAGGAGGCAGTAGAGAAGATTGAGATTACTTTCCTCTCGACTCCTATTCTAACTGATATGAAGGATCTGAGTGATTCAACTTTGGATAAAAAAATTAATTTACCTTTACCAGAGGAGACTGGTTATGAATGGTCGTGGTTAGAAAAGGAAAAAGAAGACTGGTTAGCCGTTCCCCATGACAATATTGGTCAGGCTAATCCTAATGCGGTTTTCTCTGGTAAACAAGCAATTCGGGAGGGTTGGCTGAAGTTGAGTCCCGCTAACAAAAATCAAGATTCAAACAATCAATAAATTACCAAGGAGTAACGATTATGAGTCATTCAAAGGACAATTTAGTTCTGCACTTAAAATTAGATGAAATCATCGAGGAGGGAGATGAGAGGAAAGTTAGTGATGCTTTAACTGGGAGTAAATACAATGTTAAAGGTAATCCTGAAATTGTCATTGACGATAAATTGGGTGGTTGTTTGAGTTTTGATGGAGAAGGCGACTATGTAGAATTAATTGAAGCAGATAAGTTAGGCTTACAAAATTCTAGTTTTACGGTTGAAGCTTGGATTAATATCGAGGATTTGAGTATAGATAATCAAAGCATATTAGGAAATGATGAACAATTGTCAGAAAAATCGCTACATCTAATCATTCGACAAAAAAAACCATACCTTGGATTTTTCAATAATGATACTCCAGGAAATACTGAACTTTCGGACAATAATTGGTATCATATTACTTGGCGATACGATAAAAACAATCAAGAGCAAGCCATATTTGTCAATGGAGTTTTAGATAATTCCTCTACGGGTCATGCCCCTTTTCAAGGGAATGGAATAGTCAGAATAGGAAGGTGGGTATCTAGACTATATTTAAAAGGTAAGATTGCCCATGTTCGTATTTACAACAGGGCTTTATTTTCAGAAGAGATAAAACAGGATATGGATGATGATTTAAAGGCGATCGCATCTTTCAACAAAACCTATCCCCTTGATTTTAACTTGTATGAGGGTGAGGATAAAGAATCTGTTATCTTCATTGAAAATGGCACTAGGGGACAGGAGTTAGTTCTAGAAATCGTCAATAGTTCAGACCGACCGATTAGTTTTCCTGCTAAAAGTGGTGCGGTGAGTAAAGCTAATCACCATTTTGAATTGAGGTTTAGACCAGATACCTTGTCTCCAGATTCTCGGAAACAATTGGTTTTAGCAGAAAAAGAAGGTTGGAGTATGATTTCTCCTGTGACTCAGGCGGATGATATTACTCAGACGGATGGTATTGTGGTTTCTCTGTATTTTCTAGCAACTAATAATCAAGCTTTGAAGGCTAAGGAAACTATAGCTTTTACCCTTCAACATATCAATGGTGCGGCAGCAGGAGGGGCGCGAACAACCAGGGTAGAGTTGAAGTGTCCTCAGTTTACCTATCATGGAGGAACCGTTACTGACTATTATCGAGAAAAGCGTCTAAGTATCATTAGTCATCGTGGCAAGAAGCATATTCCTCTTCATGTGGGGTTTGTGGGATCTAATCGGATTTTGAATGATGGTAGTTCCAAAAATGAATTAATTTTGCGAATTACTAATAAGTCAAAGGATGAATCTATTTCTTTTAAGCCAGCAAGTAAGGGTAATGCGCCTTCTAAGTTGATTATTTCCTTTGATATTGATAATGATTGGGCTTTGGGGACAAAAAGTGAGGTAGAAAGCATTGGTGTTCAGTATGAAGGAAAGGAAATTGAAGGTTCAGATCAAGGAGAATCTCCTGAGTGGATTATTGATTTTGACAAAGAGACTGCGATAGAGGCAGGTCAGCATCATGAACTTGTTTTATCAGGGATTATTTCGTCTCGTCCTTCTGGTCATACCAATTTATATTTACGCTATGAAAATATTCCGGGTTATTGGGATGGAACTTTTGTTTGCACCATAGAAAAATCACCTATTTTGTATAACAAATATGGCAATGTGGGGATTGGGACGACAGATCCCTCCGCTCCTCTACAGGTGGAAGCCACAAACAAAACTCGTCCAGATATGAATGGCTTGTATATTTTTAATTCAACCAATGAGGCAAACCAAAATGCTAATTTGTGCCTTCGAGTTGCCGGGACAGATGGAGGATATCCTTTCGTATCTTGGGATATATTCGGTGAGACTGGCTGGTCAATGGGGATTGATAATAGTGATGGAAATAAACTCAAGATTGCCAACTCCTGGAGTTCCCTGACCACCAGGACCTTCATGACTTTGGATACAAATGGTAATGTTGGCATTGGCACACCGAACCCTAGTCAGAAATTAGTGGTGAGCAGTACCAACAATACGGGCAAACAGCCAGAGAATCGGATGCAGTATGGAGGAAACTTAGCTATCGTTAGTAATGCTCCTCAAATTGACTTTATTGATACCAATTACAACGATTGGTCAATCCAGGTCAATTACAACAAAATGTATTTCGTTCGAGAACCATGGAACTATCAAGATTTAGTACTGGATGGCAGGGGCAATGTTGGTATCGGTACGGACAAT
The DNA here is from genome assembly GCA_049647275.1 of Microcoleaceae cyanobacterium. Classification (GTDB taxonomy): domain Bacteria; phylum Cyanobacteriota; class Cyanobacteriia; order Cyanobacteriales; family Microcoleaceae; genus JASJEE01. Next base: position 17,520 of record JBARXI010000387.1, read on the forward strand.
CCAGAGGCAAAGTTGGAGGTGAAGGGGGATTTAAGAATTAGTAATGGTACTAATTGGGTCAAGATGTATATAGATGACGTTGGGAACCATCGGCAAAATTTGATATTCGAGATTAAGGATCACATACGTGGGACAGGAATGATGAGATGGGACGGGGATTCTAACTGGGATTCTGTATCTGACCTCAGCTTAAAAACAGATATCGAAAATGAAGGCAATATCTTAAGTCGCTTAATGCAATTGGATGTAAAAAACTATCGTTGGAAAGATAATCCTGAGGCTAAAATCAAGAAAATTGGTTTTATTGCCCAAGATATTCGGCCTTTATTTCCCTCTCTGGTTGGCGAATTCAAAGACAAAGATGCTGATGAATCAACGCTAACCTTAAAATACGCTGAATTTGGCGTATTAGCAGTAGGCGGATTAAAAGAACTAAAGCTCGAAAAAGATGCCGAAATCGCCAATCTCAAAACCGAAATGAATACCCAAATTGCCAAACTAAAAACCGAAATGGAGGCTGAAATTAACGCTCTCAAAACACAAATCCAGCAATTATTAAGAAATAAAGAGTGATGAAAAATCAAAAGCGATCGCCACCAACAAAAAACCCAATTATAGAGGTAATAAGTCGTCAGCACCCCTGGCTGAAAGCGCAGGGGCTTCAAGCCTCTAACTTTCACCCCTAGCTGACCAGATTCAGTTCCTATTAGGAACTACGTTTAAGGCAAGTGTCAAAGTTCTTACCTTAGAATGCGTAGCTAGTTCTAAGCTCTAAAACCAAACAATTAAACAGTTTTATTGGGGTAAGACAGTGTTGTTTGGAAGTGCCGACCTTAAACATTATCGAAGCTAACATTACCCCTAACGGGAGATTAAAAATGCAAAACTCAGTTTTTGTTTTAGACACAACAAAAAAGCCCTTAAACCCTGTTCACCCTGGACAGGCAAGACGGCTTTTAAAAGAAGGAAAAGCTGCCGTATTTCGGCGTTATCCTTTTACCATTATTTTGAAGGAGGAAGTAACAGAAACTCCTAAAAATATTAAGCTAAAGCTAGATCCAGGCTCAAAATTTACGGGTATTGCTTTGGTGCAAGATAACCAAGTAATTTGGGGAGCCGAACTACAACACAGAGGTCAACAAATCAAAGATAGTTTGACTTCTAGGCGACAATTAAGAAGGGGAAGACGAGGACGCAAAACTCGTTATCGTCAACCAAGATTTCTTAACAGAAAAAGACCCGAAGGTTGGCTACCACCAAGCTTACAGCATCGGGTAGATACTACCTTGACCTGGGTTAAAAGATTAATTAGGTATTGTCCCATTAATTCTATCGCTGTTGAGTTAGTTAAGTTTGACTTGCAAAAACAGGAAAATCCTGAGATTAATGGAGTTGAATATCAACACGGAACCCTCTACGGTTGGGAAGTTCGAGAATATTTATTAGCTAAATTTAATCGAATTTGTCAATACTGTGGCGTTAGTAATAAACCTTTTGAAGTTGACCACATTCATCCGAGAAGTAAAGGCGGAAGTGACCGAGTTTCTAACTTAACCCTTGCTTGTCACGACTGTAATCAAGCCAAAGTAAATCAAGACATTAAAGATTTCTTGAAAGGAAAATCTGACTTAGTTAACCGCATTTTAAGACAGGCAAAAACGCCGTTAAAAGATGCTGCTGCTGTTAATTCTACTCGTTGGAAACTGTTTAATTCTCTCAAAGAATTAGGATTACCAGTAGAGACAGGAAGTGGTGGTTTAACTAAGTTTAATCGGAAACGGTTAAAAGTGCCTAAATCTCACTGGCAAGATGCCACTTGCGTTGGCAAAGTACCCGATAATTTAGTTTTTAAAACTAATCAACCTTTACTGATTAAGGCAACAGGTCACGGAACCAGACAGATGTGTAGAACCAATAAGTTTGGATTCCCTATTCGTTATGTTCCACGCCAAAAGTTTGTTAAAGGTTTTCAAACTGGTCAAATTATCAAAGCAATTGTCACCAAAGGAAAGAAAATTGGAACTTATGTAGGGCGAGTTGCTGTTCGTTCCACAGGAAGTTTCAATATTTCAACTCAGCAAGGTTTGGTTCAAGGAATTGGACATAAATATTGTCAAGTTATTCATCAAAAAGATGGATATAACTATAGCTTTCACGCCACCTAAAGGTGGTCGTTGTTCCTCCAACGGCTAAAGCACGTTGGTTTCCCAACGAGGATTATTATGAGTAATTTTTATCAAGGAGAGGAAGCAGTTTTAAAATTGGTTTCAGATGATTTTGAAATTTCCTGTCAAGATTTGTATAAAAGGGTAGATTTTGAGTTAGATGAAGGCTAAAATAAATTAAGTTAAAAAAAGGAAATTTTTTTATGATTTCACTACTACAAAAACCAACAATTTTTTATCGATTGGTCGATGAATATCATCAAGTACAACAGTTTAAGGAAAAGGATTTAATCAATAAATCACTAATTTTTCCTGAGCTAAATTTGACTGCTAAACAAATTTTTCAAGTTCAAAGATAAGGAGGTAATGAGTTATGGAAATTCAAAAGCGATCGCCTCCCAAAAAGCTCAATATTTAATCTCGTCGGGTGCGTTAGACGGTACAAATTTGGTCAGCGTAGATCATATATTTATCAATCCGTCGCAGGGCACCAAACACTTAATTTTGAACGAAGAATGGTGCGTTACGGCAGACTTTTACTCTCTAGAATAGAATCGAAAAATCCTTACTGCCTAACGCACCCTACCAACTACTGCTCCCATTAGTAAGCTATGCCCATCCAAACCGACAAAAACATAAACTACGGTGGAAACCTTGTCGTCAGTCAAAAGTACAGACCTTTGGAGAATATCCATTACGTCCAGGATGATAGAGACTATTATAGTGCCTTGCTCACTAACCGATGGAATTTGCTCAATGCGGCGAACATATTGCCGCAACCCTTAGCACTGGTCACACCGAACTGGAAAACAATCATCGCGGCCGAAGCCAGAAAGAGTCCGCCCCTGGTAGTCATATCAAGCAATCGCTCTAACTGGATTAAACAGGGGATTGATGCGGCTGACAATCAATTGGCAACTAAGGGTACACAAAACTTTGCCAACGCCAGCGATCTCAGTGCCCTTTCCGCGCAAGCGGGGCAATTGTCTTCACCGCCTATCTACTGTCCCACGAGGATTGGCCCTGCCCCTCCCAATCGCAATGTCTACATTGTTGTCCATATGTACGAATACGAAAAATACAAAAAGACCCTCGCGGGTACCGGTATTACGGTGGTCGGATGGTTGTTCAAGCCTCCTGATAGGACGACAATGAAAGATTTAACCGGTTTTGGAGCAAGTCGTTTTGCTGCGATCGAGTTCTGTAAACATCTAAGAACCCAAGCGACCCTCGCAGGGAGAGCAGCTCCATGGAATTATGCCTGGCTCTTCGACGACAATGTCGTGGCGCTCACTAACTTTCCCGGTTATGCGGCAGTAGAAGCTGTCATAGGGTCGAATGTATGCGCTGGCTTCCATGGAGGCACGAAAGCAGAATCCTTCGAAGCAAATAAAACCTGGGCAATCCAGGAAAGAGCGAAAAACCGTGGCGGGCAGGCCGCCGCTCTGCCATCCTCTATGCCGCCGGGCATTGTACAACAAGCGGCGTTGTGGAATATAGATTACTTGACAAAGAACAATTTGAACTTCAGTCCCGTTTATATTTCGTCAGGCGAGGATATCAGCTTTGTCAATTACTTCAATACCAAACAAATTCCGTACTTTTATTACAAGGGCATCGGTGTTCGCAAGGAAATTACCTCTTATGACAACGACGAATCCGCTCAAAATGTCAATCAAGCAAGACAAGAATACACGGCTTGGTTCTCCGATGCCGAAAAGGCTACGCCAGCTGGGGCGGTTCCTCTACCTCCACCAGTCGAGGTCACTCCCATAAAGCAAGAAGATGGCGGTGTGCAGACGCTTGCGGATTTCATCGTCAATCACGTTTTGCCGAATTCACAAATGAATTCTCAAGACAACAATGACAAGGTCAAATATCAAGCAAAGTGTCAGGGTGTGGAACAAATCACCAGTGGGGCAATATGGGGCAAAACTACCTCTGGCGCAATCTATGGATACGTTAACCAAGATGCCCTAGACAATACGTTTAAAATCAACGGGATGGCCGCCCAAATCGTGAAACAAGTCGATCAACCATGAGAACGGAGTGAAGTATGAATGACCTGAATACACTTGCAAGCAACCTAAAGGCACAGGCCACGGCAAACTCGACTATAGTCCTTGATAACACTGTGTTCTCGAGTGATGTGCTGGCCGATATTCGCACCGCTTTCGCCCTGGCAACTGATGCGAATTTGACTCTCACAGGTGTCAACGCGACCGATATTCCCGCTCCCGCGAACGGTGTTTTGACGATTTCTGTCGGAACAGCGTCGGCACTCAATCAACACGGCCTAGGCATTAGCCTCACCTTCATGGCACCTGGAGGTTCGCTTGAGGCTATTATAACCGCCACCATGAGTGATGCGTGGAAATTCAGCAACAGTTTTAAGGATCTGGATATTTTCCCATTTCAGAATCTCAAAACGTCCGCCGCGCATTTTGTCTACGCAACAGCAGAGCAGACAGCCTATCCATGGCCAGGCGAGCCTTCCTACACCATCCCTCTCGAACCAGGTCTCAATTTCCTTTCGGATGTCACACTCGACAACTTCTCGGTCATCAGTACCCTGTTGGGCACGCTGATCGGTTCCAAGCCCTTCAAGTTCTACGGTTCCTTTGCTCCGACAGATGGACAACACCTACCCGTTGGGACACTAAAGGCTCCGCTGGGATCGGGCACTTTCGGTATTGGCGTCGCACCCAATGCTCTAACCCTTGCAAATCCCGCCGTCGCTGTACGTATCGACACCTCTGATACAGACAACCCCCTGCAAAATATCGATCTGTTGGTCGAAGCCGACTACAATAATACCCTAGAGTTTGCCGTGGGCATTCCGATGTCAGGTAGTACTTTGGATATCAGCACCAAGCCTTTGCCGCACCACAGCTCCATCAATAGACATCTCCAGAAAAGAGGGAACAGGGAACAGGGAACAGGGAACAGGGATAAAGAATTGATAATTTATGGATAAGAATTGATTTTATTTTTTATTCTTGGAGATGTCTAATAGTCTTATAGAAAGTTTGCCGGGGGGAAATGGTTTCACGAGTTTCATTCCCAGCGAGCTATCGAGCATTTTCGCCAATGTAGGTCTAGACAACTTTTCCATGGTTGTCCAGCCCTCTCCCAAGGTCACCTATTTAAGTTTGTCGATCAGTACCCTCCAGCCTTGGACTGTCATATCCAATGTCCTAGTCCTAGAGGGACTAAACTTGCAGATCGAGACCATCGATCCAACTGGCCTAAACTGGACGCGGGTCTATATCGATGCCAAGGCTGAATTCCTACCTAATATTTTTTCTGGCGAGTTCGACTTTATCATAGGGCTGGAAAAACAGACGTCATGGAAAGTAAGTACAGTTAGCGGTGCCTACTACGGAGCAGTTAGCCTCGGAAAGATCGTTGGCGGACTGTTGGGCAACCAGAACTCCGTCCCGGCATCGCTGCGCGCCATTAAATTTTCAGATTTCGGTGTCAGCGCGACCCGTAGTGCAACGGGTTCCCCCTTTAACTACAGCTTCTACGGCAGTGTCGAAGTCGCCTTTCCCATACTAGACTATGCTTTGGCTGCCCAACTCTATATAGCCGTTACCAAGACACCGACAAGCCACAATATCCACCTCAACGGCGTGCTTGTCATCGGTGACCAGGCCTTTACCCTTACGCTAGACCTGGGAACAATCGGTTCCAAACTAAGCGCTACTTGGAAGGCTCAGGACAAGGCCTATCTGGAACTTGAAGACATTGCTTCTGCCTTTGATCTGGAATTGCCGAAGATTCCCGATGAACTGGATTTCGCATTAGAGTCGGCTTCATTAACCTATGATTTCACCAACAAAACCTTGGTTATTACAGCCGCCTCCGCTAACTTAGGCAACGCCGTTTTTGTCGCCTTCAAAAACACCACCACGGCGAAGTCGCAATTTTATTTTGGTATTACCGTCGGCCAAGCCATCAACCTCTCGAATTTGCCCTTGATCGACAAGGTGCTCTCGGATGATGAGAAGATCGAAAAGATCGAAGTTGATGATTTGCAATTTGTCATCGCTTCCCAAAACCTTAACTTTGAAAAAGCAAACAGCTTTAACAATCTAATCCCCGACACCATCACCAAACTTCCCCTAAAACCCAGAGACAAAAAAGAAACCAAGACCACAGTTATCCAAAAAGGTTTTAATGTCTCAGCAAAAATGCAATTTGGGGAAACCATCGAAATTCTTGCCCTACCCATCTCCTCTGAAAGTCAATCAACTACCTCAACCCCTAGCACTCCCTCAAACTCTGTAACCCCTAGTCCCCCTGTCCCTACCCCTACGAGTTCCTCGACTTCCGATAACGCCAAATGGTTCAAACTCCAGAAAAACTTCGGTCCTGTCCACTTTGAACGAGTCGGCGTACAATACCAAGATGCAAGCCTCTGGTTTCTCTTAGATGCAGCTCTCTCTGCCTCTGGACTTACCCTTTCCCTCGATGGACTTGCCGTTGGTTCTTCTCTCAGCAAGTTTGAGCCGAAATTCAAACTCAAAGGGATAGGCATCGACTACCAAGGTGGAGGTGCTATAGAAATTGGTGGTGCATTCCTCAGAAAACAAATCACCAAAGACGGAAAAACCGTCGATGAATACGATGGCGCAGCAGTCATTAAATCCGAAACCTTTACCCTCTCTGCGATCGGTTCTTATAGCGAAGATGCTCAAGGAGATCCCTCCTTATTTATCTACGCTGTTTTAGATTATCCTCTTGGTGGCCCCTCCTTCTTCTTCGTCACCGGACTAGCAGCGGGTTTCGGCTACAACCGCGCCCTGAAAATACCCACTATCGACCAAGTTGTAACCTTCCCCCTAGTGGAAGAAGCGATTAACTCAACCGGGATCGATCAATCTGGCAACACTCAAGACGGCGCAACTAAACTTACCCAAGAACTGAACAAACTTCAAGAATATATCCCCCCCGAAACCGGACAAATATTCCTCGCCGTCGGTGTTAAATTCACCTCCTTCAAAATCATCGACTCCTTTGCCCTCCTCACCGTCGCCTTTGGTAACCGCTTTGAAGTCAACCTCCTGGGTTTATCCACTCTTGTCGCCCCTCCGGAAGTCGATAAAACCCCCGTCGCCGAAGTCCAACTCGCCCTCAAAGCCACCTTCCTCCCGGAGAAAGGCTTCTTAGAAGTCCGCGCCCAACTCACCCCCAACTCCTACGTCCTCTCCAAAAAATGCCACCTAACAGGAGGATTTGCCTTTTATAGCTGGTTTGCCCCCCACGAACATGATGGAGATTTTGTGCTTACTTTAGGGGGCTACCATCCTGATTTCATCGTTCCCGCCCATTATCCGAGAGTCCCACGCCTCACCTTTAACTGGCAAGTTAACAGCCAACTGAATATCAAAGCCGATGGTTATTTTGCCCTGACTGCTTCAGCACTGATGGCAGGAGGACACCTGCAAGCAACTTGGGAGAGTGGCAGACTAAAAGCTTGGTTTAATGCTGGGGCAGACTTTCTTATTGCTTGGAAACCCTATCACTATGATGGTCGTATTTATGTGGATATGGGAGTTTCCTATTCCTTTCACCTCTTATTCGCCACTGTTCATATTAGTGTAGATGTAGGGGCAGACTTACATATTTGGGGACCCGAATTTACCGGCACAGCCCATATCCACCTTTGGTGTGTTTCCTTTACTGTTCGTTTTGGTGCCAGTGCTTCTCAAACCCCAACCGCCATTGATTGGGATAAATTCAAAAGCTCTTTCCTTCCTGCTGATGATGCTATTTGTACCGTTGCAGTAAAAGAAGGCTTAGTCAGAAAAATCAATCAAGATGACAAATCAGACTTGGGAGTCATAAACCCCAAACACTTCTGTTTAGTGACTAATTCTGTGATTCCTGCAACTCAAGCAAAAATTGCTGAGGGAAATACCACAGATATTAGGAAAATTTATTACGAAAACGAGAAATATACCCAAATAAAACCTTTCACAAAAATTGACAATCAATTCCAACAAGAAACATCAGCTTATTCAAGAGAGATATCTGCCCCAGGAATTGGTTCAATGGAAGTTAGATCAGCAGATTTGACCTCAACCTATACCATTACTATTCAAAAACAAAAACCTGAAGGAAATTTTGAAAATGCTGAAGAAGATTTTGCCTATTTTCCCATCCTAAAAAAAGCTCCTACCGGACTCTGGGGCGAATCCATAACCCCTGATTTGAATGGGGAACAATTTATTGAAAATACTCTATTTGGCTTTGAAATTAAACCAAAAAAACAGCACGAACCCGGAGAAACTCATGCTATTGAGCGCAAGAATTTACAATTTACCACTGAGTCCCTTCATCATGCCTATAAATGGGAAAACATCAAACCTTTTATCACCGATTCAGAAAAAGAGCCAAAACAAACCATCAAAGACACTATTATGGAAAAATCGACCAATAGGAATAATCTCTTAAGAAATCTAGGAATAACCTCATCCGAGATTGAAGAAATTAATTTGAGTGAATCAATAGCCAACGATTTCTTAATCTCTCCCAAAATTGAAAAAGTACCAGCTTAATTATTAGTAGGTTGGGTAGAACGAAGTGAAACCCAACTTAGACACATATTTTTCTGGGTTTCGTGACTCAACCCAGCCTACAAAAAAAAGATAATTATTAAATAGAAAAATGT
>JBARXI010000388.1:0-6359 GCA_049647275.1 Microcoleaceae cyanobacterium
AATATGGGTTTACGGTTTGAAGATTTGTCAGGTATTAGACAAACTTCACTTCAACGTAGAAAAAATAAGTCTGATGCTAGCCAAAACCGAGACCATTGGGCATTTTATCAGTTAGAGTTATTTACTAGGTACAAAGCGATTAAAGCAGGTGTACCAGTAGAGTCTGTACCAGCACCATACACCAGTAAATCAGACCATCGTAATGGTGTAATAGGTAAGAGGGTTAAACATACTTTTATCGGGTATGACGGTTATCAGTGCAATGCTGATTGGAATGCCTCTCAAAACATTGGTCAATGGCTTGGTAAATCATGTCCTGTAAATCTTCAGAAAGCTGTATCTGTAATGGATATGGTTGATTTAAAGGTAGGGGTCAATGACAGTCCCTCAACTGATGAGAAGTTTAAGCAGGTGGATTCATCCCCTGCTTAAACAACCTTTAGAATCCACGCGGTTTTAACCCGTGGAGTGTCAAAATACCTTTATTTTATTTAATTGTCACCTTACCTCCGACTTCTTCTAGTTGTTTCTTGATGTCTTCAGCAGCTTCTTTGGCAATAGCTTCTTTAATTGGCTTAGGTGTAGATTCTACCATATCTTTTGCTTCTTTCAGACCCAGACCTGTAATGGCACGAACAACTTTAAGAACTGCAATTTTCTTGTCTGATGGAAACTCGTCAAGAATCACATCAAATTCAGTTTGCTCTTCTACTTCTTCCGCTGCTGCACCAGGTGCTCCTGCCATAGCCATAGGCATCATCATCCCACCAGCAGGAGCTGCTGCACTAACGCCAAAAGCTTCTTCAATTTGCGTTACTAATTCAGATGCTTCTAACAAAGAAAGTGACTTAAGTTGTTCGAGAATTTCGTCGGTTTTTGCAGACATTGATAATCTCCTATTTGTTGTTGATTTTCAGTTCGGTTTGTCGCGATAATTTTGACTTTTTTAGAGTTTCTTGGATGATTAAATTACTTTAATTATTTCAGTAATAAAACTAACAAGATATTAGCCAAAAAATTATCTTTATTTAAGGTAGTATCTAGACAGCAGCGCCTTATTCTGCTGGTTTATCTGAGATTGCTTTAATAGCTCTGTTTACAGAAGCTGGAACCTCATTAATTCCAGTGGCAAGCTGAGTCGGTACAGCATTGAGACCAACAGCTAGCTTGGTAGCAATACTGTTGAGAGCACCTGCTACTTGAGCAATTAGCTCTTCCTTAGACGGTAAGTCGGCGATCGCCTTCACATCTGCTTCACTTAGCAGTCGCCCTTCCATCACCCCACCTTTGAATTCTGTCTTCTTGGTAGTTTTTTGGAATTCTTGGTATGCCTTAATAGCACCGCCAAGATCGTCTTTTAGGAAGAGGAAAGCATTAGAACCGGCGAGCAACTTTTCCATAGGTTGCCAGTTGCTATCTTCTTTAACCGCAATTCCCATCAAAGTATTTTTAGCAACTGTACAAGCAGTACCCGTGGGTATTAGTCGCCTGCGCAGGTCTGTGATTTCCGCTACAGATAGTCCTTTGTAATCAATCACAAGAGCTAGCTGGGTTTCACTCAAGCTTTGCTTGATATCTGCCAACATTTCCTGTTTTTGTTGTTTAGTTTTGCCCATATTTAATCACCTCCTTTATAAACCAAAAGCCCTGGCAGATAGTCCGCCAGGGCTAAGAATTATCATTCACAAACCACATAAATTACTGAGGGTTTTTATAGATAACCCTCTATGGTGTCTTTGAATAATTAATTCTTGAACCTCGGCAGGAAATTAAGCTATTAGCACCTACTGTCTTTAGTTCTTTGATTTTGATTGTTTAGCTTTGGATGCTGAAATTTTTGTTGAAATTCTAGATTACGCCAATTCTGTTAATTTTAGGTCCCGTAATGTATTAGTTTCAATTTCAATTGATGGTCCCATTGTAGCCGATACAAATACACTACGCCAGTAGCGACCTTTTGCACCGGAGGGACGGTTGCGGTCAATAGATTCTTGCAGAGCCTTTAAATTTTCTAGTAAGTCCTCTACTGAAAAAGAAGCCTTTCCAAACATAACATGAACAATACCAGTTCGGTCTGCTCTAAATTCTAATTTACCAGCTTTGAACTCGTCGATGGCCTTTGCTAAGTCAAAAGTTACTGTACCGCCTTTAGGAGATGGCATTAAACCTCTAGGTCCTAATAAACGACCTAATTTAGCTACTTGAGGCATTACATCAGGTGTAGCGATTAAGGTGTCAAAATCCATCATGCCTTTACTAATTTCGTCGATCAACTCTTCTGACCCAGCCAGGTCTGCTCCTGCATCGAGAGCCTCGTTAACTTTTTCACCTTTGGCAATAACTGCGATTCTGACGACTTGACCTGTTCCTTTAGGTAAAGCTACTGTAGTTCGTAGTTGTTGATCTGTATATTTAGGGTCAATTCCCAAACGAATATGAGCTTCTGCTGATTCGGGAAATTTTGCTGTAGCTGTTTCTTTTAGTAGTTGAAGTGCCTCTGTTGGTTCGTAAGGTCGCTCTTCTACTTTTTTGCTTAGTTCCTGTAATCTACGAGAAAGTTTTTTCGGCATTAAATCCTCCTGGGGTATATAACGAAGCTCTGCTTCTCCCCCTATTGTTTTACTTGGTTTACTTACTATTTGACCTTCAAATCACTATTTCATATATTATATATTGATATACATATACAATAATATAGTGGGGTATTGATTGAGAAAATCAATCAGCGATCGTAATGCCCATATTTCTTGCTGTACCTGCCACTATTTTCATTGCAGCTTCAATGTCATTAGCATTGAGGTCTGGCATTTTAGTTTGGGCAATTTCTTGAAGTTGAGATTTTGTAATCGATCCTACTTTTGAACGGTTTGGTTCGCTTGAACCTCGTTCTACACCTGCTGCTTTTTTAATTAAAACTGAAGCTGGTGGAGTCTTGAGAACAAAAGTAAAACTACGATCCTCATAGACCGATATTTCTACTGGTACTACTGTACCAGCTTGGTCTGCTGTTTTAGCGTTGTACTCTTTGCAAAACGCCATAATATTAACACCATGCTGACCTAAAGCAGGGCCAATAGGCGGAGAAGGATTAGCCTTTCCCGCCGTAATAGCCAACTTAATCAGCGCCACGACTTTTTTTGCCATTAGTTATGCTTTTCTACCTGGTTAAACTCTAGTTCTACTGGCGTATCACGTCCAAAAATGGATAATAGCGCCTTCAACTTACTTCTTTCTGGACTTACTTCAATCACATCACCTTCAAAGTCCTTAAATGGCCCTGAAAGTACTGTAATGTGATCTCCTTCTGCCACTGCTACTTTGAGCACTGGCTCTTGCTCTTCAGCCCGCCTGAAGATTCTTTCTACTTCTGAAGAACTCAAAGGTAAGGGTTTAACATGACCACGCCCTCTGCCGTAGCGACGTTTTTGTTCAGCCCCTACAAAGTTAATCACATTTGGGGTACTTTTGACAACCTGCCATGCCTCATCATTTATGACCCATTTTTTCTGCTCGCTATCCCAATTTAGCCTCATTTGGACTAATACATAGCCTGGAAAAACTTTTTCTTCACTATGTTGGCGACTACCATCTTTACGAAGTCTAATTGCAGGTGTCTGGGGTATTTCTATTCTAAATATTCGGTCTGCAACATCTAGAGTTTGAATACGCTGAGTCAAGTTAGCCTTAACCCGTTTTTCACAGCCAGAGGCCACTTGTACTGCGTACCATCGCAGTTCCCCCTTCGCAAAGTCTGTGCTTTTTTCTTCTTCTTGGTTTGACTGTGTTGTGTCTTGTGTTTCTTCTGAATATAAATTCATCCAAACACCACCCCGGCTGCCCAACTAAAGAACTCATCTACCAGATAAATGATTGTTGCTGATAAAATCACCATTAACAGTACGGCCACAGACTCACTAATTAGCTGTTCTCTGCTTGGCCATACCACTTTATCTAGCTCTCCTTTTGTTTCCTGGACAAAAGTCAGAGGACTAAAACTTTCTTTGTTTTCTTGTACTCTAACTTCCTCTTTTTTTGCCACAATAATTAATCCCCCCTACCTAACTTTTTCTATTCAAAATTTGGTTTTTACATCCCTTTGGGATTTTTTACTGAATAATTTCTGAAAACTATGTTTTTTTGATAGAGAAAATTTTATACTTTTTGTGCTAATTTATCCCAAAGCCTTTCATACCGGCGACATGAAAATTACAGCTTTGCCTTTCGCTGTGTGGCATGAAAATCTAAAAATTCTTTATTACGTTGGACTTTTCGTAATAGAGAAAATTTTATTTTCTCTGAACACAGGTCTTACCGTGAAGTGTCCCGATGCTGAATCGTCGATTACAGCGCGGGCTTCGTGTCTCGTTTGCCGTTGCGAATATCAGCAAGCTAATATTGGTCTTACACAGCATCTCTGGTTGCTAGCAACCTTTATCTCCTCTAAGGGAGATAAAGGCACTCACCAGTCTTCCGCAGAATCAAAAAAAAGTTTTTGATTGTAGTGTTTTACGATTTTATGGACAGATAGACATGAACTCTATATAAATATACAGCAGTCTTTCTGATTCCCTGGCTCCGTAGTTTCTGCGCCAAGCAAGTTGAGTGCTAGTTTGTTTGTTAGGCTTTCTGCTCATCCTATCGTCCAGGTGGGTTAGGTTTCCCTCAACCTCTTGGATAATAGCACACAAATCCTAAAGTTTTTGACATCTCCAGGGGTTGAAACACCCACCGATTCTGTGGTTAGTCCACCGCAAATGGGATAAATCCGCATTTGCTTCTAGCCTATCAACAGACTTCTATACTCCTCGACATAGACCTAAATCTAGCTGTGAGCTTACCTTTTTTTTGTAGCTTTGGGAGTGGTTTTACTCAAGATGTTGGAGCAATCTTCTCGCTGAAGAAGCTGCCTACTTGCTTTTCCTAGGTCATGCGGAGCTAACAGCCGTCGTAAGAAGCATCGTCCCCTTATACTGTCCGCCGGAATTTAACCGCACTAGCGCTCTTGTCATGGCGACAAACCTTGTTCTTACTTGCTATCCCTAGTAAGTATAGCAGAATTTTACTCCGGGTTTTAACCCGCGGATCGTTATTCAACCAGGGGATAAATCCGCCTGGCTAACTTACTCCGGTCGTTTTCTCTGTTTGCCTCCGTTCTTCCGACTCACTCGCTTTGATCCAGACGCTCCCGTAGCAGGAGAGCGCTGGACTTCTCGCTGTATAGTTAAAACTAGGTATCACAAAAGTGAATGACTTTTGCTAGATAATTTTTTTCAGCAGTTTAACAGTCGATCCATTAAACTCACCCATATGTTTATTGTATGGTTGTTTTTTTAGTATTTCAAGATATTCTTGTGAGCCTTGCTCCCTGAGAATTATCAATATTATTATTAAATATTATTATTTAGTGTGAGTATAATTTTTTTCTATATTTTTTGTGAATCACTACCTGCTCAAATTAAGCCTACCCAAAAGTTTAATATTTATGCCTTTTTCTATCAAAGTATAGTTATGGCTCTTTCAGGTAGATTATTTGTAGACTCAAACCGAAGTAGTCTTATTTATTTTGTCATCCACCGCGCCCTGGAGGACTCGAACCCCCGACATCAGGTTTTGGAGACCTGCGTTCTACCAACTGAACTAAGAGCGCATAGTTGAGGTCTTTTGGCGATTTAAATATCTTAGTGACCTCTACTCCGAATTATTATAACATAACTCTTCATTAATTTGCAGAAAAATCTGATAGACTCTCTTGCCGACTATAGAGAACGGTCAAATCTTTGCTGAACACGAGTAGCCTTACCAACACGATCCCTCAAATAGTAAAGTTTGGCTCGACGGACTTTACCCCGACGTATAACTTTAATACTGGCAATTCGAGGAGAATGGAGCAAAAATACCCGTTCTACTCCTACACCTTGGAAGACACGACGGACGGTAATAGTTTTATTTATACCTCCATTGCGCATAGCAATCACAGTGCCTTCATAGGGTTGGACTCGTTCTTTACCTCCTTCTATAATTCTAACTCCAACTTTGATAGTGTCACCCACATAAATTTGGGGACGACTCTCTTTTAAGTCATTGTTGACCTTTTCTATTTCTTCTGTCTCAATTGAATGAATTATTTCTTGGGCTTTCATCTAAAAATCCTCAATAGTTTGCAAACCCCTCAGCTTTAGCTAGAGGAGGAAAAACGACGCGGTGGCTTCAGCCACCAGTCCCCTTTCGGGGCGGGGGAATAACCCCCCGAAAACTCCCATCTCTTGGTGCGCATTCCCAAGGCGAGGGAACCTCGCCGGGGTCGCACCGCTTTCTGGGGTAAAGTTAGCCTCGCCAATGTTATCGGTCGGTACTTTCGA
>JBARXI010000389.1:0-12859 GCA_049647275.1 Microcoleaceae cyanobacterium
GGATTAGAAAGTGGCATTTTAATGGTGATGACTCAAACAGCAGTGCGTACGCTTCAAGAACTGCAGCAAAACGATCCTGTTTGTTTTTTAGACACCTTAAATAAAACTATTTATCAGAATATTCAACGAATGGAATCGGAAAAAAACCTCACTTTAGCTGTGTTAAATTATTCTGACCGCAAAATTAGTATCAGCGGTCAACATGAAGAAATAATTGTTTTCAGAAATGGAGGTAAAATTGAACGAATAGATACTATAGATTTAGGATTCCCTATCGGTCTTCATGATGATATTGTTGATTTTATCCATTGTCATTTTGTCGAACTAGAAATTGGTGATGGAATTGTTCTTTATACTGATGGAATTACGGAAGCAAAGAATATCAATAAAAAACAGTATGGAATTGAAAGACTTTGTGATACTATATCTAGTTATTGGGATAAATCTGCGGAAGAAATAAAACAGGCGATCGTTAAAGATGTTTATGAACATATCGGGGAACAAAAAGTATTTGACGATATTACTTTATTAGTTTTGAAACAAAACTAACTGTATTGTCATTTCAGTTATCAGTTATCAGTTATCAGTACCTCCGACTAAAGCCGGAGGCTTGAAAATACTGAATTGAATATTTTTTCATCCCCTTAAAAGGGGAGGCTTTGGACCTCATTTTTAGGTCACAAAAAAATCTAATATTACTATTGTTTATAAATTAAAAAAAAAACTATCAGAAAATAGCCTGAATTAATTATGCAGTAAAACCAGAAAAAACAATTAAGAGGTTAAGTAATTATGACTGAAGTTTTTGGAGAATTTTTAGAGGATTTGTCTGATTTAGAACATGATGATTCTTTAGAATTGACTTTTTCTCCTAGTTCTCGTCCAATTAAACAACTTTGGCGAAATAATCGTGTATCAGCCCATTTTGTAGCCGATTATATTTCTACTTTTTTTCCAGTTATTGATGACGACCCAAAAAGTAAGCGAAGGAAAAAACAAACTAAAGGGTCGGTAATTTATGTGGCGAACGAGTTATTAGAAAATGCTATGAAGTACCACGATCGGGAGATTTTTAAATGCAATATTCGCTTTGGCATTCATTTTCTGGAGAAACCAGAAATCAAAGTTGTGCTTTTTGTCACTAATTCTTTGAATATTGAACAGATGAGTAAATTAAAAGACTTTATTCAAAAATTAAGTCACACCGACCCAGATGAATTATACATTCTTCAACTTGAAAAAAGTGCTGAAGATGAAGATGAAGAAGCATCAGGCTTAGGTTTACTTACTATGATCAATGATTATGATGCTAAATTAGGTTGGAAATTCGATACAGTTCCTCGTAATCAAAAAGCTATGATAGTTACTACAATGGCTCAAATTCCTCTATAATTCTCTTTATATCTTAAAGTTGTAGATATAAATCTATGTCAAAATATCAATTTAACCATAGACTTAATAAAATGAACGGAGAAGTAAAATGCAAGAAATTAAGGGTGAAGATTATATAGTAAAGTATGAGCCAGAAATAGTAACCATTGACTTTCAAGGAGAGTTGGCTTTAAGTGGTCCACCTGAATATAAACCAATTAAAGATTTACTATATGATATTGCAGAATCAGAACCAGCTACCATTACTTTGAACTTACGAAAATTAGAATTTTGTAATAGTTCTGGAATTAGTTTGCTTTCTAAGTTTATTCTCGCTTTACGCAAAAAAAAAGCTATTGAATTGGTTATTTTAGGTTCTAGTGACATAGCTTGGCAATCAAAATCTTTAAAAAATTTTCAGAAATTACTGCCTAGTATCACACTAAAGATCGATTAACATAATCAGACCGAGTAGATCCACTTGACTCTAATCAATTTTTAGATGGATACCTCCAAAATTAACAAAAAAAAATTCAATAATTACTCAAAGGAACAACTAGTTAATTATATTGAAAAGCTCGAAAAAGACCTAGAAGCAGCTAATGAAAATAATAACGATTTAGAATTACTATTAGAAACTATTACTGACACAGCCACAAAAGTAGAAAATGAGATTCATCTCCAAAATAAGGAAATGTCGATATATATTGAGCAAGTTAAGAAGGTGATCGAGGCCGCAGAAGCTGTAGAGAACGATACCTTTGAAGAGAATTGTTTAGATGAAGTGGCAATCAGAGTCGATCCTTTAGGGGTTTTAGCACGGGTGTTTCAACGGATGGTGCATAACCTCAAAACTAGGGAAAAACAATTAGCAGATTATAGCCATAATCTAGAAAAGCAAGTAAAAAAAAGAACTCAAGAACTTCAAATAGCTAATCAAGAATTAGAGCTACTTGTGAATAAAGATGGCTTAACAAAAGTAGCTAATCGTCGTTATTTCGATCAACATTTGGAACAGGAATGGCAAAGGTTAAAAAGAGAAAAAAAACCTTTATCTTTGATTCTATTTGATGTGGACTTTTTCAAAAGCTACAATGATTGCTATGGACATCAAGCAGGAGATGATTGTTTAGTCCAAGTTGCCCAAGCTACTACAAAAGCAGTCCGTCGTTCCAGCGATTTAGTGGCCCGTTACGGTGGTGAAGAATTTGCTGTGATTTTGCCTAATACGAATCGGCTAGATGCAATTACCGTGGTCCAAAATATCCAATACAAGATTCGGACTCTATCAATTCTCCATGAAAAATCGGAAGTGAACAATTTCCTTTCAGTCAGTTTGGGAGTTGCTAGTATTATTCCGACATCGGAAAGTTCGCCTGAGCAACTTATTTTTCTGGCAGATAAAGCTCTATATCGGGCGAAAAAAGAAGGGCGCGATCGCCACAGTATCTAAGACAACTGGCTGAGGTCTGCGGTAAATGTGATTTTCTATCTAAATAGTTTAAAATCAATGGATAAATTTAGATATTATTGGTAAAAGTTTAATGTATACCATGAAGCCTGAAAAAATTAATCCGAAAAAGTTTGAACATTACTCAAAACAAGAACTAGCTAATTATATTGAAAAGCTAGAACAAGAATTAGAGGAAGCTCATCAGGAGAATAATGACCTAGAATTGCTGTTAGATACCATTACTGAGACGACCACAGAACTAGAAAATGAGATTCATACTCGCAATAAAGAAATGTTCAAATATATTGAGCAAGTTAAGGAGGTGACAAGGGCTGCGGAAGCTGTAGAAAATGATACTTTTGAGGCGAATTGTTTAGATGAAGTTGCAGCCAGAGTTGACTCTTTAGGGATTTTAGCACGGGTTTTTCAACATATGGTTAGTACCCTAAAGTCTAGGGAAAAACAATTAGCAGATGCAAAAGAACAACTCGAAGCGGTTTTAAATGCGGTACCGGGTATGATTTCTTGGATTAGTATAGATGGGTTGTATATTGGGGTGAATCAACATCTAGCAGAAACTTTAAATTTATCTCCCGATAGTTTTTTTGGGAAAAAGTTAAATTTTTTGCAAAATTCGCCGGAATTTTCCCAGTTTATTGACCAGTTTATTCAAAGTTCTCAAAGTTATTATTCACAAGAAATTCCTATTTCTATAAAAGGGGATCGGCGTTATTATTTAATGGCAGCTCAAAAGTACAATCGTGGGCAAGCTTTAGTTTCAGTAGGAATTGATGTTACAGAAAGAAGAAAAGCAATAAAAGATTTGGAGTTGGAAAGAAATGCTTTTGCCCGTTTTGTTCCTTCAGAATATCTCCGGTTTTTCGGGCGAGAGAATATAGTTAATATTAAACTAGGGGATCATGTCATTCGGGAGGCATCTATTTTATTTTCCGATATTCGCTCGTTTACTTCCATAGCTGAAACGATGACTCCCCAAGAAATTTTTGATTTTATTAATAGTTATTTAGGTAGTGTTTCCCCGGTGATTCGTAATTATAATGGCTTTATTTTGAAATATATTGGTGATGGGATAATGGCAGCTTTTCCTAATAGAGCAAATGATGCACTAAATGCAGGAATTGCCCACATCGGTCGAGTCAAAGAATACAATAGAGAAAACAAAAAAGCAGGGAATCCTGCCATTAAAATTGGCATTGGTATTCATATTGGTCATATTATGGTTGGCATTGTGGGAGAATCTCAAAGATTTCAAGCAGATGCTTTATCTGATAGTGTTAATTTAACGGCTCGTTTAGAAAGTTTAACTAAAATTTATGGTGTTTCTATATTGATTTCTGATTCAGTGTTTAATAAATTGGAAAACCCTACCAACTATAATATTCGCTTTATAGACCGTGCGACAGTAAAAGGAAGAAAAGGAGCGATCGATTTATATGAAGTTTTAGATGGAGAAGAGGAAAAAATTATTGATTTAAAATTAAAAACTCAGAAACAGTTTGCTCTAGCCTTACAATTATATGTACAAGGAAAATGGAGCCTGGCTCAACACTATTTTCAGCAAGTATTAAATATAAATGAAGCCGATCGAACAGCTTTACTCTATCTGAAGCGTATTGACAAACTCAAAACCCAAATTGACCCCCAAAATTGGGATGGGGTTTGGCATTTTAACGAAAAGTAAGAGCCTAGTATTTGGAACTAGTATTTGGAGTTTTATACATTTTATATTAGAGCACGTTTATGATTATCCTGAAGAAAATATAGCCATCATAAAACATATAAGTTTCATTTAGTCCTCATCAAACATTAATCAACAGCATATAGAAGTTCAAAAATTAACAATTAATTCAGAATAATCAACAATTTTATATTCTTTTCTTTAAATTTAGTTGTAGGGTGGGCAATGGCTATAAGTGTCTTTGTATATAAAGTTTTAGCTTTCTGCACGCATTGCCCACATTATGCATTTATTTATGCCGACCTACTTAATTCAGAATAATCAACAATTTTATATTATTTTCTTTAAATTTAGTGATGGGAGTATGTGTATTCACAATATCTGATATCAAGTCTCAGTAATTAGGGCTTGCTGATTAACTCTAAAAGTATTTACAGGTCAAGGCTAAAGCCTTTATGTAAGCGAAAAAAGTGCAAGCTTTTAGGAGCCAAAAACTGAAAATGTGAGCATTTTAAGCAAACCTAGGGGGAAAAATCAAACATACTATAATTCCTCTTACCTCCTCTTTCATCCTCCTAATATCAAGTCGCATTAAATAAGAAGTACAAAATTTTTCTTACAGGGTAATTAAGGTGACATGATATAACTCATGTACGGGTAATTTCGGTGCAAAATGCGGAAGCTTTCTATGTTTGCGCAGCATTCGGTCCGAAATTACCCCTACTGACTCCCCCCCTATAAAGACTTTTTCACCAAGCCCTAATTAGACATAATAAAAATGCTATTCTTGATTTTCAAGAGAATCTCTCAAATTTCTCCTACTCCCTATTTTCTATTCCCTGCTCCCTGCTCCCTACTCCCTACTCCCTAATAAATATTATTTATGGGTATTTTCAAGAGACATAATATTAGCTAAGGGCTAGCTGCTAATCAATAATTTTATAGATAGAAGTTAACCATATACAAAATTATCAATTAGTAACTAACCAATAACCAATAAAAATAATACCTGAATTACAAATTATAGATAGTAAAAATTGCCAAAAAATCTACTAGCTAAATAGAGCAATTTAAACCGCCAGATTTTTGACTAAAGCGAGCATTTTCCCGATAATCAACTGGGCAATCTATCACAGTCGGAACATCTTGAGCAAGAGCCTCTTTCAGAATAGGAATTAAATCTGCAGCAGACTCAACTCGATAACCTTTCAAACCGAAACTTTCGGCAAACTTAACAAAATCAGGATTGCCAAACTTAATAAAAGACGACTGACCAAAATGGTCTTCCTGTTTCCACTCAATCAAACCATAACCACCATCATTAAAAATCAGAGTCACAAAAGGAGTACCCACTCGTAAAGCAGTTTCCAACTCTTGGCAATTCATCATAAACCCACCGTCGCCAGTAGCAGCTATGACTTTACGGTCAGGATACACTAATTTAGCAGCGATCGCTCCTGGAATCGCAATACCCATAGCAGCAAACCCATTAGAAATCAAACAAGTATTAGGGCGGTCGCAATGATAATGTCTAGCAATCCACATTTTATGAGCACCAACATCAGAGATGACAATATCCTCCGGTGCCATTACCTGACGTAGGTCGTAAATTAGTTTTTGAGGCTTAATTGGAAACTCATTATCCTTACCATATCCCTCATATTCCGAGCGAATATTTTTTCTAATTTCTGATACAGTCGGACTTAATTGATTGATCCGCTCAGAGCGTCGTAAAATTTCATTCAAAGAATCAGAAATATCCCCAACTATTTCAGCTATTGGAATATAACTACTATCAATTTCCGCACGTTCTGCCGCAATATGAATAATCGGAATTTCACCTTGAGGATTCCATTTTTTCGGCGAATATTCAATCAAATCGTAACCAATAGCAATCACCAGATCTGTATCGTCAAAAGCACAACTAATATAATCCCGTTGTTGCAAACCAGTCGTCCACAAAGATAAAGGATGAGTATAAGGCATCACACCTTTACCCATAAAAGTATTAGCAACAGGAATATTTAATTGTGTCGCAAACTCTGTTAAAGCTTCACTTGCATTAGCCCGAATCGCGCCATTTCCTACTAAAATAACAGGATTTTTTGCCTTAGAAATTGCCACTGCTGCTTCAGTCATACTCTGATAAGCAGAATAAGATTTTTCCTGCTTATCTCGATTCAAAGGTCGCCCTTCCACAGACATCGCAGCAATATTTTCTGGTAGATCGATATGAACAGCACCAGGCTTTTCTTGTTGAGCTACCTTAAATGCTTTGCGGACAATTTCTGATGTATTACTAGGGCGAACAATTTGAGAATTCCATTTAGTTACTGGAGCAAACATAGCCACCAAATCTAAATATTGGTGAGATTCGATATGCATTCTATCGGTACCGACTTGACCTGTAATTGCCACTAAAGGTGCTCCATCTAAGTTCGCATCAGCAACACCTGTCATTAAATTAGTAGCACCCGGACCCAATGTTGATAAACAAACTCCAGCTTTTCCAGTTAAACGACCGTAGACATCTGCCATAAAAGCAGCACCCTGTTCGTGTCGGGTTGTCACAAATTGAATTGAAGAATTTCTCAGAGCTTCCAGAATATTTAGATTCTCTTCTCCTGGCAGCCCAAAAACATATTTTACCCCTTCATTCTCAAGGCATTTTACCAATAATTCTGCAGTGTTCATTTCGATTTTTTCTCCTTTTATAAAAGGTAGTAAGTAACTAAGCCAAAATTTACCTATTCAAGAGCAAAAGTGAAATAGTGTTCGGTAACAGCCGACAATAACTTCTACTCTTTATCTCAATCTAAATCAATTATTTAAATATAACGTAACGATTTATTTATCGCAGTTTATGTCGATAAATAATAGCATAGATAAATCAATTGGCTTGAGATATTTTTAGATGGTAAGTAGTCATGCAAAATTAATTACACATACTCTAAAGCTAAAAAGCCTATATTGTAAACATTACAGCGAATAAATAATGGTAATTAATTTTGCCTAGGTACTCAATATATTAATTAATTTCAGCAGATATTTTAAAAGTTGTTAGTGATGTATAAAAACTTTTAGAACTCCCATATATCTCCCAGATCGGCAGGAGAGCTAGGGGGTTAAGCAGAGAGGATATAGATACAACAAACTGACTTTCCCAATATCCTTTAAGACCTAAACACCTAAGAGGCGGTTTATAAAGCAAATATTTAAGACAGCAAGCCATGCTTAATATTCCGTATCTTCGGTGGGTTACGGCGGACAGTTTTCACCCTGAGTGAGCAAAGGTCGATATTCCCGCCTTTTCATGTCGCTCCGCGAAACCCACCCTACATAAGAATTTAATCTTTCCTTAACAAACAGTCTCTAACACCTAACACCTAACACCCATTAATTATTTCACCCAAACAGTCTTAATATTGACAAATTCGTGAATTCCTTCTTTGCTAAGTTCACGACCATACCCAGAGCGTTTAATCCCACCAAAAGGTAGGCGGGGGTCAGACTTAACTAAACCGTTGATAAAAACAGCACCCGCTTCTAGTTCAGAGATTAACACATCTATCTGAGCTGGATCTGTAGTCCATGCGCTTGCACCCAATCCAAAAGGTGTGCTATTGGCCAGCTCTATTGCCTCATCAATATTACCCACCCGAAATATTAAGGCTACAGGCCCAAAAAATTCCTCCTCATAAGCAGGGCAACCAACTGGAATCTCTGCCAAAATAGTCGGTGGATAAAAATTTCCAGGTCGATCCGATAACAGATGACCCCCAGTTAAAACTTTTGCTCCTTTTTCCACAGAAGTTTGTACCTGAGTATTTAATTCTTGGAGAATATCTGGAGTAGCCAATGGACCAATATCGGTATCTGGTAACATTGGGTCTCCTACCTTTAAAGCCTCAAATTTCTCTACCAAGCGCTGTTGAAATTCATCAGCGATCGCCTCTGCCAAGATAAAACGTTTAGCCGCAATACAAGATTGGCCATTATTCAACATCCGGGCCGTAACTGCACTAGAAACAGCGGCTTCTATATCTGCACTCTCTAATACTATAAACGGGTCGCTACCACCCAATTCCAAAACAGTTTTCTTGAGAGCTTTACCTGCTGTTGCTGCGAAACTTGCACCTGCCGGCTCGCTTCCGGTCAAGGTACCTGCTTTTACTCGGTCATCCCTCATTATTGCTGCTACTTGAGGCGACCCTATTAATAAGGTTTGAAATGCACCGTCTGGGAAACCAGCTTCTTTCAATATTTCTTCAATAGCCAAAGCACACTGGGGTACGTTAGAAGCGTGTTTGAGTAAGCCCACATTTCCGGCCATTAAAGCTGGGGCAGCAAACCGAAAAACTTGCCAAAAAGGAAAATTCCAAGGCATCACAGCCAGCACTGGGCCTATGGGTTGATAGCGGACAAAGGATTTACTAGCGTCGGTTGGCGCGGGTAGGTCGGCGAGAAAGTTCGCTGCATTTTCTGCATAGTAACGACAGACCAAGGCACATTTTTTAGCTTCAGCGATCGCTCCACTGAGAGTTTTGCCCATTTCCACAGTCATGATTTTGCCAAATTTCTCAGCATTTTTCTCTAAAATATCGGCTGCTGCGAATAGCCATTCCCCACGTTGAGTCATAGGAATTTTACGATATTGCTGGAAAGTTGTTTTTGCTAGTTCTAATTTTGTTTCAATCTCTATATCTGTTATTGGTTGAAAAGTTTTGAGTGTTTTGCCTGTTGCTGGATTAATTGTAGCGATCGCCATTTTTTCTTCTCCTCAAAAATACACAACTCCCTCTAAACTCTCTCTGTTTGGGGGGAGTTAAAATAATATTTTGCCAATGCCAGAGGTTTATCACATTTAGTATAGTTTTGCCAATTTTTTTTGGCATTGAACTTGTTAAATTCTATATTCAATCATAGTTGCCCACAGTTGCCAAAACCCTTAATTCTTAACTATCTTTTACAATCCTATAAGTAAAGGATTCAGCTTTTGTTTTGGGTGGCGAATAGGATGAATAATTGGTAAGTAAGTAGGCGCACAAAAGCTTTACTATATTTTGAATATTTATAAATTGGGGTTGTACATTATGGAATGATACTGCCAAAAGGGGATAAATCTTCAGGAAACTTTCAGACCGTCAATTTTTAGGTATGGTTTGAATTCTGGGATAAATATTAAAAATTTTTCCATCACAAGATCGTAAATATTAGTGAGACTAATATCAAGCTCTCAATAGTACTGTTCTCATTCTCTTAAGCTTCTAGGCAGAGCCAATCACTTACTCCAAATATACACAAAAATGAGTTTGAGAGCAATAATCCTGTATTCCTTATATATCAATACTTATAGCTTTTATAAACTAGTGGCCAATACAGAGGCGATCGCACCTTTTCTACCCCGAAATTACCGCCTTTATAGCCAAGTTCAACTTTTTTTGTATAGGATTTAGGCAAAATTATCTGCTATACACGCTTGTGTGGTGTTAAGAAACAAACAAAGGACATTTTCTAGCCCTGGCCAATAAAGTGAGTATATTGAGACTAGTATTGAGGCCAAATTATGATACCGATGAGATTTATAGCGCTCGGCATTTTTTCTCCTTCTCAAAAATATAAAATACTGTCGAAACTCTTTGTGCAAATAAAATAGTCTTTATTATCAGAAAATTTTCCAGTAATTCAATTTATATCTATCTACAAATATTTAATACTTTAATACTTCATTTTTAATTAGGGTTTGGTAAAAAAGTTATAGGTCTGAGGTTGACATACTCCCCGACCTAAACAGATGGGGATTCTCATTCAAAGAATGATTAAAAGGCAAATCCTAATCTTATTCAGGTAGGTAAAGACTACTTAGTTTCCTGATAATCTGGCTGAATATATTCATAGTCATAATATCGCTGATAATAAGAATCAGCTCGATCACCATTACCAACCACCCCCAACATCGATACCCCTGCCATACTTAAATCATCCATTGCCCAACTTAAAGCCTCTCGCTCTGTCTTACCCAATCCCACCACCAACATTAATCCATTAGTACAAGCCGCCAATAAACTAGCATCCGCTCGACCCAACAATGGAGCAGTGTCACAAATCACCAAATCAAAAGTACTGGCGGAGTCTTGAATCAACTGCTGCATCAGCCTTGAAGACAGAATTCTGGTGGGGTCTGGGGGAATTGGGCCAGAAGTTAAAACAAATAAATTTTCATCCACAGGCGATCGCTGAATAGCATCTTCTATTGGCACACCATCAGCAATTACAGTACTCAACCCCTGCTGATTAGAAAGTCCCATCATGCTATGAATTTGTGGACAACGTAAGTCAGCATCTATTAATAATACTCGTTGACCCATAGCAGCAGCAGCACGGGCCAAATGAGCTGCGACAGTTGATTTACCATCTCCCGGTGCTGCGGAACTAATTACAAAAGAATGAATTGGATTTTCTATATTTAGCAGACGAATATTTGCATTTAAGGTGCGGAAAGCTTCTTGAAAAGCTGAGGGATATAAAACCAAAGATGAACTTTTCTTTTGTTTAAGTTCGTCATTCATTAAGACTCTTTGTTCATTTATCGGAATCACACCCAATAAAGGCAAACCAATAGTTTTTTTGACTTCTTTTGGCGTTTGGAAAATATCTTGCTTAAATCCTTCTCCCAACTTAGCGAATAATATTCCTAATATTAATCCTGCTGCTCCTCCCAATGCTAGATTTAATAGCATATTTGGAGAAACTGTAACTAACTGCCCGTTTTGAGTTTTCAGTAATTCTGGTGGTGCAATTAATTCCCAAGGTTGTACTTTTTCAAATACTACTTCTATCTGTAATTCTTGTTGTTTTCTTAACAGTTCTTCGATCGTGTTATTTGATATTTCTAATTCTTGTTTTAGTTCGGTGTAACGTCGTACAACTTCTGGCATTTTTTGAATATATTCATTCAATTCTAACTCGGCTTTATCTAATACTTTACTACGGACTTCCAGCACTTCTATTTGATTAGCTGCCATAATCATTTTGTGAATTAATTCTAGCCGAATTGAATCTTGAAAAGCCAAGGCTTTTTTACTCACTTCATCTATATCTCTACCAATAACTTTTTCAGCTTCTTCATTTAATAGTGGTAAAAGCCGTTCCCGTTGTTGATATAAAGATTGTATTTGGGGTGCTTTTTCTTTAAATCTGGCTGACTCTATCGCAATTGTTGTCTCTAACTCTTGTAATTTATTGAGTAATGATTGATATCTTGGTGCTTGGCTTAATGCTGAAGCAATCAGAGCTTCTTCTGGTTGAATTCCTAGTTGACTTTGCAGCATAGCGTAGAGCGATCGCTGTTGGTCTAGTAAAATTTTATTTTCTAGTTTTTGGGATTGAATTTGATTTTTTTCTGTCGCTATTTCTTGACTTTTTATTTCTGGATTAATAAATAGATAATCTTGTTGTAATTGCTGTAATTCTTGTCGTAGGTTTTTAATTTTTTCCTGATATTTGGGAATTTGTGCTTCTACAAATTTTAACCCCTCACCAGTTTTAGTTTGTGGTTTTTGACTACCATATTTATTATAGGCTGCTGCTAATTTATCTAAGACAAACTTAATTTTTTTCGGGTCTGAGTCTCGATAGCTAACTTCGATCACTTTTGTATCATCTAATCTTTTTATCTCTAGTTTTTCGGAGTTAAACGGTTTATTTGTAGGTTGACTAAACAGAAAATTATAATTTATTTCAGGATATTCTTTTTGAATATCTAAAATGATTGGCTTCATAAGTTGTGGACTTTTAAGCACCTGAATTTGAGACTTATAATCTAAGCCATAGTTATTTAATGTTTGATTTTGTTGAATCTTTTGTTGAGGATATGAACGAAAGTTATCTTCTTCTATACCGTAAATAATTCTTTCTGCTTGCTTTTCCCAGTCTTCTCCTAGATTTGTAGTTGGTTTTTCTTGTTGTGCTGATTTAGATTTTTCTGAGTTGATAACCGTTACTGGTTCAACTAATAATTGAAATGAGCCTTTGTATACAGGAATTTGATTTAACGTCCAGAAATATGCTCCTGTTGTTACTGCAGTTGTCACACTAAAAATCAATAATAAGCGATGCCAGAGCAAGTTCCAAATCTTATTTTCTGTTTGAGATTTTTTTTCGTCTACTTTGTGAAAATCAGCATCATAGATATATTGATTTTGATGCAAATTTATTCTGCGGTCTATGAGTTTACCACGACCATGATATAAAGATAACTGAGAAGTTTTTTCTGGTTCCATATCTCTACATTTAATTCTAATCAATAAATATATTAGACTTGTTGTAAAACTGAA
>JBARXI010000390.1:0-6671 GCA_049647275.1 Microcoleaceae cyanobacterium
CTACAAGAGACTTATAATAATGCTCTAGAAGTTGGAAATCAGGATTTTGCTGGTCACAGTGCTGTTGTTTTTTGTCTCCATGGTTTTTGGTGCGGTCAGCCCCTGGCAACTTTGAAACAGGAGATTCATGCTTATTATAATGCGTTGGTGCAGTTGAATCAATTGACAACTGCTAATTACTGTCGAATCCATTTGCAATCTACTTTAAATTTACTAGAAGTTGCAGAGCATCCGAGTATTTTGTCTGGAGAAATTATCCAAGAAACAGAATTTATCGCCCTCCTAGAATCTGCCCGTGACTTGTATGGTTTGTATATTTTTTATTTATATAAACTGATGCTTTGCTACTTATTTGGAGAAGTTGAATCGGCTCAAAATTATGCTCTGGAGCTGAGGCAGTATTTAATGGCTGGTGCTGGCTCATTTGGCGAACCCGCCTTTTATTTCTATGATTCTCTGAGTGCTATTGCAGCTATAGATTCAGAATTAGGGGAAAAATCCGAACTATTGCATCGAGTCGAACAAAACCAAACCCACCTGCAACAGCAATGGGCAGATTTTGCTCCCATGAATCATCAACATAAAGTTGATTTGGTGGCAGCCGAAAAATATCGAGTCTTGGGTCAAAAACTCGAAGCAATGGAAATGTACGATCGCGCTATTGCTGGAGCCAAAGAAAATAAATTCCTCCAAGAAGAAGCTCTGGCAAACGAACTTGCTGCTAAATTTTATCTCCATCGGGGTCAGGAAAAAATTGCCCGCGTTTACATGACGGATGCTCATTATTGCTATTCTCGCTGGGGAGCAAAGGCAAAAATCAAGCACCTGGAAAAAAACTATCCGCAATTGTGTCAATCCTCAACTGCCAAAGCTGATGTAAAGACCACAATTTTTAATACCCGCACAACAAGCGATTCTACTGATACCGCAATTTTAGATTTAGCCACAGTCATCAAATCCACCAATGCAATTTCCAGCGAGATTGTCTTAGATAAATTACTGGCAACCTTAATGGATATTCTCGTCGAAAACGCAGGAGCGCAACGAGGAATCTTAATTTTGCCTCGCGACTCAGCTTTATTTGTAGAAGCAACAAAAGAAGCCGAGTCGAAAGGAGTTTCCGTATTCCAGTCGCTTCCTCTCCATGAGTTTGAACAGCTTTCCTCAAAAATTGTGCATTATGTCGCCCGTACTCGCAAAACCGTTGTTTTGAACGATGCGACTCGTGAAGGCAAGTCTGTCGGTGAGTCTTACATTCAAAATTATCAGTGTAAATCAATTGCCTGCACTCCTTTAATCAATCAAGGTAAACTCCAAGGCATTATCTATCTAGAAAATAACCTGACGACCGGAGCCTTTACCCGACCGCGGATGGCACTATTACGCACCTTGGCAGCACAAGCAGCCATCTCTTTAGAAAATGCTCGATTTTATGACGCTTGCAAACGTTTTGTGCCGGAACAGTTTCTCAGCTTTTTAGACAAAAAGAGCATTGTGGATGTAAAACTCGGAGACCAAGTAGAACGGGAAATGACAGTTTTATTTTCTGATATCCGCGATTTTACCAGTATTTCAGAACAAATGACTCCCACAGAAAATTTTGCTTTTATTAACGAGTATCTCGGTTATATGGAACCGCAAATTCAAAAACATGGTGGGTTTATCGATAAATATATCGGCGATGCAATTATGGCACTGTTTGCTAATTCTGCCGACGATGCTGTAAAAGGAGCGATCGCCATGTTGGAGGAGTTGAAAATATACAATTCATATCGGAAACAAAACAATATAAAACCCATTCGTATTGGTATTGGTCTGCATACGGGATTATTAATGTTAGGTACTGTGGGAGGATTAGGTCGCATGGATGGCACAGCGATCGGTGATGCGGTGAATCTCTCGTCACGAGTAGAGGGATTAACCAAAATTTATGGAGCTTCACTTTTAATTACCCATCAAACCTTAGCACGTTTAAATAATCCTTTGGAATATGATTTGCGATTTATCGAACAGGTGAAAGCTAAAGGCAAAGCTAAAGCAGTTGGTTTATTTGAAGTATTTTCTGCTGAGTCATCGAAATTACGGGCAGCTAAAATTGCCACGAAAGAGAAGTTTGAAAGGGCAGTTTTGTTATATCATCAAAGGTCTTTTGAAGCAGCAGGGCATTTATTTCAAGAATGTGTAGAATATCATTCCGGCGATCGGGCTGCCCGCAAATATTTAGAACGTTGCCACCGTCAAGATTAATATTAATTTTATTATAGTTATAAAGATTTATATTTTGGAAATTGCACTGTTTTTTGATAGATAACCGACTACTTATCATGTCCGGATAAACAGTTATAAATAATTAGGGAGGAGTCAGGATTCAGGAGAGATAAGAGGGAAAAAGAGAAGATTTTTTTTTATTACTAATCATCCGGACATGATATTAATTAATATGTATAGAATCATCATTTGCAAGTCTTTTAACCATCAGTATTCAGGTAAAAATCAGCCCTCACATTTAATTTTTCCGTCTTCCTTCAGGATGAATTATTCTTTTTTAGATGAGTAGTGAAAAATTTCCGGAATGACTTTAGCCAGGTAGGAAATATAAATGGTAGATGCACCCTGATAGATTACCCTCGCCAAAATTTGGTGAGGGTTTTTTTTTGCAAAAATGAATTGGTAGAACATTCAATTGAGAATTTCCGGAGCGAGAGTAAAAATAGAGGAAATAGAAATGGTAGATACACCCTGATAGATTACCCTCGCCAAATTTGGTAGGGTTTTTTTTTGGGGCTGAGAATTAATTGTAAAAAAAATCCTGATTTCCAGTAAGTAGGTAGGCACGAATAAACCTCACTATGTAACGAAATGTTGATGCACCTCATACCCTTGAGATTGCTTCTTTCCACTCCGTTCCATTCGCAATGACGTACCTGTAAATTTTTCCACCTACCTACTTATTTGTAGCACACATTTATTTATTAAACTCGTATTTATTATACCATCCGAAAAAGCAAAACAGGTACTCAATAAAATTACCTATTTTACCTTAGCAACAGTAGATAAAGAAGGAAACTCTTGGAACTCAGCTGTCTATTAAGGCTTTGATGAAGATTACACATTTTATTGGTCATCATGGAAAGAAAATCAGCACTCTCAAAATATTATTAATAATAGGCAAGTTTTTGCAGTTATTTATGATTCAACAGCAGTTAGTGGAAACGCATTTAGTGTTTATTTCCAAGGTATAACTGAAATTATTGAAGCAGAAAATGAAATATGCACCAAAGCAATTGATATTATCTACACGAAAAACGGAAAACCAAAAAGAGACAAAAAATATTTTATTGAGTCAGGTAAACGTCGTTTATTTCGGTTTATATCATGTCTGGTTAATAGCGCGATAGAACTCCGTTCCGAGGTGCGCGTTAACGCAGTTTTGCGCCAGCAAACAAAAAACTTTCTCCTCTTCTTCTTCCTTTTTCTTCCCTCCTGACTCCTGTAGGAGTGATTCTTCCTGTAGGGGTGATTTCCTCCGGAATGCTCCGCGAACGCGAATCACCTGTGCTTAATTTATAACTATTCAACCTAACATGATATTATACTAAAAACTATTTGGGTTAATATTACAGAACCTTACCAGGATTATTTTCTTGACAAAAGAGTAGAGATTACTCAACAAATTAAACAATAAAAAAAGCCCGCATTGCAGGCTTATTATTAATATCAAAACCAGGAATTAATGTGACAAATTAATCCAATATTTTAAAAGATTCAACTTCCAATACCGGACCGATCATCGCTAAAGTCATCACATCATTTCGCACCACACCTGTAACGCTCGCCTTCTGGTCAGACTTACATAAATCTTTAGGTGCATCCTTCAACTCATAAGTCTCACCATCAGTCACCAACGCCCAAGTGCCAGTACCAAAACCTTTCTTTTCCACAGTACCGCTTACTGTAATACTACTCATGCTAACCTTTCCTCTGTTCTAATTGCCAAACGTGCCAAACCTAAACATAACAGAGCATTCACAACTAGGAAAACTTGAGCAGCCATACCAGCACCAAATCCCCAAACTGCCGGATCGATAACTGCACTCACAGCCAAACAGCTAGCAACACCAATAGTAGTACCGATCGCTAACCACTTCCATTGCTGGTGCCCCAATAACAACACTATTAACAGCGCTGGAATAAGTACGCTAGCAAAAATCGGATTCAAAATCCCACTACCTTGAATTGCCCCACCGAGTTCGGGTACTGAGCTACCCATCATGCGCATCGGCCATTGAGGTAAATCGAAAACATAGAAACCACGGAGGAAAAACAACCCACTGCTACCAGCAACTAATCCAGTATGCAGAGGGAAACCCCAACTGAAAGGGAAATAATTCCGCAGTAACCAAGCTAATAAGTACGACCCCAACACCATTCCCAACTTCGGCAATAATGCTACGACACCGCCATCAAGCCAGAAACCAGGATTAATATAGCCGTTATCATACAACCACCGGAAGAAGTCGCGGAAAGTTATTTGACCTTTAAGTGCCAACTGTACTGCACCTGCTGCATCCAACTGACCAGCACCAAAATGATTTAGTGGGTCTTCTTTGACAACTCTGGCAGATTTTTTGAGAATGTTGGTAATTTCCTCTGGGTCTTCAATACCACTAGCTTTGATTAATGCTGCCACACCCGCAACGTGGGGAGATGCCATGCTTGTACCTTGGAAGGAGGCAAACATACTCTTGCCAGTTTCTGGGTTAATGGTTTCTTGCAGAATTCCACCAGCTTCATTTTCACCTTTGGTCGAACCACCGGGAGCAGAAATATCCACTCCTGCACCGAAATTAGAATAAGCTGCTTTTTCTCCACTTGAGTCAGTGGCAGAAACACCAATAACATGGGGATAACGGGCGGGATATCCTGCTGCGTTTTGGTTGGAGTTACCAGCAGCAGCGATGATAACTACGCCTTTGTTGTGAGCATAGTTGATGGCTTCTTTCATGATCATGCTTTCGCCACCACCACCAAGGCTCATGTTAATTATGTCTGCATTATTGTCGGCAGCAAATTTTATAGATTCGGCAATATCGGAAACTGTACCACCACCGCTAGCAGCTAATACTTTTAGTGGCATGATGCTGGCTTCGTAGGCGATACCTGCTACGCCATATTCGTTATTAGTAGATTGGGCAATGGTACCAGCAACGTGGGTGCCGTGGCCATTGTCATCGTTGGCTAATGTGCGATCGTTAACAAAATCGTAGCCAGGGACTAATGTAGTTTTTTGCAGGTCGGGAACTTTAGTGACTCCTGTGTCAATGACTGCTACAGTTACGTCTTTACCTTTGGTTTCGTTCCAGGCTGATTCGACGTTGATACTACGCAGATTCCACTGTTTCCCGTACATGGGGTCGTTGGGAACGCCGTTAGTGCCCTCAAAGATGATGGCATCAGTGTTATATACATAGTTGGGTTCTATGTATTCAGTATATTTGCCTAGAGAGCTTTTTAGCTCTTTCAGAAGTTGGCGATTTCCCTTGACAATATACACATTATCTGATAAAGAAAATTCACTATTCAGACGGGGAGTGACTTGGTATTCATCGGAGATTGTCTTGATTTCATCGACAATTTTACTAACTCCGATATCTTCACGGAAGTCTAACACAATTGAGTCATAGACTCCCTTACTGGCCAAACCAGAGAAATTAGATAAGGCCCAACCAAGCCCGATTAAAAATAAGCAGACAAACAGAAATTTTTTCATCGTTGAGATATCCACTATACTGAGGACTTTTTTACTACGATAGCTTAGAGTCTTTGACACTCCACGGGTTAAAACCGCGTGGATTCTGACGGTTGTAAAAACAGGGGATAAATCCACCTGTTTTTACTTCTCATCAGTTGAGGGACTGTCATTGACCCCTACCTTTAAATCAACCATATCCATTACAGATACAGCTTTCTTAAGATTCAAAGGACATGATTTACCTAGCCATTGACCAATGTTTTGAGAAGCATTCCAATCAGCATTGCAAGTGTAACCATCAACACCTGTAAAAGTATGTTTAACTCGCTTACCTATCACACCGTTACGGTGGTCTGATTTGCTAGTATATGGTGCTGGTACAGACTCTACTGGTACACCTGCTCTTATTGCTTTGTACCTGGTAAACAATTCTAACTGATAAAATGCCCAATGGTCTCGGTTTTTACTCGCATCTGACTTAGTTTTCTTACGTTGAAGTGAAGTTTGTCTCATACCTGACAAATCTTCAAACCGCAAACCCATATTGTAATCCTTGGCAAATTGTACTAATTGTTTGGAAATAATATGATTAATGTGAGTCATAATTCTACGCTCACGTCTTTCAATATCTTTAATTTTTCTCAGCTTTTTAGATTCTTGAAGTTCTGTGCGTAATAATTGAAATTTACGTCTTAAAGCTTTGACTTGCTTTCCACTCCAAAACTTACCAAAACTATTGGGTAATGCTGCCACTGCAAGATTATTTTGTCCTCTATCAACTCCAATCCAACTATTAACTAATTCCGGTTCCGGAACATCCATAGATACCGAGATTAGTGCATACCAAATACCTTTTCTAGATTTGGAGATTTTGAGAGAGCCACTGGCTGCATCTCCATTAATCATTTTTTCTAAAGTT